>NZ_JALEGG010000027.1 GCF_022763525.1 Acidovorax sp.
GACAACGGCGCCCCGGTGGACGAGGCCATGGTGGCGTGGGGCCAGGAACTGCAGCCGGGCACCTGGTACACCCTGGACCACAATGGGGCTTCTGCCCAGGTGCAATACGCGTGGCACAGCCAGCGCAAGCAGCTGCATCTGTTCGCGGCGGTGGATGGCAGCAGTTACCTAATCCAGTTGCGCCGGCTGGCCGCCTACCTGCAGGCCGGATTGCTGGTGCCGCAGGATGAAGAGGGCCTGACGCTGCGCGCCACACGCGACGCGCTGGCCAAGCTGGACGCCAATCCCGAGCGGCTGCTCGATTGAGGGATTCGCGCGCGGCAGCGCCAGTTTGCGCCGTTGCCTGAACAGCCCCCGGGTTCAGTGTGGATGCCGTCTGCGCCGTGCCTTGGGTCGCCAGACGAGCGCTATGCGCTCCCGATCCGCTGAAACAGACCGCCAGGCAAGCGCGCCACGCATCCTTCGAGCTCCAGTTCCAGCAACTCGACCTGCAGCGAGGCGGCATCCATGCCGGTGCGCGCCACCAAGGCGTCCACCCCCATTGGATCAAAGCCCAGCGCCTGCAGCAGCGGGCTTTCCGTGCAGGGGACGGCGGAGACTGCATCCTCCGCGATCGGTGGTGGTGCGTCGGCGGCGGCATGCGTATTCGGCGCAACGCTCGGTGTGCGCAGTTCCTCCAGCACGTCCTTCGCCGATTCCACCAGTTTGGCGCCCTGGCGGATGAGTGCGTGGCACCCCCGCGACTGCGGCGCGTGGATGGAGCCAGGGATCGCGAAAACCTCGCGGCCTTGCTCGGCAGCCATCCGGGCGGTGATCAGCGAGCCGGAAGCGAGCGCCGCCTCCACGACCAGCGTGCCTTGGGAGAGGCCCGAGATGATGCGGTTGCGCTTGGGAAAGTTGGCCGCCAGGGGCGGCGTGCCGAGGGGGTATTCGCTGACGAGCAGGCCGCGCGCGGCAATGCGGTGCGCGAGGTCGAGGTTCTTGCGGGGATAGACGCGATCCAGCCCCGTGCCGACCACGGCGATGGTGGCTGGGTCTGTATCTGCCAACGATGCCGCACCGTCGAGCGCGCCCTCGTGCGCTGCGGCATCCACGCCCAGTGCGAGGCCCGAAACGATGGTGAAGCCGGCCTCTCGCAGGGCGCGAGAAAACAATCGGGCATGTTCGGCTCCCTGCGCCGTCGGGTTGCGGCTTCCCACGACGGCCAGGCATCGCCCCGGGGGAAACGGTGCCTGCTCCACCAGCCGCGCCGGTCCCATCAGGTACAGCAGCAGCGGGGGGTCTTCCGTGTCCAGCAGCAATTGCGGATAGCGTGGATCCCCCAGCGTGACCACCGTGCGGGCGGGGCCTTGTGAAGGCGCTTCTGCGAGCCATTGCAAGGTGGTCTCGACCAGGGCTTCCCATGCGGGGGGCACTTCGCAAAGCGCCTTGGCCTGTGCGGGCGTCGCGCACTGCAGCAGGACCGATTCGGGCTGGCGAAAGATCTCCTGAGGCAGGCCGAAGCGTGCCAGCAGGCGCCGTGCGGTGCTGTTGCCGACGCCAAGTGAAAGGGTCAGGCGCAGCCAAGCGCCCAGTTCGTTGCGGTCCATGGGAGCAGTATCGTGAGAAAGAACGGGCCCAATGAAAAAAGCCGCCTCCACCTCATCGGCGGACGGGCGGCCCGGGTGCGGCCCCGCAGTTATTCCTGCGGATTCACGAGGCGGTCGCCCACGCGCACACCGCTGCGGATTTCAAGCAACAGCGCGTACGAGACACGGTCGAAGGTACGGAACACCATGGCGGTGCCGTTGTTTTCGCTGGGCAGCTTGATGGTGGTCTTGGCAGCGTCGGTTGTGTCCTTGATGCGATCGCCCTTGGTCAGCAGCGAAAGCACATGGCCGGGTTCGATGCCATCCTGCGAGCCCATGTTGATGGCCACTACCTGGTTCTGGGCCGCATAGGCGGCCGAGAAACTGCCGTAGATGGAAACGACCCGGGCATCCACCTCGATCTGCGGAGCACGCGGGGTGTAGCTGGTAAAAACGCGCTCGGGAGCTGGCAAGAGCCGGTCGCCTGCGCGGATTTCTTCCTTGGTGCCTGAAAGATCCACGGTGGCAGGCACGTACTCAGCCACACGCCCGCCCTTGCCGTTGGGGAGGTCTTCAAACGTTTCGCCGCGTACCAGTTCGGCTTTGCCCAGGTACTGCGCTTCGTAGCCCAGGATTTCTCCGGTCACCGGGTCCTTCATGGCCACGGCATCTCGGAACACGCGGAAGAAACGAGGTTCGCCAGGTTCGGCGCGCACCGGCGCCGCAGCATCACCCCGCACATAGGCCCGGTCACCGCTCGCCATCAGCACGCGGTCTTCGGTGGTGGCCACAATGCGGGGGGCGCGCAGCAGCACGTCGGCGTCGACCACCAGGGGCTCGACGAGGAACGGCTCGATGAGGTGGGGCTTGAGCGTGGGCAGCGCGGTGCTGGCCAGGCTGTCGCTGCGCGTACGGGGCGACACACGCACCGTTTGGGGCTCGGATTCCGGCGCGCCGGGTGGCGTGGTCCGCAGGCGCGCGTAGCTTCCGTCCTTGTCCAGGTAAAGCGTCTGGCCGGGGTAGATGAGGTGGGGGTTCGGGATGGCCTTGAGGTTCATGCCCCACAGCTCGGGCCAGCGCCAGGGGCGCTTGAGGTACAGGCCCGAAATGCCCCAGAGGGTGTCGCCGCGCTTGACGGTGTAGGTGTCGGGTGCGTTGGGCGTCAGCTCGGACAGGGGAATGCCGCGTTCGGAAACCTGTTGCGCCGTGGCACGCTGATCGCTGGAAACCGGGTAGTTTTGCGCTTGGGCTGATGACCCCAGCAAAACGCCAGCAATGATGGTGAGCGCGCCCAAGGCGGTCTGCCGCACGCTGGTGAATGCTGTCATGTTGTTCCTTTTCTCATGCATTGGGAAACGCCCCCTCGCTGGCGCCTTGGCTCTCGCGGCAGGCGAGCGGCCGGGCAAGTCATTACAAACTTTCTCAGATTCTCTGCTCAAGCCCTTGATTCGGCAACGATTATTGGCTAGCCGCACTGCTGCCGACCCTAAAAGTGGCGAAAATAGCGACATCTCTTGGCAGCTTTCATGGCAATCCTTCCCATTCTCTGTTTCCCCGACCCTCGGCTTCACAAGGTGGCACGGCCCATTCAGGCCGTGGACAACCGTGTGCGGGCGCTGGTTTCCGACATGCTGGCAACCATGTACGACGCCCATGGCATCGGCCTGGCCGCTACGCAGGTGGATGTACACGAGCGCTTGGTGGTCATCGACGTTTCCGAGGAGCGCAACCAGCCGTTGGTGCTCATCAATCCCGAACTGGTCTGGACCAGCGCAGAAAAGCACCTCAACGAGGAAGGCTGCCTCTCGGTGCCTGGCATCTACGATGGGGTGGAGCGTTTCGATGCCGTGCATGTGCGCGCACTGGACGAGCAGGGCCAGTCCCGCGTCATTGAGGCCGACGGCCTGCTGGCCGTGTGCATCCAGCACGAGATGGACCACCTGATGGGCAAGGTCTTCGTGGAATACCTCTCCCCGCTCAAACGCAACCGCATCAAGACCAAGATGATCAAGCAGCAGCGGGGGGCGCGCGAGTGACGCGGCCGGCGCTTCGCGTCCTCAGGGGCGGCGGAGTGCTGGCGCTCGCGGCGCTGGTCGTTCAACTCGCGGGCTGTGCGCTGCCGGCCCGTGAGGCGCCCGGCGCACTGCGTGCCGACGTGGTGGCCCGGCTTGGGGTGCCTACAGCCTCGTTCCCCTTGCCGGGCGGCGAGCGCCTGCTGTATTCCGAACTGCCTGCAGGGTTTGCGGCCTACAACCTCGATTTCGACGCCAGCGGCAGGCTGGTGCGCAACGAGCAGGTGCTGACGCAGGCGCGCTTTGAGAATCTTCCCGTGGGCGTGTGGACTGCCGCCGACGTGCAGCGCACCTTTGGTGCGCCCTTGCGCGTGGAGCGTGTGGCGCGCTTTGAGGGCGACATCTGGACCTACCGCTTCCGCCAGAACTCCGACCTGCGCCTCGCGCACGTGCACCTGGACCCCGAGGGTGTGGTGCGGATGGTGCTGTTCACGGACGAGTTGCCCCATTTTGACAACACGCGCGACTGAGTGCGTACTTACCTCCTGACAACGGTTACCCATGAGAGTCATCTTTGCCGGCACGCCCGAATTTGCCCGCGTGGCGCTGGAGCGGCTGCTGGCCGCAGGGTTCACGGTGCCCCTGGTCCTGACCCAGCCCGACCGCCCCGCCGGGCGCGGCATGAAGCTGCAGGCCTCCCCCGTCAAGCAATGCGCGCTGGAACACGGCATCCCGGTGGCGCAGCCCCGCAGCCTGCGCCTTGACGGCAAATACCCCGACGATGCAGCCGCCGCGCGCGATGCGCTGGTGGCTGCGCAGGCCGATGTGATGGTGGTGGCCGCCTATGGACTCATCCTGCCGCAGTGGGTGCTGGACCTCCCGGCCCAAGGCTGCCTGAACATCCACGCCAGCCTGCTGCCCCGATGGCGGGGCGCCGCGCCCATCCATCGCGCCATCGAGGCCGGGGATGCCGAAACCGGCATCACCATCATGCAGATGGATGCTGGCCTGGACACCGGCGACATGCTGCTGATGGAGCGGCTGGCCATTGCCCCCACGGACACGACGGCCACCCTGCACGACCGGCTTGCCGCTCTCGGGGGCCGCATGATCGTTGAGGCTCTGGAACTGGCCGCCTGCGGAGGGCTGAAGGCCGTACCCCAGCCCGCCGAGGGCATCACCTACGCCCACAAGATCGAGAAGGCCGAGAGCACCATCGACTGGTCGCTGCCCGCCACCGTGATCGGCCTGCGTATTCGGGCGTTTGACCCCTTCCCCGGAGCCAGCACCGAGTGCGCCGGGGAAACGATCAAAGTGTGGAGTTGTGAAATTGATAGCAATAAATCCAATACGGATAAGCGCCATGGCCAAATTTTGTCGGTAAATGGCGACGGAGTGACGGTCGCCTGCGGCGAAGGCACGCTGCGCCTGACCACCTTGCAGCGCGCGGGGGGCAAGCGGCTCGCAGCGGCCGATTTCTTGCGGGGCTTTGACCTGCAGCCCGGCATGGTGCTGGGCGCTGCGCCCACTATCGCCGCGACACCGGCATGAGCCGCCGGGCCGCCATCGGCAACACACTGCGCCACCCCTCCTTTCGCGTGGCCGCCGTCGACATGGCGGGCACGGCCGTGGGCATCGGGGCCTGGGGCCTGGTCACCGGCGTCGTCATGGTCAAGAGCGGGCTGCCCGTAGGCATGGCCATCTTCATGTCGCTGGTGGTGTATGCGGGCAGTGCGCAGCTGGCGGTCATCCCGCTGATGGCGGTGGGGGCGCCGCTGTGGGTGGTCTGGCTGACGGCCAGCTGCGTGAACCTGCGCTTCGTGATCTTCAGCAGCATGTGGCGCAGCTACTTCGCGCACCTGCCGCTGCGCCAGCGCCTGGCGGTGGGCTATTTCAGCGGCGATGTGATCTACGTGGCATTCATGAAGCGCTTTCCCGAGCCACGCCCCCAGGCCGAGCAGGTGCCCTACTTCTGGGGCGCGGCCAGCACCAACTGGCTGGCCTGGCAGGTGCCGTCCATCGCTGGCATTCTGCTGGCCAATGCCGTGCCGCTGTCCTGGGGCCTGGGGTTTGCGGGCGTGCTGGCACTGCTGGGCGTGCTGCTGTCGCTGCTGTTCGACCGGGCCACCTGGCTGGCCACCGCGGTCGCCGCCACGGCGGCGATTGCCGCGTTTGCGCTGCCGCTCAAGCTCAACATCCTGGTGGCCATTGCGGCGGCGGTGGCCGCAGGCCTCTTGATGGAGGCGGTAGACCGCCGTCGCCACAAGCCCGAACTGGTCCTGTTGCCCGCTGACAGCGTGCTGCCACCTGAAGAACGCGAGCAGGTCGAGGCGGGCGATGTGGTGCCACTGCGCGAGGAGCGCCATCCATGATGAATGACTGGTCCTGGATCGAACCCGCCATCGTCATCTTCGGCCTGGCCGTGATCACCGTGGTGTCTCGCTCGTTCTTCATGATCCCCGAGCGCGAGCTGCCGCTGCCCGACTGGCTCAAGCGCGGCCTCAAGTACGCCCCTCTGGCCGCCCTGACGGCCGTAATCGCCCCCGAGATCCTGATGACCCGGGGCGAACTCATCGATACGTTCCTGGACGCCCGCATCCCTGCCGTCCTGAGCGCCACCGCCTACTACTTCTGGCGGCGCGGCATCCTGGGCACCATCGTGGTTGGCATGGTGGTGTACCTGCCGCTGCACATCGGCTGGAACTGGTAGAGAAGCCCCCCTGAGCCGCTGCGCGGCTGGGCATCGCCCAGCAAGTCAGCGCCGCGGGTGCAACTGACCTGGAGCGGCCGCGGTCATGCACCCTTGATCACTAAAATGGCGGCCCCCGAGCCTCCATTTCCCTATCTCACCTCTGCCATGAACATCCTCCGCTTTTCCGATCTGTGCGCCCAAGGCAAGGCCCAAGGCCAGCGCGTTTTCATCCGCGCCGACCTGAACGTTCCCCAGGACGATGCCGGCCGCATCACCGAGGACACCCGCATCCGCGCATCGATCCCCTGCATCCGCATGGCGCTGGACGCCGGAGCCGCCGTCATGGTGACCAGCCACCTGGGCCGCCCAACCGAGGGGGAATTCAAGCCCGAGGACTCGCTGGCCCCCGTGGCCGCGCGTCTGGCCGAGCTGCTGGGCCGCGAGGTGCCGCTGGTGGCGAACTGGGTGGACGGCGTCACCGTCGCGCCCGGCCAAGTGGTGCTGCTGGAGAACTGCCGCCTCAACGTGGGCGAGAAGAAGAACAAGGAAGAGCTGGCGCACAAGCTGGCAGCCCTGTGCGATATCTTCGTGAACGACGCTTTCGGCACCGCCCACCGCGCCGAAGGCACCACCTACGGCATCGCGCAGTTTGCCCCCATCGCCTGCGCCGGCCCGCTGCTGTCGGCCGAGATCGACGCCCTCACCAAGGCGCTGGCCCATCCCCAGCGGCCGCTGGCGGCCATCGTGGCGGGCTCCAAGGTCTCGACCAAGCTCACCATCCTCAAGAGCCTGGCCGACAAGGTCGACCAGCTCATCGTGGGCGGGGGCATCGCCAACACCTTCATGCTGGCCGCCGGCCTGCCCATCGGCAAAAGCCTGGCCGAGCCCGATCTGCTGGACGAAGCACGCGCCGTCATCGCCGCCATGAAGGCGCGCGGCGCCGATGTGCCGATTCCGACCGACGTGGTGACCGCCAAAGCGTTTGCCGCTGACGCACCCGCTACAGTCAAGGCAGCCAAGGACGTGGCCGAGGATGACCTGATCCTGGACATCGGTCCCGAGACCGCCGCCCGACTCGCCGCCCAGCTCAAATCCGCTGGCACCATCGTATGGAACGGCCCGGTGGGCGTGTTCGAGTTCGCAGCCTTTGAAAACGGCACGCGCGAGATTGCCAAGGCCATTGCCGAATCCGCTGCGTTCAGCATTGCCGGCGGTGGTGACACCCTGGCGGCGATCGCCAAATACGGCATCGAAAAGCAGGTGGGTTACATCTCCACAGGCGGCGGGGCGTTCCTGGAGGTACTCGAAGGCAAGACCCTGCCTGCATTCGAGATTCTCGAAAAACGCGCGGTTACTTCTGCTTGATTTTTGTTACTGAAATAGACACAAGCAAATGCAGATCGGCGTAAGCAAGCACGCCGATCTGTGACCAAAAACAACGAATTGCGTGTCCCTGGGCGCAGTTACCTCATTTTTTTCTTGTTTTTGTTGAGTATCCCGCCCAGAATTATTTTTCAATCGCGTGGGATGTATCTGTTCATGTCCCCGCCTGTCAAAGTTCCGTAGGAGGGAATCATGAAATTTTCAAAGGCAGTCGGCTTGGCGGTGCTCGCCGGCGCTGTGGCTACTTTGGCGGGATGTGCATACCGTTCGCCCATCCCCCTGGCGGAGAACTTTGAGTTGACCTCGCAACCCAAGGTGCGCTCTGCGGGCCACTGGGAACTCGTCTCCAACGACGTCGTTGCCCAAACCCTCAGCACGCTTGACAAGACGGGCGTCGCCCCTGGCACGCAGCTGCACGTGGCTTTGCCACCCAACCCCAGCGCGTTTGACCTGGCATTCCGCGAATTCCTGATCACCAAAATGGTCCAGAGCGGCGCGCCCGTGATGCAGGACCCCGGCCCGGCACTGAATGTGACCTACAACACGCAAGTGGTCCGTCACAACAGCCCCCGGCCCCACTTCATCCCCGGCCAGTTCACCATGATCGCGGCGGGCCTGATGGCCGCCTACGGCCTGCGTCATGAGCACGTGGATGCCCAGCTGCTGGCCGGCCTGGGCCTGACGGCCCTGGCCGACTACGGCGCCAGCATCAACTCCGGCGGTCCCACCAACACCGAGCTGATCCTGACGACCACGGTCACGCGCGGCGGCCAGTACGTTGCCCGCAAGACCGATGTGTACTACCTCGAAAACGCAGACACGCCACTGTTCCTGCGTCCCTCGCACTACCGGAACGTCAACATGAAGGTGGTCTCGCAATGAAATCCGCTGCAATTCTGACCGCGGTGGCTGCCGCAGCCCTGCTCGCAGGCTGTGCCAACAACGGTACCCCGGTGCGCACCGAGCCCACATACCAGGAAGCCGCCAACAACCAGTTCTTGACCAGCAGCCGCGAGGCCGTGGGCAAGCTCACCGCCGGTTTCGACCTGAGCGTGGCCGGCACGGGGCCCGTTCTGGTGGCCACGGTCGTCAACGTGAACGATCTGAGCCGCTCCGCCCCCCTGGGCCGCACGCTGTCCGAGCAATACGCTTCGCACATGGCTGCCAGCGGTTTCAACGTCAAGGAAATCAAGCTGCGCGGCGATGTGTTCGTGCGCGAAGGTGCTGGCGAGCTGCTGTTGTCGCGTGAAATCAAGGACATCGCGCGCAGCCACAACGCTTCGCTGGTCCTCGTGGGCACCTACTCTGCCGCGGCCAACTTCACCTATGTGAGCCTGAAGCTGGTCCGCACGGAAGATGGCCGCATCGTCCGCGGCCATGACTACGCGCTGCCCAACGACCGCGACGTTCAGCGTCTGCTGGCCGTGCCCCGCTGAGCCGCAGCCAAGCTGCTATCCCGCAAAAGGCCGTTTCGACGGCCTTTTTCTTTTTGTCTTGGCGCAGGCTGCCGGGGCGGGCAGCCCGCCGCCGCGGCAGCCGTCGGGCCCCCACTTAAAATCACGCCCCATGACCTTCATCGACATGCTGCGCGACGCCACGGCGCAAAACAACTCCCTGCTGTGCGTGGGCCTGGACCCGGAGCCCACGCGGTTTCCTGCGGGAATGCAGGGCGATGCGCACAAGATCTATGACTTCTGCGCTGCCATCGTGGACGCCACGGCCGACCTGGTGTGTGCCTTCAAGCCGCAGATCGCCTACTTTGCGGCCCACGGCGCCGAAGACCAGCTCGAACGGCTGATGCAGCACATGCGCGCCAACGCGCCGCACGTGCCTGTGATCCTGGATGCCAAGCGTGGCGACATTGGCTCCACGGCCGAGCAGTACGCCAAGGAGGCCTTCGAGCGCTACGGTGCCGATGCGGTCACGCTCTCGCCCTTCATGGGCTTCGACTCGATCGAGCCCTACCTGGCCTACCATGGCAAGGGCGCGTTCTTGCTGTGCCGCACGTCCAACCCAGGGGGCGACGACCTGCAGACCCAGCGCCTGGCCAGCGTGGAAGGGCAGCCGCTGATGTATGAACACGTGGCTCGCCTGGCGCAAGGTCCCTGGAACAAGAACGGCCAGCTTGGCTTGGTGGTGGGTGCGACTTACCCGCAGGAAATCGAGCGGGTGCGCAGCATTGCGCCCACGCTTCCTCTGCTGATCCCCGGTGTGGGGGCCCAGGGCGGAGACGCAGCGGCCACGGTGCGCGCCGGGCTCCGCGACGGCGGGCCGATCATCGTGAACTCGTCGCGGGCCATCCTGTACGCCTCCAAGGGCGACGACTTTGCCGCGGCGGCGCGCACCGAGGCCCAGCGCACCCGCGCGGTGCTCGAAGCAGCCCGCGCGCGCTGACACCACTTTCAGCTCCTACAGCCTTCACGCCGCAGCTGCACCCGGATCATCCCCATGCAGCTCAAATGGCTCGAAGACTTCATCGTGCTCGCGCAGGAGCGCAGCTACACGCGGGCAGCTGAGCTGCGGCATGTCACGCACCCTGCCTTTGGCCGCCGCATCCGCGCGCTGGAGGCCTGGGCCGGGACGCCCTTGGTGGAGCGCGGCGGCGGCCCCGTCACCCTGACCCCTGCCGGGCAGAGTTTTCTGGAAACGGCCGCCCACATGGCGCGCAGCCTGGCGCAATCGCACGAGGAGCTGCAAAGCCTGGCCGGGCGGCAGGCCCGCACCGTGACGCTGGCCACCGGACGCACCCTGGCCCGCACGGTGGTGGCTGACTGGCTGGTGCGGCTGCAGCCTGTGCTTCAGGGCGGCGAGTTGTGCATCCGCACGCGGGCGCTGGCCGACACCGTGGCCTTGCTGGAGCGAAGCGAAGCCGACTTCTCGCTCGTGTACCACCATCCGGCGCTGGCGGTCCGGCTGGATGCGCGGCAGTTTCTGCATCTGACCGTGGCATCGGACCGGCTGGTGCCCATTTCCCGGGCCACGGCGCAAGGACACGCGCTGCACCGCTTTGGGCAGGACCACCTGCCTGTGCCTTACCTGGCCTATGCGCCCCAGCTCGCGCTGGGCCGGCTGGTGGAAGACCATCTGTCCCAAAACCCGAATGCGCCCCGGCTGCAGCGGGTGGTGGAGTGCGACTCGGCCGACGCGCATTACGAATACGTGCAAAAAGGCTTGGGCGTGGCCTGGCTGCCTTGGTCGATGGTGCACGCCGATTGCCAGGCCAAGCGCCTGGCGCCTGCGGGCGACGCACGCATGGAAGTGCGTTTTGACGTCCGCCTGTACCGCCCCAAGCGTCGGCTTGGTCCCTCGGCCGAAGCGCTCTGGAAAGCGCTGGCGCAGCGCTGATACCTCCGGGTTTTCCTGGGGAGGAGGAATCCAATCGGCACGGCTTCGTGCCATTTCGGCACCCTGTCAGCCGGCCCGGGTTTTCACAATGGCTCCACCCCCAAAGAACTCACTGGAGCCCCGCATGCAAACCATTTCCTTCCTGCGTCGCACCGCCTTGGCGTGCGGCATGGCCCTTCTGGCAGCCCCTGCGTTCGCGCAGGATGCTTATCCGTCCAAGCCCATCACCATCGTCGTGGGCTATCCACCCGGCGGCAGCACCGACCTGACCGGCCGCACCGTGGCCACGGAACTGAGCGCTAGGCTGGGTGTGCCCGTGGTGATCGAGAACATCGGCGGCGCAGGCGGAGCCATCGGCGCGCAAAAGGTGGCCAACGCGGCACCGGACGGTTACACCTTTCTGGTGGGCGCCAGCAACGAGATCGCCATCAACAAGCTGGTGACCAAGAAGGTGAAGTACGACGTGAAGGACTTCACCGCCATCGGCCTCATCGCTTCGCAGCCGCTGGTGCTGGTCGCGTCCACCGGGTCGGGCGTAAAGAACCTGGCCGAGTTCACGCAGAAGGTCTCAAAGAACCCTGGCAAGTTCAGCTACGGCAGCTCGGGCGTGGGCACCTCGCTGCACCTGGCGGGCGAGATGGTCAAGGAGCAGGGCAAGCTGTTCATGACGCACATCCCTTACCGGGGCGTGGCGCCGCTGACCAACGACCTTCTGGGCAACAACCTCGAGTACGGCGTGTTCGTGCTTTCCAGCGGCCTGCCGCACATCAAGAGCGGCAAGGTGATTGCCCTGGGGACGACCGAAGCCAAGCGTTCGCCCACCACACCGGACATCCCGGCGCTCGCTGAATCGCCCCAGTACAAGAACGTGGACATCGGCGTGTGGTTCGCGCTGATGGGGCCGGCCCATCTGCCGAAGCCCGTGTTCGACAAGGTGAAGAAGGCGCTGAACGAAACCCTGCAGTCGCCCGAGTTCAAGAAGAAGATGGAGGCGAGCGGTTCCACGGTGGCCGCCCCCAGCGTGAACATCGACCAGTTCCTGGCGGCCGAAGTGGCCAAGTACAAGAAGATTGTTGAATTCGCAAAGATCGAAGAATGAGCAGCAGCATCGAGAACACCCCCTGCGCTGTGCAGCCGCTGGCGTTTGAACTGCCCGCTCCCGACATCACCGCCTGGCGCGCCGGCAATACCGGAACCGAGGGTGTCTGGCACTTCGACTCCGGCCTGCCCGGCCGCCATGTGATGGTCAGCGCGCTGGTCCATGGCAACGAGCTGTGCGGCGCGTGGGCCTTGAAGGGCCTGCTCGAAGCGGGCGTGCGGCCGCAGCAGGGCACGCTCACGCTGGCGTTCTGCAACCTCGATGCGTTCGACCGGTTTGACCCCCGCCACCACGACGCCTCGCGCTTCACCGACGAAGACCTCAACCGGCAGTGGCTGGACGCGCGCATCGACGCCGGGGACACCCGCGAGCGCCGCCGCGCCGCCGCGCTGCGCCCCTTCGTGGCGCGGGCCGACTGGCTGCTCGACATTCATTCGATGCACGAGCCGTCTGCCCCGCTGCTGCTCACGGGCATGCAGCCGCGCAACCTGGAACTCGCGCGCGCCCTGCGCACGCCCGAGCACATCGTGGTGGACGCGGGACACCAGGACGGCGTGCGCATGCGCGACTATGGACGCTTCGGCTTGCCGGACGCGCAAGGCGGCGACACCCGCTCGCTGCTCGTCGAGTGCGGCTTCCACGGCGACCCGGCCAGCCGTGCGGTGGCGCAGGATCTCTGTGTGCGGTTCCTGGAGCAGTCCGGCGTGCTCTGCCCTGAAAGCCTGGCGCAACTGGTGCCGGGCTGGCGCTTGCCCGACGCGCCGCAGCAATGGGCCCTGGAGGTGACTGGCCCGGTGGTGGCCACCAGCAGCGCGTTCCGCTTCGTGGCGCCTTACACGGGGCTCGAACTTTTCGAGAAGGCCGGGACGGTCATCGGCGACAACGACGGAGTACCTGTCGTCACGCCGTACGACAACTGCGTGCTCGTGATGCCTTCGGTGCGCCAGGCGCGTGCCGGTGTGACGGTGGTGCGTTTTGCGCGACGCACGGCGCTGTAACTGCTGCACCGCGCACGGGCTGCTGATTGCCACTAAAAAAATAGCTGCTTGCGCTTGATGGGAAAGCGCTGGCGGCAGTTTAAAAGGGTGATCTGCTCCGCGCTGGGTTCACTGCGCAGCGCGCGCGGCATCCAGGTGGGCCTTCACACGCTGGGCCAGCGCCACATCACCCGGGGTTTCCGGGTTCCAGTGGTC
>NZ_JALEGG010000236.1 GCF_022763525.1 Acidovorax sp.
AGATCCGCAGCCCCAGGCACATCGCACCCAACACCACCAATCCAGCCCTTCAGCAGCTAACCCCTACGGGGATGCGCCTCTGAGCAGCGAAGCCCTCAACTATAGCACTGTTTTGAAAGCTGAACGAGAGCTGGATAGAAAATTTCCCCATTCCAACAGAGGAGCAACCCTGACAATTGCGCAAGCTTCGGGGGATGGCCTCTCCAAGCCCCCCCCCCCGATCAGACCCTCCACTTCTCCAGAAGCTTCTCAGGACTTAGGCTGTCGTAGCCCTCAAACGGCTGGTGGATCCAGGGGTTGGTGGGCAAGAATTCGACAGAATAGTCTGGCGTAAAGGTCGACAGACCTTTCGTCCAGATCACCGCACTGCGCAGCTCGGTGATCGGGGCATAGTTCGTCTTCAGCATGTTGATCACTGCATGCAATGTGTGACCGGAGTCAGCAAGATCATCAACCAGCAATACTCTGCCAGCAATCTCACCCTTGGGGGTTGTGATAAACCGGGCGATGTCCAGGTGCCCCTGAACCGTACCCGCTTCGGCGCGATAGGAACTGGTAGACATGATGGCAAGGGGCTTGTCGAAAATTCGGCTCAGGATGTCCCCAGGCCGCAACCCTCCCCTGGCTAGACACAGAATCGTATCGAACTCCCATCCCGACTGGTACACCCTGAGAGCTAGCTTCTCGATAAGGCTGTGGTACTCGTCATAGCTGACGTAAAGGTGCTGGCCGTCTTCAGTCAACATGCGATGGTCCCTGGATGAATAGCGAAATGTACGAAGATGTTGTAGAGATTGTCACGTCAATCGGCGCCATAGGGATGGCGCATCATGATGGTGTGGTCCCTATCGGGGCTGGTGGAGATCATGTCGATGGGCACGCCGGTGACTTGTTCGATACGCTCCAGATAACGGCGGGCGCTCTCGGGTAGCTTGGCATACTCCGTAACCCCCACGGTGGATTCAGCCCAGCCCGGCAGCGACTCATAGATCGGGGTGCAGCGCGCAATGTCGTCTGCCCCCATGGGGAGCAAATCGATGCGCTCCCCATCAAGCTCGTAACCTGTGCAAAGAAGCAACTCTTCCAAGCCATCCAGCACGTCGAGCTTGGTAATGCACAAACCCGACAGACCGTTCACTTGTGCGCTGCGCTTGAGCAACGCAGCATCAAACCATCCACACCTGCGGCTACGCCCGGTGGTGACACCTTTTTCAGCGCCAACGGTACTCATGTGATAGCCAGGCGTACCTGGAACTTCCCAGTCCAACTCCGTCGGGAATGGACCGCCGCCAACGCGCGTGCAGTACGCCTTGGTAATGCCAAGAATGTAGTGCAACATCCCCGGGCCGACTCCAGACCCTGCCGCAGCGTTTCCAGCCACGCAGTTACTGGACGTCACGTAGGGGTAAGTACCGTGGTCCACATCCAATAGCGTACCCTGGGCGCCTTCAAAAAGAAGATTGGCGCCTGCACGATGAGCGTCATTCAGCTCACGGGACACATCGGCCATCATGGGTTTGAGCAACTCAGCATGCCGCATCGCTTCAGCATATACAGCGTCAAACTGGACCTCGCCATTCTGGAGATACGGTTGGAGCATCGCACCAAAGGCAAACGAACCGGAACGCAGGTAGGTGGTAAGAACGTGGTTGTGCAATTCGAGCAGGTCACGCAACTTCGCCGCGAAGCGTTCCGGGTACTTCAAATCCTGCACCCGCAGCGCGCGCCGAGCAATCTTGTCTTCGTACGCGGGGCCAATGCCTCGCCCCGTCGTGCCGATCTTCTCTGCCCCCCCTTCTTCCCTGGCCGCCTCTCGGGCCACATCCAACGCCGCATGGAAGGGAAGAATAAGCGGACATGCCTCGCTAATACGCAGACGCGAACGCACCTCAACACCGGCCTTCTCGAGACCTTCAATTTCTTCAAACAGCTTGGCCGCCGACAGCACCACTCCGTTGCCGATGTAGCACTTCACCCCTGGGCGCATAATTCCGCTGGGAATCAGATGCAAAGCGGTTTTCACTCCGTTGATCACCAGCGTGTGGCCAGCATTGTGGCCTCCTTGGAAGCGCACCACGCCTTGCGCACTCTCTGTCAACCAGTCAACAAGCTTGCCTTTGCCCTCATCACCCCACTGGGTTCCTACCACTACCACGTTGCGACCTTTGGTTGCTTTCATCTCAAACCCAATTCAATTTTCAATTGCTGAAACAGCCTGCACGACCCAGCGGCCCGCAATCTGCACTAGTTCTCGATCGCAGTGGAATTCATCCACTTCGCTCTCATGCCCCGGCAAAACACACACAACGGTCTCGCCGGCTTGACGAAGCTGGGCAATCGCTGCATTCACATCGCCGGACCCCCCCCAAGGCGCCCGAATAGCTGCCTTCAGGGCCCGCGGAGGAGCGGCACCAACCACCTGCTTGACATCCAAACTGAAGCCCGCTGCAGGACGGTTGCGACCAAACACCGCACCGACCTCGTCGTACCGCCCGCCTCGCACCAGCGCATCACTTGCGCCCAAGGAATAAATCGCAAAGCGCGCGCCGCTGTAGTAGGCATAACCACGCAAGTCTGCCAAGTCAAAGGTCACCTTGGCACCCTCAAGATGGGCTGCGATCCACTTCAAACTTGAAAGCACGCTGTGTAGATCGGGGAAGCTCCGGAAGGCACTTTTAGCCTCCTCCAGCACTGACGCATCTCCATACAGCTGCAACAGCGCCTGCAGGCCCTCACGCGACTCCCTGGGGAATTCACGAGATAGCGATGCCAACTCGCCAGCATCCTTAGCGGCCAAGGCGGCATGAATACCATTGAGCATCGGAGCGCTCAGCGTCAACCCCGCAAGAAGCCCCCGCACGATGCGCACATCCGCGAGATCTATCGTGAGATCGCCAACGTTTGCAATGCGCAAGCACTCTTGTGCCAGCAGCAACGCTTCCAGGTCAGCCTCGAGGCCGGCGTGCCCATAAATCTCGGCGCCGAACTGAAGGGGCTCACGCGTAGCATGAGGACGATCCGGCCGGGTGTGCAGCACGGGGCCACAATAGCAAAGGCGGGTCACACCTTTGCGATTGAGCAGATGAGCGTCAATCCGGGCTACTTGGGGAGTTGTGTCCGCCCGCAGCCCCATGGATCGTCCCGACAACTGGTCTACCAACTTGAAGGTCTGCAGATCGAGGGCTTCCCCGGTACCTGTCAGCAGAGACTCCAGGTGCTCGAGCAACGGAGGCATGACCAACTCGTAGCCATAACAACGGGCTGTATCTAGCAGCCCGCGACGCAATTCTTCGATGTGCCGCGCTTCGGACGGCAAGACATCGGCAATGTGATCCGGCAGGACCCAAGCAGACATGGAGAAAAGGGAAGGCTGTTAAAACCGCGATTCTACCGGGAGCGCGGAATCCCTAGACAATCCACGCGCGGCTGAGTTGTTGCTGGAGCTATGAAGGCAGAAGGTCAAAAAGGCACCTGACAGGGCGAAGAATGCACCAGTCAAGCAGGGGTTCGCACGACCAACCTGCGGGTCAATGCAGATGGCCCGCTAAAGACTAAGAAAGCCCACCCATCCTTTGCCGCGACGTTCCGAGCTGCCGCCAACTAGGCGGCGTGACACTCTGCGATGCTGTTGCAGGCGGCGCAGAGAATTACTTGCGGGGCTGAGCAGGAGCAGTTGAACCATTCCCCCGAAAGGTCTTGAAAAACTCGGAGGATGAGGGGTCCAATACCATGACATCACTCTTCTTGTTGAAGCTCGCCTTATAGGCCTCCAAGCTCCGGTAGAACTGCGCAAACTGAGGATCGCGACCGAATGCTTCTGCATAGATGCGCGCGGCTTCCGCATCACCTTCACCCTTGACCTTCTGCGCGTCACGGTATGCGTTGGCGATGGCAATCTCCCGCTGCCGATCAGCATCAGCGCGAATCTTCTCCCCTTCTGCCGCACCGGTCGAACGAAGTTCGTTGGCCACCCGCTTGCGCTCTGCCTCCATGCGCCGATACACCGACTCGGTAATGGCCTCTACATAGTCCACACGCGTGATGCGCACATCCACCACATCGACTCCCCACGGTTTGGCACCCCGAACCGCTTCAAGAACCTCGCGCTTCACATCCGCCATCAGCGCCTCGCGCTTCAACGACAACAGCTCCTTGACGGTCCGCTTGTTAATTTCCTCCTGGAAGGCGTTGCGCACCACACGGTTAAGCTGCATTGCCCCAGCGCTTTCATCCAGCCCGACGTTGCGGATGTACTCTGTCGGCTCGGAGATTCGCCAACGCACGTACCAGTCAATGACAACACGCTGCTTCTCCGCCGTCAGCATAGGCTCTGTGTCACTGCTATCCAGCGTCAAGAGGCGTTTGTCGATGTACGAAACGTTCTGAAAAGGCGGCGGCAATTTAAAGTTCAACCCCGGTTCGGTAATCACTTCCTTGATCTGCCCCAAGGCATAAAGGACGCCAAATTGACGCTGGTCGACGACAAAGAGCATGGAGCTCAGAAGCGCCAGCACCACCAGAAGGGTCGACGCAATAAATCCAACTCTATTCACGGGAGCTCCTAGCGGGATTCGCGATCACGTGTGCGGTTGCTATCACGTGCTCGAGGGTCATTCGAAAAAGTTGAGGAGGGCGTTACAGGCGCCGCCGGCGTTGCCGCTGAGCCGGTGGACGCTCCTTCCAGGGCAGTACCGCCAGCCGCAACACTTTGCATGATTCTGTCCAACGGCAAATACAGCAAATTCGAGCCTTGGCGCGATTCGACCAATACTTTGGTCACATTTCCGTAAATCTGCTGCATTGCTTCCAAATACATCCGATCCCGCGTGACCTGGGGAGATTTTTGGTACTCGGCAAGAATTGCGGAGAAGCGCTGCGCATCCCCCTGCGCCTGGGCCACGATACGTGCTTTGTAGGCAGCCGCTTCTTCGTTCAGACGGGAGGCCGAGCCCACGGCACGGGGAATGACATCATTGGCATACGCTTGAGCCTCATTCTTGGCCCGCTCCCGCTCTTGGCCGGCCTTGAGCACGTCGTCGAAAGACGCTTGCACTTGCTCCGGAGGTCGCACCCCGCCTTGCTGAAGGTTGATGCCCACAACCTCAACGCCCACCTTGTAGCGATCAAGAATCGCTTGCATCAGCGTGCGAACTCGCGGCGCGATTTGATCTCGCTCTTCTGCCAGCGCGGTATCCATGCGCATTTTCCCCACCACCTCTCGCACGGCGGTCTCAGCCGCCTGAACTACGGCCTCCGAGGGATTTTTACTTTCAAAAAGCCAAGCACGCGCATCACTCAAGCGATACTGAACTGCAAACTTGATCTCGACAATATTCTCATCTTCGGTAAGCATTGCAGACTCACGAAGGCCCGTGCTCTTGATGATGCTGTCGCGCCCCACGTCAGCAGAACGGATTTGTGTCACAAAAACCAGTTCATGTCGTTCAATGGGGTATGGCAACCGCCAGTTGAAACCAGCACCTACGGTACTCTTGTATTTGCCGAACTGAGTGATGACTGCCTGCTGACCTTCCTGGACAATGAAAAACCCAGTCCCCATCCAAATAACAAAGATGATGCCGGCAATCAGGCCAATCCCCACGCCTGCGTTTTTCATATCGGGCTGAAAACCGCCGCCAGGGCCACCATTGCCAGGACCTCGACCGCCACCGTTCTTTGGTCCAAACAAGCCTCCGAGCTTCCTGTTAAGGTCGCGCCACAGTTCATCCAGATCCGGTGGCTGCCCATTGCCGGGTCGTTGGTCG
The DNA here is from genome assembly GCF_022763525.1 of Acidovorax sp. Lineage (GTDB taxonomy): Bacteria > Pseudomonadota > Gammaproteobacteria > Burkholderiales > Burkholderiaceae_C > Acidovorax. Next base: position 5,766 of record NZ_JALEGG010000236.1, read on the forward strand.
CCCCCGCGCTGACCCGACTGCGGAAGAGACGGGCGCTCTTCCGGTCGCCCCCCTTCTTCGGACTTGCCGTCTTCGCCACGTCCCCAACGGGGATCATTGAGATTGAACATGCCCCGAATACGTTGGGGCAGCGTAGCCCAGCGTAGGCTGCGATTCTGGAAATTCATGCGCAAAGTCTCTAGTTCTCTGGAGGGCGTTGGTAAGGCTGGCATTGTGCCGAATCAGGTTGCCGCGCCTGGCAATTCAATGGAACCATCAGGGGTCTTGCATTCTTGAGCTTGAGCGGCCATTACCCTGGCCGAGAGGACTCGGCGAAGAGAATCCAAGCCCTCTCCGGAGCGGGCGCTCACAAAAAGGCGAGGCAATGGTTGACCATTCATTTCATACTGATCTTCCAATTGCAACGGGCGCTGCTCAGCCTCCAAGGCATCGAGCTTGTTGAACACCAGTATCTGAGGTATATCCGCAGCTCCGATTTCCTGCAGCACCCTCTGGACCTGACCCATCTGCTCTGGAAATCCGGGATTGGAAGCGTCAATGACGTGAAGCAGCAAGTCGGCATCCACAGCCTCTTGCAGCGTTGCCTCGAAAGCATCCACCAACCCATGAGGCAGATCCCGAATAAAGCCCACAGTATCGGATAAGGATACAGACCGACCAGCGTCCCCCAGATAGAGCTGGCGAGTGGTGGTGTCCAGCGTAGCGAACAACTGATCAGCGGCATAAGCCCGGGCTTTCACCAAGGCATTAAACAGCGTGGATTTTCCCGCATTGGTGTAACCCACCAATGAAATGTTGAACGTGTCGCGCCGCTCGCGCTGCCTTCTCTGCGTAGACCGCTGCCGCTTGACCTTCACCAAGCGTTCGCGTGTGCGTTTGACCGCGTCACTGATCATCCGACGGTCCAGTTCGATCTGTTTCTCACCTGGCCCACCGCGCGCGCCAATCCCACCAGTCTGGCGCTCCAGGTGCGACCAGCGGCGGACAAGGCGTGTGCTCAGATACTGGAGCCTGGCGAGCTCCACCTGCAGCTTCCCCTCGTGGCTGCGGGCACGCTGGGCAAAAATTTCCAAAATGAGGAGCGTGCGATCATTGACGGGGAGTTCCAGATGGCGCTCCAAGTTCCGCTGCTGCGCAGGGCTCAATGACTGATCAAACAGGACCTCAGCCGCCCCATGCATCTGCGCCATCGTGCGGATTTCATCCGCTTTTCCACTGCCGACGAACAGCGCAGCATCAGGCGCCTTGCGTTTACAGGTCAAGCGAGCAACAGGATTCATGCCTGCGGTTTGGGCGAGCAATCCCAGCTCTTCCAGATCCCCGTCAAAGTTAGGAAGTCCGAAATCCACTCCGACCAGCAGCACCCTGGTGCCTTCTACCGACGAGGATGTCATCTAGTGCGAGACCACTTGCTCACGCAGGCCAAAGGCGCAGGGTAACGGGGAATACTCCAGAAACAACAACTCAAGCGTTGTTGCTCTCGGCATCAGGGGCGTCGGAAGTGGAAAAATTAACCGCGCGACCTGGGACAATGGTGGAGATCGCGTGTTTATAGACCATCTGTGTCACCGTGTTTCGCAACAGCACCACGTACTGATCGAACGACTCAATCTGCCCCTGCAGCTTGATGCCGTTCACCAGGTAGATGGAAACAGGAACATGCTCCCGGCGCAAGGCGTTGAGGAAGGGGTCTTGCAAAAGCTGGCCTTTATTGCTCACGATATTCTCCGTGTTCAGAAATGTTGTTGTAAACCGGCACCTTACCACAGCAGCGAGGCACCCCTCACAACATGGCACATGGCCCTGCCAAGCCAGAGCCCTTTGGGTCAGTCGTCACCCTTTTCCACGAAGGGGTTGTGCGAGGTTTTCATTTCGATCCGTAAAGGTGTGCCCACCAGATCAAACTCCTTTCGGAAGCGCCCCTCCAAAAACCGCTTGTAAGCATCCGTCACGTGCTCCAACGAGTTCCCATGGATCACGATGACCGGCGGGTTCATTCCTCCCTGGTGCGCGTATCGCATCTTGGGGCGAAACATGCCGGCGCGTTTGGGGCTCTGGAACTGCACTGCCTCCAGCAACAGACGGGTCAATACGGGCGTAGACATCTTGCAGGTTGCCGCTTTGTGTGCCTGCACAATGGACGCCCACAGGGGCCCAAGGCCCTGGCGGTTCTTGGCCGAAATGAAATGCAGCGAAGCGAACTTCAAAAACGCGAGCCGAGTTTCGATGGAGCGTTCCAGCAATTGGCGTTGATAGTCATCCACCGCATCCCACTTGTTGACCGCAACGACAACCGCACGGCCGCTTTCCAGGATGTAGCCAGCGATATGCGCATCCTGGTCCGTCACACCCTGGGTCGCGTCGAGCAACAAAAGCACCACATTGGCCGATTCGATGGCTTGCAACGTCTTGACCACGGAGAATTTCTCGATGGCCTCAAAAACCTTGCCTTTTCGCCGCAATCCGGCCGTGTCGACCAGTTCAAAGCGCTGACCGTTGCGCTCAAAGGGCACCGAAATGGCATCCCGGGTGGTACCGGGCATGTCAAACGCCACCAGCCGCTCCTCACCCAGCCACGTGTTGATCAACGTTGACTTGCCGACATTCGGTCGCCCGGCCACAGCCAACTTGATGAGGCCTTTATCAGAGCCCGCATCGGCTTCGTCCTGCTCGGTCAGCTGCAACGGGTCCAGGGCAATGCCAACCAAGCTCCGGATGCCTTGACCGTGCGCAGCCGATATCGGATGGATCTCGCCGAGTCCCAGTTCGTAGAACTCTGCAAGTTGCACTCCCTCCAACATCCCTTCCGCTTTGTTGGCCACCAGCACGCAAGGCTTGCCCAAGCGACGCAGATAGTTTGCGATGTCATGATCCTGCGCTGAGACCCCCGCTCGAGCATCCACCACGAAAATGACGACGTCCGCCTCGGCCACAGCCTGTTGCGTTTGCTTGGCCATCTCTTTGTAAATGCCGCTCGACGCATCAGGCTCGAATCCGCCAGTATCGATGACGATGTATTCGTACCTGCCCTGCTTGCCATTACCGTAATGCCGGTCACGCGTGAGCCCCGCAAAATCGGCAACGATGGCATCGCGCGACTTGGTCAGGCGGTTGAAGAGCGTGGATTTGCCGACATTCGGGCGCCCCACGAGGGCGATAACTGGCTTCATTCAATCAAATCCATCAATCTGGTCGGTACCCATAGATGCCGCCGTTGCGGGTTACCACTACCAATGTGTCGGCCGCCACGACAGGCGCGGCAGCGATACCGGAGCCATCCGTAGTGATACGGTTGAGCGGGGAGCCATCTGCGCGGGACAGCAGGTGGACCAAGCCGGTGTCATCTCCCACCACGACGGAACGCCCCAGCAACAAGGGTGCCGTGAGCTTGCGATGTTTGAGCCTGTCCGTTGCCCACAGCCGCGTACCGTCCTTGCGATTCCACGCGATCACGGTGCCATTGCTTTCGGCGCCGAACACCGCATCGCCGTCGCCGTGCACCCCTTCAGCCCCACTGGCAGGCTGTGACCACGTGACCGCGCCCCTCGCGGCGTTGACACAACCCACGGCGGCTTGAAACGCACGCGCGCAGACGGAATCTCCGACCCGGCTGGTACGCCCCACCAGTTCGACAAGGCGCTCCACATCATTGGTTCCACGCGAACTCGCCAAAGGAGCCTCCCAGCGAACGCTTCCATTGTCCGGATTCAGCCCAACGACACGACCTGAGAAACCAACAACCAGGGTATCGCCCACCGCCAAAAGCACACCGGCCTGACGCAACACCAGCGGCTCTCCCGTGCGCTGCTGACTCCAGATTTTTCGACCCGTCGCAGCGTCATACGCAGCTATGGAACGATCTGCCGAGAGAACAAACACACGCCCTCCAGCCACCAGGGGC
>NZ_JALEGG010000237.1 GCF_022763525.1 Acidovorax sp.
CCTTGTAGTACATCACCTGGTCGCGGTCGACCGGGGTGTACATCTGGCCCTTGGGGTTGTAGATGCCGATCTGGCGGAACAGGCCTTCCATGCCGAAAGTGCGGGCTTCGTCCACCAGGATGGGCACCACGCGCGGACCCAGCGCCTGGTCGCGCAGCAGCTGCGTGAGGAAGCGCACATAGGCCTGGGTGGTGGAGATCTCGCGGCCTTCGGCGGTGGGCTCCAGCACGGCCTTGAAAGTGTCGAGCGACGGCACCGTGAAGCTCTCTTCCGCCTTGGGGCGGCGGCTGGGCAGGTAGCCGCCCAGGGCCTTGCGGCGCTCGTGCAGGTAGCGCATTTCCGGCGTGTCTTCGGCCGGCTTGTAGTAGGGAATGTCAGCCAACTGGCTGTCGGGGATCGGAATGTTGAAACGGTCGCGGATGTACTTGATGTCCTCGTCCGACAATTTCTTGGTCTGGTGCACGGTGTTCTTGCCTTCACCAGCCTTGCCCATGCCGTAGCCCTTGACGGTCTTGACCAGCAGCACGGTGGGCTGGTTCTTGTGCGCATTGGCAGCGTGGAAGGCGGCGTACACCTTGGCGGGCTCGTGGCCACCGCGGCGCAGCTCGAAGATCTCTTCGTCGGTCATGTGCTCGACGAGCTTGGCGGTTTCGGGGTACTTGCCGAAGAAGTTCTTGCGAACGAAGGCACCGTCGTTGGCCTTCATGGCCTGGTAGTCGCCGTCGAGCGTCTCCATCATCAACTGCTTGAGCTTGCCGCTCTTGTCGCGGCGCAGCAGTTCGTCCCAGCCATTGCCCCACAGCAGCTTGATCACGTTCCAGCCCGCGCCGCGGAACTCGCCTTCAAGTTCCTGCACGATCTTGCCGTTGCCGCGCACCGGGCCGTCCAGGCGCTGCAGGTTGCAGTTGATGACAAACACCAGGTTGTCCAGGTTTTCACGCGCAGCCAGGCCGATGGCGCCCAGGGATTCGGGTTCGTCCATTTCCCCGTCGCCGCAGAACACCCAGACCTTGCGGTTTTCGGTGTTGGCAATACCGCGGGCATGCAGGTACTTGAGGAAACGGGCCTGATAGATGGCCATCAACGGGCCCAGGCCCATGGACACCGTGGGGAACTGCCAGAACTCGGGCATGAGCTTGGGGTGCGGGTAGCTGGACAGCCCCTTGCCGTCCACTTCCTGGCGGAAGCTGTCGAGCTGTTCTTCGCTCAGGCGGCCTTCCAGGTAAGCACGGGCGTAGATACCGGGCGCGCTGTGGCCCTGGATGTACAGCAGGTCGCCGCCATGGTCTTCGCTGGCCGCGTGCCAGAAGTGGTTGAAGCCGGCACCAAACATGCTGGCCACCGAGGCAAAGGAGCCGATGTGGCCGCCCAGGTCACCGCCGTCAGCAGGGTTCAGGCGGTTGGCGCGCACGACCATGGCCATGGCATTCCAGCGCATGTAGGCGCGCAGGCGCTTTTCGATGGCGATGTTGCCGGGGCAGTGGGCTTCTTGCTCAGGCTCGATGGTGTTCACGTAACCGGTGTTGGCCGAAAACGGCAGATCGATGCTGGACTGGCGGGCGTGTTCCAGCAGCTGCTCCAGCAAGGAGTGAGCGCGCTCAGGACCCTCTTTTTCGATGACGGCGGACAGGGCGTCCATCCATTCGCGGGTTTCCTGTTGGTCTGCGTCGGTGCCGATACCGAGGCCGGCCTGTGGGTCGGGCTGAGCTGACATGCTTGTCTCCTTTAGATGTGGCAGCAATTTAGTACGTTGGCTCTAGTTTCGCATAATTTCCCTCAATTTCAAATGGTGCCTATTCATTTCATATTACGGCAAATTGCTGCACCTGCACATTGATCTTCACAAAGGCGGGTTGTCGTCCCTCACCTACACTCGCGTCATGGAATCCCAGCTAGTTCAGCCCTCCTCTCCCGCCATGGTCGTGGCCGCGCCAGCGCGCTGGTGGCGCAAGTGGTGGCGCGGGCTCTCACCTACGCGGCAGGACCGGTTTGCAGCCCTGGCCCCGCTCGCGGCTGTGCTGATGTTCCTTGCCGCCATCGTGGTGGCGTTCTGGTATTTGCGCGCCGAGGAAGCCGAGCGCGAGCAAGAAGCCCTGCGCCGGGATGTGGAATATGCCCAGCAGCGCGTGCGGTTGCGGTTGCTGGAACGGCAAGAGCAGCTCATGCGCATTGCGCGCGACCTCTCCAACCAGGAATTGGAGCGCGGCGACTTTGTGAGCCGCGCGGAAGCCCTGATCAGCCAGTACCCTGAGCTACAGGCCGTCACCTGGATTGACGAACGCCGCCGCATCCGCGCCAGCCATGCAGCGCCCACGCTGGCCAGCAGCGAGTTGCGCATTGCGGGCGAGGTGCTCAAACCCGGCGACACCGCCGATACCTTCGGGCTGGCGCGGGATCTGCAGCAGCCTGTGTACGCACAGCCCGCCGCCGCTGCCGGCGACTCGACACCTTTGCTGCAACTGCAAGTGCCACTCAACAACCAAGGCAAGTTCAGCGGCGTGGTGCTGGCCGAGTATTCGGTCGACAGCCTGCTGCGCTATGGCACCCCCACCGAAGTGCTGGCCCGGTATGCAGTCACGCTGATCGACAGCAAGAACCAGCTGCTGGCAGGCACCCCGCTGGGCCCCCGCACGGGTGCCACCCAACTGCTCCCGTGGACGCCCCGAGCCAACGAATACGAAGTGCCCGTCTCGCCAGTGGGCAACGGCCTGGTGCTGCGCGCCGAGGCGTACCGCACTTCCTTGGGTGTCGTTGGCAGCGGACTTTTCTGGCTGGTGGGCACGCTCAGCGCCATGACGGCCTGGATGCTGATCGCCACGTGGCGGCACACCCGCCGGCGCATGCAGGCACAGCAAGCGCTCGTGGCCGAGACGAACTTCCGGCGAGCCATGGAGAACTCGATCCTCACCGGAATGCGTGCCCTGGACATGGAAGGCCGGATTACGTATGTGAACGCAGCGTTCTGCCAGATGACAGGCTGGACCGAAGCGGAGCTTGTGGGCCTGAAGGCCCCGTTCCCCTATTGGCCGGAATCCGACCACGAAGCCCTGCACGCCAAGCTGCGCGATGAACTTTCGGGCAAGACCATCGTGGGTGGCTTCCAGGTGCGCGTGCGGCGCAAGAGCGGCACGCTGTTTGACGCGCGGCTCTACGTCTCCCCGCTGATCGATGCGCACGGCCAGCAGACGGGCTGGATGACCTCAATGACGGACATCACTGAGCCCAACCGCATTCGCGAACAGCTGTCGGCGTCGCACGAACGCTTCACGATCGTGCTGGAATCGCTGGATGCCTCCGTGTCGGTAGCGCCGCTGGGCAGCGAAGAGCTCCTGTTTGCCAACAAGCTGTACCGCCAATGGTTTGGCTCGCAAACCGGGGGGCATCTTCAACTGGTAGCCCAGGCGGGCGTAGTGCCCGTGGCGGGCACCGACCACACGGGCATGGACGACGAAGACGGGCTCATGGGCCTGCCCACCGACCCACTCACCACCGCCCGTACCGAGAACGCCGAGATATTCCTGCCCGACCTGGGCAAGTGGCTGGAAGTGCGTTCGCGCTACCTCAACTGGGTGGACGGCCGCCTGGCGCAGATGGTGATTGCCACCGACATCACCCCCCGCCGCCAGGCCGAGGAACAGGCCGCCCGCCAAGCCGAACGCGCCCAGTCGGTCAGCCGCCTCATCACGATGGGCGAGATGGCCTCCAGCGTGGCGCACGAACTCAACCAGCCACTCACGGCCATCAACAACTACTGCAGCGGCATGATCTCGCGCATCCAGAGCGGCCAGCTGACCGAAGAGGCATTGCTCACGGCCTTGCAGAAAACCGCCCACCAGGCCCAGCGCGCCGGCCAGATCATCCAGCGCATCCGCGCATTCGTGAAGAAGAGCGAGCCCAACCGCACCCTCGCCGATGTGCACTCGATGGTCAACGAAGCCGTGGAGCTGGCCGACATCGAACTGCGCCGCCACAACGTGCGCCTCACGCACTACGTCGCAGCCCGCCTGCCCCCGGTGATGGCCGACACCATCCTGATCGAGCAGGTGCTGGTCAACCTCATGAAGAACGGTGCCGAGGCCATCCAGCACGCCAACCGTCCGCCGTCCGGGCGCAGCGTGGAATTGCGCGTGGTGCCCAAACACATCGAGGAGCGCGAGGTGGTGGAATTCTCGGTGCAGGACACCGGCCGCGGCTTGGCGCCCGAGGTGCTGGAGCGCCTGTTCGAAGCTTTCTTCTCCACCAAGGAAGAAGGCATGGGCATGGGCCTCAATTTGTGCCGCAGCATCGTCGAGTCGCACCAGGGCAGGATGCAGGCAGAGAACCTCTACAATGGATCCGAGGTCACGGGCTGCAGGTTCTCCTTCTGGCTTCCGCTCGCCAAGCCTGCCGATAGCACTACAAATTCTGTAGCAAAAACTGACAATCCAAGGACAATTGCATGAGCTTGATTCCGAAAAAAGGCACGGTTTACGTGGTGGACGATGACGAGGCGGTCCGCGATTCCCTGCAGTGGCTGCTGGAAGGCAAGGACTACCGGGTGCGGTGCTTTGATTCGGCCGAGACGTTTCTCTCGCGCTACGACCCGCGCGAAGTCGCCTGCCTGATCGTGGACATCCGCATGGGCGGCATGACCGGCCTGGAGTTGCAAGACCGACTGATCGAGCGCAAGTCCCCGCTGCCCATCGTGTTCATCACCGGCCACGGCGACGTGCCCATGGCCGTGAACACCATGAAGAAAGGCGCGCTCGACTTCATCCAGAAGCCCTTCAACGAAGAAGAACTCGTGGGCCTGGTCGAGCGCATGCTCGACCACGCCCGCGAAGCCTTCGCCGGCTACCAGCAGGCTGCCAGCCGCGACGCCCTGCTCTCCAAGCTGACCAGCCGCGAGGCCCAGGTGCTCGAACGCATCGTGGCAGGCCGCCTGAACAAGCAGATTGCCGACGACCTGGGCATCAGCATCAAGACGGTGGAGGCGCACCGCGCCAACATCATGGAGAAGCTCAACGCCAACACCGTGGCGGATCTGCTCAAGATCGCCCTTGGCCAGAATGCTCCCAAGGGTTGATGCTCTTATTTTGATAGCTTGTCGCGCTTGTCAATAAAGCGCGAGAGCACGATTTGACTGATATTTCTTGACATGACAGCTCAACTCATCGACGGCAACGCCCTCTCCCGTCAACTGCGCGCCGACGTGGCGCAACGCGCTGCAGCGCTGAAAGCCCATGGCGCCACCCCCGGTCTGGCCGTAGTCCTGGTGGGCGACAACCCGGCGAGCCAGGTGTACGTGCGCAACAAGGTCAAGGCCTGCGAGGACAGCGGCCTGCACTCGGTCCTCGAAAAGTACGACGCAGACATGACGGAGGCCGCGTTGCTCGCGCGGGTGGATGCGCTCAACAACGACCCCACCATCCACGGCATCCTGGTGCAACTGCCCCTTCCCAAGCACATCGACGCCCAGAAGGTGATTGAAGCCATCTCACCCGCCAAGGACGTCGACGGCTTCCACATTGCCAGCGCGGGCGCCCTGATGACCGGAATGCCCGGTTTCTGGCCCTGCACTCCCTACGGCTGCATGAAGATGCTGGAGAGCATCGGCTACAGCCTCAAGGGCAAACACGCCGTGGTCATTGGCCGCAGCAACATCGTGGGCAAGCCCATGGCTCTCATGCTGCTGGGCCAGAACGCCACTGTCACCATCTGCCACAGTGCCACGCAGGACCTCAAGGCGCAGACCCTTCAGGCCGACGTGATCGTTGCCGCGGTGGGCAAGCGCAATGTGCTGACTGCTGACATGGTCAAGCCGGGTGCCGTGGTGATCGATGTGGGCATGAATCGCAATGATGAAGGCAAGCTCTGCGGCGACGTGGATTTCGACGGCGTCAAGGAAGTCGCCGGCTGGATCACCCCCGTGCCTGGCGGGGTCGGCCCCATGACCATTACCATGCTGCTGGTGAACACCATCGAAGCTGCCGAGCGCACTGCCGCGAACTGAGCGCACCCAGGGCGGTGCCGGCTGTTTTGCAACTTGAACCCGCGGCGCCCGGCGCCATCTGACTTCGCATGAGCAACGCCCTTCTCGACTTTTCGGATCTCCCCCATTTCGACCGCATCACACCGCAAGACGTTGCGCCTGCCGTGGATGTGCTGCTGGAGCGCGCCAATGCGGCCCTGGAGACCGTCACGGCGCCGGACTTTCCTGCCCGCTGGGACGCCATTGCGAAAGTGCTCGACGTCGCCACAGAGCGGCTGGGCACGGCCTGGGGCAGCATCAGCCACCTCAACAGCGTGGCCGACACACCTGAACTGCGCGCCGCCTACAACGCCGCTCTGCCCAAGGTCACCGAGTTCTGGACGCGCCTGGGCGCCGACGAGCGCTTGTACGCCAAGTACAAAACCATTGACCCCGCGATATTGACCGCAGAACAGCGGCAGGCGCACGCCAATGCGATTCGCAACTTCGTGCTCAGCGGGGCCGAGTTGACGGGCCCTGCCAAGGAGCGTTTCGCACAGATCCAGGAACGCCAGGCCGAGCTGAGCCAGAAGTTCAGCGAGAACGCACTGGACGCCACCGACGCCTATGCCTACTACGCCACGGCTGACGAACTGAAAGGCATCCCGAACGACGTGCAACAGGCTGCGCTCGCCGCGGCGCAGGCGGAGGGCAAGCAAGGCTACAAGCTGACCTTGAAAATGCCCTGCTACCTGCCCGTCATGCAGTTCGCCGCCCGCAGCGACCTGCGTGAGAAGCTTTACCGCGCCTACGTCACCCGCGCCTCTGATCAGGCTGATGGCGACGCCCGCAAGTTCGACAACACGGCCCTGATCGGCGAAATCCTCGCTTTGCGCCGCGAAGAAGCCCAGCTGCTGGGCTACGCCAATTTTGGAGAAGTGTCCGTGGTGCCCAAGATGGCCCAGTCGCCCCAGCAAGTCATCGACTTCTTGCGCGACCTGGCCCGCCGCGCTCGGCCTTACGCCGAGAAAGACATGGCCGATCTGCGCGCCTTCGCCGCTGAACACCTGGGCCTTTCCGATCCGCAGGCTTGGGACTGGCCCTACATCTCCGAAAAGCTCAAGGAAGCCCGCTACGCCTTCAGCGAGCAGGAGGTCAAGAAGTACTTCACGGCACCCAAGGTGCTGGCGGGCCTGTTCAAGATCATCGAAACCCTCTTTGAGGTCTCCATCCGGCGCGACACGGCCGCGGTCTGGCACCCGGCCGTCGAGTTCTACCGGATCGAGCGCGCGCATCCCGAAGGAGCCCATAAGGGCACCGTGCTGGTCGGCCAGTTCTACCTCGACCAGCCGGCCCGCACGGGCAAGCGCGGCGGCGCCTGGATGGACGACGTGCGCACGCGTTGGCTGCGCCCCGACACCGGCGTGCTGCAAACGCCAGTGGCGCACCTGGTATGCAACTTTGCCAGCGGCGTGGACGGCAAGCCGCCGCTGCTCACGCACGACGACGTGATCACGCTCTTCCACGAATTTGGCCATGGCCTGCACCACATGCTCACCCAGGTGAACGAGCGCGACGTCTCGGGCATTGGCGGCGTGGAGTGGGATGCAGTCGAGCTGCCCAGCCAGTTCATGGAAAACTTCTGCTGGGAATGGGACGTGCTCAAGCACATGACTGCCCACGTGGAAACGGGCGAACCCCTGCCCCGCGCGCTGTTTGACAAGATGATCGCCGCCAAGAACTTTCAAAGCGGCATGCAGACGCTGCGGCAGATCGAGTTTTCGCTGTTCGACATGCTGCTGCACACCGAGCACGACCCCGCGCAGGACATCATGCCCCTGCTGGAGGCCGTGCGCCGTGAGGTGGCCGTGCTGCACCCGCCGGCGTTCAGCCGCACGCCCCACACCTTCAGCCACATCTTCGCCGGCGGCTACGCGGCCGGCTACTACAGCTACAAATGGGCCGAGGTGCTGAGCGCGGATGCCTACGCAGCGTTTGAAGAAACCGCGGGCCAGGATGGCCTGCCCAGCATCGAAACAGGGCGCCGCTACCGCCAGACCATCCTGGAGGTGGGCGGCAGCCGCCCCGCCATGGAATCGTTCAAGGCTTTCCGGGGCCGCGAGCCCAGCCTGGACGCCCTGTTGCGCCACCAGGGCATGGCCGAAGAAGTGGCCGCCTGAGCCAGGCATCCTGCAAGGAGCCAAGGAGAATGAACATCATGCAAAAACCACTGACCGCTCCCCTGCTTGCATCCTTGCTGATGACGCTGGCCTGTGCCGCCGCCCAGGCGCAAGGGGTGTATCGCATCGTCGGGCCGGATGGAAAGGTGACCTTTTCAGACCGCCCGCCCGCAGAGGCCAGTGCGCAGCCACAGTCTGCACGCGCTGTTGCAGAAGCGCCAGACGCCGCCAATGGCGAGTTGCCTTTCGCGCTGCGCCAGGTCGCCAATCGCTATCCGGTCACGCTCTACACGGGTAGCGACTGCGCGCCGTGTACGTCTGCGCGCAATCTCCTCACTTCGCGCGGAATTCCGTTCACGGAACGTACGGTGTCCAGCAACGAGGACATCGCCGCCCTGCAGAGGTTGAGCGGTGCCACCAGCCTGCCTTTTGGCACCATCGGCGGCCAGCAGCTCGCGGGGTATTCTGAGGCCGAGTGGGTCCAATACCTCGACGCTGCAGGCTATCCCAAACAGTCGCAGCTGCCCAGAAACTACCGTCGGCCTGCGCCCGCACCACTGGTCGCCGTGAAACCGGCGGAGCCCGCAACAACGCCATCGGCGGCTTCAGCGCCCACAGCACCGACCCGCTCGCCTGCACCCGCACCGGCAAATGATGGGCCCTCGCCCAGCAACCCGGCTGGCATCCGCTTCTAAGGCGCCCGCACCGTCTCCAAGGCGGCGCGGCCCCACAGCCGACCCAGCAAAAAGGCCCCGACGGGGCCCTTTGCTTTGCTTGAATCAAAAAACGTTCGGTCGAACCCTCACGTGTCGCCGCTCAGTAGGTGATTGTCTTCACCCCTTGCGCTGTACCCAGCAGGCACACGGCGGCTTTCTGGTGCGCAAAGACGCCCACCGTCACCACGCCAGGCCATTGGTTGATGTCGCTCTCGAATGTGAGCGGATCCGTCACGGAAAGCCCGCGAACGTCCAGTATGTGCTGGCCGTTGTCGGTGACCAGCGGTTGCCCATCCCGCATCCGCACCTGGGCCTGACCGCCCATCGCTGCGAACCGCCGCGCAATGTGCGCGCAAGCCATGGGAATCACCTCCACCGGCAAGGGAAACTGGCCCAACGCCTGCACAAGCTTGGATTCGTCGGCAATGCACACAAACTTGTCGGCCAGCGCAGCGACGATCTTCTCGCGCGTGAGGGCCGCGCCGCCGCCCTTGACCATGTAACCCTTGCCGTCGATTTCGTCCGCGCCATCGATGTAGACGGAAAGGCGATCCACGTCATTCGCGTCGTAGACGGGGATGCCGAGCGCTTGGAGACGCTCCGTGCTGGCCACCGAGCTGGACACCGCCCCCTTGATCTGGTCCTTGAGGGTGGCCAGCGCATCGATGAACTTGTTGACCGTGGAGCCAGTCCCTACGCCCACAATCTCGCCAGGTACCACGTATTGCAGCGCGGCTTGGCCTACCAGGGTCTTGAGTTCGTCTTGAGTCAGGGGAGCAGAGGTTGTCATAGGAGAAAATCAGGGGTAATCCTCGAATTATCCCTCCATGTCCCTGATCCCCTACTCCCTCACCCGCCCCTTTCTCTTCGGCATGGACGCCGAAGCGGCCCACGAACTCACCATGGACATGCTGGCACGCGGGCAACGTACGCCGCTGCAGTGGGCTTGGTGCAATGAGACTGTGGACGACCCTGTGGAGCTGGCGGGCCTCACCTTTCCCAACCGGGTCGGCATGGCGGCAGGCCTGGACAAGAACGCGCGTTGTATCGACGCGCTGGGCGCCATGGGCTTCGGCTTTGTGGAGGTGGGCACCGTGACACCCAAAGCGCAGCCGGGCAACCCCAAGCCCCGCATGTTCCGACTGCCGGAGGCCCGTGCGCTGATCAACCGGCTGGGTTTCAACAACGAGGGCCTCGATGCCTTCCTGCGCAACGTGCAGCAGGCGCGGTTTCGCACCCAGACGCGGCGCCATCCCATGCTGCTGGGATTGAACATCGGCAAGAACGCGACAACCCCCATTGAAAACGCGACCAGCGACTACCTGACCTGCCTGGAAGGTGTCTACCCGCACGCCGACTATGTGACCGTCAACATCAGCTCGCCCAACACGCAGAACCTGCGCACCCTGCAAAGCGATGCAGCTCTGGACGGGTTGCTGGGCGCCATCGCCGAGCGGCGCGAAACCCTCGCTACTCAGCATGCACGGCGCGTGCCTGTCTTCGTGAAGATCGCACCCGACCTGGATGAAACGCAGGTCAGCGTGATCGCAGCAACGCTGCAGCGGCATGGCATGGATGGCGTGATCGCCACGAACACCACCATTGGCCGTTCCGCAGTGCAAGGGCTGCGCCATGCCGAAGAGACCGGAGGCCTGAGCGGCGCGCCGGTCCTGGAGCCCAGCAATCAGGTCATCCGTCAGCTGCGGGCCGCGTTGGGGAGCCGCTTCCCCATCATCGGGGTGGGCGGTGTCATGAGCCCGCAAGACGCTGTCAGCAAGATTCGCGCAGGCGCCGACGTGGTGCAGATTTATACGGGGCTGATCTACGAAGGCCCCGCCCTCGTCGTCAAAGCCGCGAAAGCACTCAAGGCCCTGCGCTGATCCTTCAACGCGGCGACGAAAAAAAGCCGCTGCGTGAACAGCGGCCCTTTTCTCTTTCTATTCGCGCACGGAAACCGGCACGGCTAGCGACGCAACCGCATCAACAGCGGCAACGCCACCCCTGCCCACCGAATGAGGCGGCGTGGCCCCGCGACGACCGCAACAGCTGCCATCGCAGCGACGGCCAGAGGGTGCTCTCGCGCGAATGCGGCCGCGCGAAGTGCCAGCGACTCATCCGTGCCGCCCAGCCCTTGCTCATGCCTCGCCAGTGCCATCGCCTGCATGCGCGCAGTCCGGCGAGCGTGCAGCCGATCGCGCTGGGCAGCGATACGCTCCAGCACACGCTGCTGCGCTTCGGTGGGTTGTGGAACGGCAGCCAAGGAGCCGCCCTGCGAAACCGACGATGCCGAGGTAGAAGACGTGGTTGCCATCACAGGCGCTCCTTGATGTCCCGCCAATCCTGCGCCAGTTCACGCCGCGTGAGCGCAAAACCGTTGCGGGCCCGCTGGGCTACAGAGATCAGCGACCCAAGGGCCACAGCCCACCCGGCAACCCAGGCACCTGCAACGATCCAAGCGACGACAGAGCGCTGGGGAGTGTCCCAAAAGTGCACCAGCACGGCGAATGAAAACATGATGAGTGCGACCACCGTGAGTCCGGCCACGAGAATGGTCAGCACCAGCATGTGCTGCAGCCGCTGCTTCTGGTCTTGCCATTCCAGACGGGCCAGTTCCATCCGGTCCTCGGCGGCAATGGCGCCCTCGATGACGTTGGCACGCCAGCGGGCTACGAATGCATCCAACCCCAGGATAGACAACCAGTTCATAGCGTGCCTTCGGAGAATTCGCGCAAGACCAGATCGCGGCGATCAGCGGCGCGCAAGCAGGAACCCCACCACCGCACCCAGTGCCAGCGCCGCACCTGCAACGCGCCAGGGCTCGTCGTGGGCATAACGGTCGGCGGCCAGGGCGGCATCCTTGGCCTGGCGGGCGGCGTCTTGCGCAGCGCGAACGGCCGACTCGCGCACATGGTGCATGCCGTCATCCAGGCGCTGGCGCAGCAGCTTGATCTCGGGAACCGCGTCGAGGTCCTTGTTGGCCAACAGGCCGCGCAGGTCGGAAACCAGTTTTTCCAGTTCAGAGGTGGTGTCGGAAGCAGTCATACAAGCCTTTCTTAGGTGAACAAAAAAACCGGCCATCCTGCCGGCGCCGCCGGACAGAATACAGCCTCATCTTAGTCACGCGCCATGTTCCCCTTTCGTAGGACGGGGACGCAAGCGGTTACCAATGACACGGGGTTGCGTTGCCTCAAACAAGCGATGCCACGTGCTCAGCAATGGCCAGCGCGCTGGTCAACCCCGGAGACTCGATCCCGAACAAGTTGACCAAGCCTGGAATGCCATGAATCGCCGGGCCCTGGATCACGAAGTCGGTCGCAGGCTCGTCGGGGCTGTGGATCTTGGGACGGATGCCCGCGTAGCCAGGCACCAGAGCGCCATCCTGCAGCGCAGGCCAATACTTGCGCACTTCGGCATAGAAAGCGTCGCCGCGGGATGGATCGACCATCACGTCGTCGGCGTTGTCAACCCACTGCACGTCGGGTCCGAACTTGGCCTGCCCACCCAGGTCGAGCGTGAGGTGGACACCCAGGCCAGCCGCCTCGGGCACCGGGTAGACGAGGCGACTGAAGGGCGCCTTGCCGGACAACGTGAAGTAGTTTCCCTTGGCGTAGAAGGCTGTCGGGACGTGCTGCGCATCCAGGCCCGCAAAACGGCGCGCCAGCGCAGGGGCGTTCAGCCCTGCCGCGTTGACCACGGTGCGCGCCTGCAGCTGCGTGCCATCATTAGCTACCAAAAATATAGCGTCTTGCGCACATTCCGCAAGCGCCAGTGGCGAATTAAGCACCACAAGGCCTCCCGCATGCTCCAGATCGCCGTGCAGGGCGAGCATCAATGCATGGCTGTCGACAATGCCCGTGCTGGGCGACAACAATGCAGCCTCACATTGCAGCGCCGGTTCCATCGCCTGCGCGTCCTGCTGGCTCAGCCAGCGCAGGTCGCCGACGCCATTGGCCTCGGCACGGGCCTGGACAGAGCGCAGGCTCGCCAGTTGTTCCAGGCAGGTCGCCACCACCAGCTTGCCGCAGCGGCGATGGGGCACGCCCCGCTCGGCGCAGTAGGCGTAGAGCATGTCGC
Organism: Acidovorax sp.; assembly: GCF_022763525.1. Classification (GTDB taxonomy): domain Bacteria; phylum Pseudomonadota; class Gammaproteobacteria; order Burkholderiales; family Burkholderiaceae_C; genus Acidovorax. The sequence goes on from NZ_JALEGG010000237.1 coordinate 12,921, forward strand.
GGCCCCGAACACACAGCCGAGCCTTCAAAGAACCGGCGGGGTAATACAGCCCGGCGTGGATGACCTCGCTATTGCGCGAGCTGACGCCCGTCCCGATCTGGTCCGCAGCCTCCAACACCATCACTTCGCGGCCACGCAAGGCCAGCGCACGAGCCACCGCCAGACCGACCACGCCCGCGCCAACGACCACGCAGTCCACTACTTCTGCCATATCCCCTGCCCTCTCACCGCTTTGGTTATCGGAATGTCCCGCGGGGTCAGCCCCTGCCAAAGCCATCCAGCACGTTGACCGCATTGGTTCCCAGCTCTGCTGCAGCGTACCCGCCCTCCAGGACAAACACCGCGGGCAGACGCAGTTGCGCCAGACGCTCTCCAAGACGGCTGAAGTCCGACGAGGTCAGCGCAAAACGGGAGATAGGGTCTCCCTCGAATGCATCTAGCCCCAGGGAGACCACCAGTGCGTCCGCGCCATGGGCCGCGATCCGGGCACATGCCTGCTCCAGCGCGCCAAACCAGGCCTGCGCGGTGGCGCCTGCCGGCAACGGCAGATTGACGTTGTACCCAGCACCCGGCCCTTCTCCATGCTCGTCCGCATGGCCCAGGTAAAAAGGGTATTCCGTGCGCGGGTCGCCATGGATGCTGACGAACAGGACATCGGCCCGGTCATAGAAAATGCTCTGCGTACCGTTTCCGTGGTGGTAATCCACGTCCAGCAGCGCGACACGCTGAGCGCCCTGATTGCGCAGCACCTGGGCAGCGACGGCGGCGTTATTCAAGAAACAATAGCCGCCCATGAAGTCCGGCCCCGCGTGATGGCCCGGGGGCCGGCTGCAGCAGAACGTAGCAGGAGCCCCCTGCGCCACACGCACGGCGGCGCTGGCAGCCGCATCGGCCCCCGCCTTGGCGGCATCCCAGGTGCCGTGAGCCAGTGGCGTGCCGTTGTCCATGGAATACAGGCCCAGGCGAGCGATGAAGTTCTCTGGCTCGACATCGCTGCGCAAAGTGCGAACCGGCCACACGGACGGGAACGGCTGCACCTCCGAATTGGCAGGGTCTAGGGCCAGCCATTGCGGCCAGGCGGTCTGCAAAAAAGCAAGGTACCGCGGCGCATGCACCTGAGGTAGTACCGGGCCGCTATCGATGTCCGGTGGCACCATGGCATGGCCTCGCGCCCGCAAGGCTTCTTCGACGTAATCCACGCGCGCAGGGCTTTCAAAACAGGGAACGCGCTCGCCCCGAAAAAACTCATGCGCGGGGGCATGCCCGCGGTGCATGGGGTTGTAGAACGTAATCATGGGTGGATCTCCAAGGCGGCAGCAAGGCAAACGAACACGGCCGAGGTAGCGGCGACGCTTCCGCTGAACAGCCGCGCCAAGTTTTTCTGTCATGAGACTTTAGCCGCTCTACCCTGCATCACCACCGCGACGGATTGCAACTACCGAAGACCCATGAAAAAACCCCTGCAGACCAGGATCTGCAGGGGTTTCGAATTGGTGGGTGATACATGGATCGAACATGTGACCCCTGCCGTGTGAAGGCAGTGCTCTACCGCTGAGCTAATCACCCGTGTCGCTGCGACAAGCCTTAGATTATGACACAGCTTTTCAGGCCGTCTGAAAAGTTCGCCAAATTGTTTTTCCGCCACTGGCCTTGTCGATCTGGGCCAGCACCTCCGCGTGAGCGGTCTGCTCCTGCTCGCTGGCGCGCAGAACCGGTAGGCTCAAGCCCCGCAGGTCGATGGCGGCCACTTTCGGTCCATCGCCGCTGTCCTGCACCTCGTCCACCATGAGCAGGGCGTCCTGGCCGCGGGTGAGGTTGATGTAGACATCGGCCAGCAGCTCCGCGTCGAGCAAGGCGCCATGCAGGGTACGGCCGGAGTTGTCCACGCCCAGCCGGTCGCACAGCGCATCCAGCGAGTTGCGCTTGCCGGGGTACATCTCCTTGGCCATGGCCAGCGTGTCCGTCACGCTTTGGACATAGGTGCGGAAAGCGGGGCGCCCTACCAACTCCAGCTCCTTGTTCAGAAAGCCTACGTCGAACGCTGCGTTGTGGATGATGATCTCGGCCCCTTGGAGGTACTGGAGGATGTCGTCCACCACCTCGGCGAACTTGGGCTTGTCCTTCAGGAACTCATTGCTGATGCCGTGCACTTTCAAGGCATCTTCGTGGCTGTCCCGGCCGGGGTTGAAATACAGATGCAGGTTGTTGCCGGTGAGCTTGCGGTTGAGCAGTTCCACGCAGCCCAATTCAATGATGCGATCGCCACCCTCGGCCGACAGGCCGGTGGTTTCGGTGTCGAGAACAATCTGGCGAGTCATGCGTCCCCCCATACTCGGCACTTCGTGAGCTCCCTGCCCCCCAGCGGGGCGAGAGCTTGCTTGGGGTGGCCCGGCGCTGCGCTCATCTAGTGGTTCTCCTTGGCGTGGTTGATCGTGTACTTCGGAATCTCCACCACCAGGTCCTGCTGCGCCAGGATGGCCTGGCACGACAGGCGCGACTGTGGCTCCAGTCCCCAGGCGCGGTCCAGCAGATCCTCTTCCTCCTCTTCGGCTGCATTGAGCGAACTCAGCCCCTCGCGCACGATGACATGGCAGGTTGTGCACGCGCAACTCATGTCGCAAGCGTGTTCAATGTTGATATGGTTCTCCAGCAAAGCCTCGCAGATGGACGTGCCCGCAGGCGCCGTGATCTGCGCTCCGGCTGGGCAGTATTCAGGATGGGGAAGAATCTTGATGACGGGCATGGGGTTGGTGTGTCTTGTCGTCTTGTTCGTTGGGCGTTGCGGCTCAAAGTGCCTGCACATTCTTGCCGGCAAGCGCCTGCCGGATGCCCCGGTTCATGCGTGCGGCGGCAAACGCCTCGGTGCCCTTGGCCAGGGCGGTGGTGGCAGCTTCGATGGCGGCAGCGTCGTCGGAATCGCGCTGGTGCCGCAGCGCGACCATGAGGGCATCGATGGCCGCACGCTCGTGCGCGCTCAGCACGTCGCCATCTGCATCGAGCGCGCTTTGCGTTGCGATGAGCATGCGATCGGCGTCCACGCGCGCCTCGACCACGGCGCGGGCCTTCATGTCCTGCGCGGCCGTGGCAAAGCCATCTTGCAGCATCCGGGCGATCTCCTCGTCGGAAAGACCATAGGAGGGTTTTACGTCAATGCGCGCCTCCACGCCGCTCCCCTGCTCCCGCGCGCTGACGTTCAAGAGACCATCCGCATCCACGGTAAAGGTCACGCGGATGCGCGCAGCGCCAGCAGCCATGGGCGGAATACCCCGCAGTTCAAAGCGCGCAAGGCTGCGGCAGTCCTGCACCAGGTCGCGCTCGCCCTGCACTACATGGATCGCCAGCGCTGTCTGCCCATCCTTGTAAGTGGTGAAATCCTGCGCCTTCGCGGTAGGGATGGTTTCATTGCGCGCCACGATGCGCTCGACCAGCCCTCCCATGGTTTCGATGCCCAGCGACAGGGGAATCACGTCCAGCAGCAGCAGGTCGCCCGCCGTATTGTTGCCCGCCAGCTGATTGGCCTGGATGGCAGCCCCCAGTGCCACGACCTCGTCAGGATTGAGATTGGTGAGCGGCGGCTTGCCAAAGAACTCTTCCACGGCGCGCTGCACCTGTGGCATGCGGGTAGAGCCGCCTACCATCACCACGCCCTGAACCTCGTCGCGGGCCAGATGGGCATCACGCAGCGCGCGGCGCACGGCAGCCATGGAGCGGGCCGTGAGCTCGGCTGTCACCGTTTCAAAGTCTGAACGCTTCACCTCAAAATGGACCTCACCGCTTGACAGCCGGGCGGCAAATGCTACTGAATCAGTAGCAGTCAGAGCTTCCTTGCAGGCCCGCGCAGCCATGCGCACTGCAGACTTGTCGGCAGGAGTGACAACCTCCAGCCCTTGCTGCTTCAGCACCCAATCTGCCAAAGCGGCGTCGTAATCGTCCCCGCCCAAGGCGGAATCGCCGCCCGTGGCGATCACCTCGAACACGCCTTGGGTGAGGCGCAGGATGGAAATGTCGAACGTGCCGCCACCCAGGTCATAGACGGCATAGACACCTTCGCTGGCGTTGTCGAGGCCGTAGGCTATGGCGGCTGCGGTGGGCTCATTGATCAGCCGCAGCAGATGGATGCCCGCGAGTTTCGCGGCATCCTTGGTGGCTTGGCGCTGCGCGTCGTCGAAATAGGCCGGCACCGTGATTACCGCACCGTACAGATCATCGTTGAAGGTGTCTTCAGCCCGGTAGCGCAGCGTTGCAAGGATCTCGGCGCTGACCTCGACTGGCGACTTGTTGCCATCTACCGTAGCGAGGCTGACCATGCCCTCGGCGCCCGCGCCGCCAGCGGAAACAAAGTCGTAGGGCAACTTGCTCGCTTCGGCCACATCCTTGAGGCCGCGCCCCATGAAGCGCTTGGCCGATGCAATGGTGTTGCGAGCATCCTGCGCCTGGGCGGCCACGGCGTCGTATCCAATCTGGCGCCCGCCCTTCTCCAGGTACCGCACCACGGAGGGCAGCAGCACCCGGCCCTGCGCATCCGGCAAACACTCGGCGACGCCATTGCGCACGGCAGCCACCAGCGAATGAGTGGTGCCCAGGTCGATACCAACCGCGATGCGCCGCTGGTGCGGATCGGGAGACTGGCCGGGTTCGGAAATCTGCAAAAGCGCCATGAAAGTTCGAATCTCAACGTGGGAGGGCTGCCGCCAGGAGCGCGGGCCCATTGAATAAGCAAAACCGCGCTATTGTCCCAGTTGGTCGCGGCGTCGTTCGATGTCCTCGCCAAATCGCGCAATGAACATGAGGGCTCTGACCTGCCCCGCCGCAGCCACATAGTCCTTCTGATGGTCGATGAGCTGCTCGCAACGGGCCAGCGCTGCGCGGCGAGCTTGCTCGACCTCATCCTCCAGCGCATCGAGCTGCGCCGCGGTGCCCGCCTCTTCAAGCGCTTCGCGCCATTCCATCTGCTGCATCAAAAAGGCGGCCGGCATGGCCGTGTTGTCCTCGGCCAGGATGGGCGCGCCATGGAGCTCGCACAGATAGGCTGCGCGGCGCATGGGGTCCTTCAGGCGCTGGTACGCCTCGTTGATGCGCACCGACCATTGCATGGCCACACGCTGAGCGGCCGCACCCTGGGCCGCAAACTTGTCGGGGTGGGCTTGGCGTTGCAGCTCTTTCCACCGGGCATCCACTGCGCTGCGCTCCTGCGCAAACCGAAGCGTCAGCCCAAAAAGTTCGAAGTCGTCAGATTGCAGGTTCATCGGAAGGGGTATCAGGCGAAAGTCCAAGAAAAAACCGCCAGCACATCACGCGCTGGCGGTTCATGGCATGGGTCTCACGGCGTTCACACGCGGAAACTCTCCCCGCAGCCGCAGCGGTCACGCTCGTTGGGGTTGTTGAACTTGAATCCCTCATTGAGACCTTCGCGCACGAAGTCCAGTTCGGTGCCGTCAATGTACGCAAGGCTCTTGGGGTCGATCAGCACCTTGACGCCGTGGTTCTCGAAAACAATGTCTTCGGGCTCCATGTCGTCCACGTACTCCAGTTTGTAGGCCAGCCCCGAGCACCCCGTGGTCTTCACACCCAGGCGCACGCCCACGCCCTTGCCGCGGCGGGCAAGGTAGCGGTTCACATGCCGGGCAGCGGCTTCCGTCAGCGTTATCGCCATAGTCATCCGTCGCTCAATCAGTCAACAGGCCATCACAGCCCATCAGGCCGCGGTCGCGGCGGCTGCATGCTTGGTCTTGTAGTCCAGAACAGCGGCCTTGATGGCATCCTCGGCGAGGATGGAACAGTGGATCTTGACGGGAGGCAATGCCAGTTCCTCGGCAATCTCGCTGTTCTTGAGGGCCGCCGCTTCGTCGAGCGTCTTGCCCTTGACCCATTCAGTCACCAGCGACGAGGACGCGATCGCCGAACCACAGCCATAGGTCTTGAAACGCGCATCCTCAATGACGCCGGTGTCGGGGTTGACCTTGATCTGCAGCTTCATCACGTCGCCGCAGGCAGGTGCGCCCACCATACCCGTGCCCACCGAATCGTCACCTTTGTCGAACGATCCCACGTTGCGGGGGTTTTCGTAATGGTCAACCACTTTTGCGGAGTAAGCCATGATGTGTACCTCTTCAATTCTTCAGGATTCAGGGATTCAGTGCGCAGCCCATTGAATGGTGCTGATGTCGATGCCGTCCTTGTACATCTCCCACAGCGGACTCAGTTCGCGCAGGCGCGCTACGTTTTCGCGAATGGTGGCAATGGCGTAGTCGATTTCTTCTTCCGTGGTGAAACGGCCGATGGTCATGCGCAGGCTGCTATGGGCCAGCTCGTCGCTGCGCCCCAAAGCGCGCAGCACATAGCTGGGCTCCAGACTGGCCGATGTACAGGCTGAGCCGGACGAGACAGCCAAACCCTTGATTCCCATGATGAGCGATTCGCCTTCGACGAAGTTGAAGCTCATGTTCAGGTTTTGTGGCACGCGCCGTTCCATGCTGCCATTGATGAAGACCTGCTCAATGTCCTTCAGGCCATCCAGCAAACGCTGCTGCAGCGCCTTGGCCTTGGCATTGCTTTCAGCCATTTCTTCCTTGGCGATGCGGAACGCTTCACCCATGCCGACAATCTGGTGCGTGGGCAAGGTGCCCGAGCGCATACCGCGCTCGTGGCCGCCGCCATGCATCTGCGCTTCCAGGCGCACGCGGGGCTTGCGGCGCACAAACAAGGCACCGATGCCCTTGGGTCCATAGGTTTTGTGGGCGGTCATGCTCATCAGGTCGATGGGCAGCGTCGCCATGTCGATCTCCACCCGGCCCGTGGCCTGAGCGGCATCCACGTGGAAAAGAATGCCCTTCTCACGGCACAGCGTGCCGATGGCGGGGATGTCCTGGATCACGCCAATCTCGTTGTTCACGAACAGCACGCTGATCAGGATGGTGTCAGGACGGATGGCAGCCTTCAGGGCGTCCATATTGACCAGTCCGTCCTCCTGCACGTCCAGGTACGTGACTTCAAAGCCCTGGCGCTCCAGCTCGCGCATGGTGTCCAGCACGGCCTTGTGTTCCGTCTTGAGGGTAATGAGGTGCTTGCCCTTGCCTTTGTAGAAGTGAGCCGCGCCCTTCAAGGCCAGATTGATGGACTCCGTAGCGCCGCTAGTCCATACGATTTCGCGCGGGTCGGCACCAATCAGGTCGGCCACCTGGACACGGGCTTTCTCCACCGCCTCTTCAGCCTCCCAGCCCCACGCATGGCTGCGCGATGCCGGATTGCCGAAATGCTCGCGCAGCCACGGGATCATGGCATCCACGACGCGGGGATCCACCGGAGTGGTGGCGCCATAGTCGAGATAGATGGGAAAGTGCGGGGTCATGTCCATGGCTGGCTCAGTGTGTTCTCTGGCTGGCAAGAGAAGAAACAAAAACGAACAATTACAGCGATCATTCAGGGCAAAGCCGACCCGCAGGCCGGCCCCAGCCCCAGATTTTCAGGATTTTGCGAACGCGTTGCCCAATGCAAACACAGAATTCGGCGCATTCACGCGGATGGGCTTGACCACAGGCGCAGTCGAAATGGCGCGGCGAACAACCGGCTTGTCCTCAATCTGCACGCCCTTTGCAATTTGCTCGTCGACCAATTTTTGCAGAGTGACGGAATCAAGAAACTCGACCATGCGCTGATTCAGCGACGCCCACAATTCGTGCGTCATGCAACGCCCAGCCTCGCCCAGGCAGTTTTCCTTGCCCCCGCATTGAGTGGCGTCGATCGGCTCGTCCACCGACACGATGATGTCGGCCACGGTGATGTCCTGGGCTTTGCGCGCAAGGGTGTATCCCCCACCAGGGCCACGCGTGGATTCGACCAGTTCATGCCGGCGAAGTTTGCCAAACAGCTGCTCGAGATAAGACAAAGAAATCTGCTGGCGCTGGCTGATCGCAGCCAGCGTCACGGGACCGTTGTTCTGGCGCAGGGCCAGATCAATCATGGCGGTGACCGCAAACCGGCCTTTGGTTGTGAGACGCATCGCAAGCTCCTTGTGCTAAGGCGTGTTCATTCGAAACCACCTGCGCCAGCCCTGGGCCAGCGAGGCACCGTCTCCGCCCCTAACTCCACACCCCTTCGGCGCAGAGCCCTTCATCGCAAGGCTTTTTTCTTGAGTATTTTGTGCAAGTATAACACAAATCCCTATCGAATCTGTCGGGTTAAAAAACCAACTAGTTATAAATTAACTCAACCGTATTGAAGACCGTCTTCGGGCTCACAAAACCGCAGAATCGTTGCCGTGGGCACCGAACGCCTGGTCCTTGAGCCGCGTCAGTTGGTCGCGAACCCGCGCGGCCTGCTCGAACTCGAGATTTCGTGCATGGTCAAGCATCAGTTTCTCCAGCCGCTTGATCTCGCGCGCCACGTCTTTCTCCGACATGTCCTCCACCTTGGCGCGCTGCAGTGCTTCCTGCTCCAGACGCTCGGCATCTTTACCGGCTTTTTCGCTGTACACGCCGTCAATCAGGTCTCGCACCCGCTTGACAATGCTGCGCGGCTCAATGCCATGGGCTTGGTTGTGTGCGATCTGCTTGATGCGCCGGCGTTCCGTTTCCCCCATTGCTTTTTTCATGGAATCGGTAATCCGGTCCGCATAGAGGATGGCCTTGCCGTTCAGATTCCGCGCAGCACGTCCGATGGTCTGGATCAGGCTGCGCTCGGCGCGCAGGAAGCCTTCCTTGTCGGCATCGAGAATCGCCACCAGCGATACCTCCGGAATATCCAGCCCCTCGCGCAGCAGGTTGATCCCCACCAGCACATCGAACGCCCCGAGGCGCAGATCGCGGATGATCTCCACTCGCTCCACGGTGTCCACGTCGCTGTGCAGGTACCGCACCTTCACGCCGTTGTCGGTGAGGTAGTCGGTCAATTGTTCTGCCATGCGCTTGGTCAGCGTGGTAATGAGTACACGTTCACTCTTTTCGACACGAATGCGTATTTCTTGTAGCACGTCGTCCACTTGATGTGTCGCGGGACGGACCTCCACCTCCGGGTCCACCAGACCGGTGGGGCGGACGACCTGGTCCACGATCTGCCCGGAATGGGTGCGCTCATAGTCTGCAGGCGTGGCGGTCACGAAGATCACCTGCCGCATCCGTTGCTCGAACTCCTCGAACTTCAGTGGTCGGTTGTCCAGCGCCGAAGGCAGACGGAAGCCGTACTCCACCAATGTGGTCTTTCGCGCGCGGTCGCCGTTGTACATCGCGCTCAGCTGGCCGATCATCTGGTGGCTTTCATCCAGGAACATCAGGGCATCGCGCGGCATGTAGTCCGTGAGGGTGCTGGGCGGGTCGCCAGGCGCGGAGCCTGACAGGTGGCGCGTGTAGTTTTCAATGCCTTTGCAATGCCCCACCTCGCTGAGCATCTCAAGGTCGAAGCGGGTGCGCTGCTCGAGCCGCTGCGCTTCCACCAGCTTGCCATCCTGCACCAGCTGCTGAAGCCGCTCGGCCAGCTCGATCTTGATCGTCTCCACGGCAGTCAGCACCTTGTCGCGCGGCGTCACATAGTGGCTGCTGGGGTAGACGGTAAAGCGCGGGATTTTCTGCTTGATGCGACCCGTGAGCGGGTCGAAAAGCTGCAGGCTCTCCACCTCGTCATCGAACAGCTCGATGCGGATGGCCAGTTCGGAATGCTCTGCCGGAAACACGTCGATGGTGTCGCCCCGCACGCGGAATTTACCCCGGCTGAAATCCTGCTCATTGCGCTGGTACTGCATGCGGATGAGCTGCGCGATCACATCCCTCTGGCCCAGCTTGTCGCCCACGCGCAGCGTCATCACCATGCGGTGGTAGCTCTCGGGCTCGCCGATGCCATAAATCGCCGACACCGTGGCCACAATCACCACGTCGCGCCGCTCCATCAGGCTTTTGGTGCACGACAGCCGCATCTGCTCGATGTGCTCGTTGATGGCGCTGTCCTTCTCGATGAACAGATCGCGCTGCGGCACATAGGCCTCCGGCTGGTAGTAGTCGTAGTAGCTCACGAAATACTCCACGGCATTCTTCGGGAAGAACTCGCGGAACTCG
>NZ_JALEGG010000238.1 GCF_022763525.1 Acidovorax sp.
CCGGCCCGAGGGCCCACTCGCCGAGCATTCGCGCTTCTACCAGCGCCTGCACCGCCGGTATGGCAACGACCTTGGCCTGCTGCCCCCCGGCCCTCCGGTGCTGGCCACGATGGAGCAGGCCTACGAGGCGCTGCGAGAACGCGGTTGTGATACCGGCACGGCCTTGCGGGTGGTGCGCCAGCTGGTGATGGAGCGGCTGATCCAGCTGGACTGCGATGCCGCAGCCCCGTTGCCCGACATCACCCGGGCGGTGACCGAGCTGGCCGAGCTCGCGCTCGACAAAGCCTGCCAGCAGGCCCGGCAAGAGCTGGACGAGCGGCACGGCGCACCGCGCGGGCCGGATGGCCAGCCCGTGCAGCTGTGGATCATCGGCATGGGCAAGCTCGGGGCCCGCGAACTCAATGTCTCCAGCGACATCGACCTGATCTACGTGTACGAGCACGATGGCGAGACCGCCGGCACGCCCGAAGGCCGGGGCCGCATCTCCAACCACGAGTATTTCGCCCGGGCCGTCAAGGCCATTTACAGCCTGGTGGGCGACACCACGGAGCATGGGTTTGTCTTCCGCGTGGACCTGGCCCTGCGGCCCAACGGCAATTCAGGGCCGGCGGCAGTGTCCCTGGCGGCGCTGGAGGAATACCTTCAGCTGCATGGGCGCGAGTGGGAGCGCTTTGCCTGGCTCAAGAGCCGCGTCGTCGCGCCGCGCGCGTGCATCAGGAGCTCCGAAGTCCAGGCACTGCGCGGGGTCGTGCTGCCCTTTGTCTTTCGCCGCTATCTGGACTACAGCGTCTTCGATGCGCTGCGTTCGCTGCATCGCCAGATCCGCGACCATGCCGCCCGCCGCAGTGCGGGCCACCCCGAGCGCGCCAACGATGTGAAGCTCTCGCGCGGCGGTATCCGCGAGATCGAGTTCACGGTGCAGCTGCTGCAGGTGGTGCGCGGCGGCCAGTTTCCCGAGTTGCGCTGCCGGCCCACGCTGGATGCGCTGCCGCGCCTGGCGCACGCCGGGCTCATGCCGCAGGAAACAGCCGAGGCGCTGGCACGGGCGTATGTCTTCCTTCGCCGTGTGGAGCACCGCATCCAGTACCTGGACGACCAGCAGACCCATGTACTGCCGACCCGCGACGACGACCTTGCGTGGATCGCCTACACCATGGGCTCACCCGACTGCTGCGCGTTCCTGCATGAACTGGACGCGCATCGCGAACTGGTGGCGCAGGAATTCGACACCCTGCTGGGCGGGGCCGGCAAGAAGCAATGCAACGGCGGAGGTTGCGGCGGCCCCCGCGCGGCCGCACCACCCCCGCCAGAGTTCGACGCACTGCTGGAGCAGCTGCCGCCAGGCTTTCGCGAGCGGGTGGGCGAGTGGCGCGAACACCCCCGGGTGGCGGGGCTGCGCGATGAGGCGCGTGCCCGCCTGTTCCGCTTGGTGCAGCGCACCGCGCAGTGGCTCAAAGAGGGCCGCGTAACCCAGGAGGCCACCCTGCGGCTGGCCAACTGGCTGGAGCCGCTGCTGCGCCGCGAAAGCTACCTGGCACTGCTGCTGGAACGCCCCTCCGTGCACGAACAGTTGCTGCACCTGCTGGGCGCGGCCAAGTGGCCCGCCCGCTACCTGCTGCAACACCCGGGCGTCATCGATGAGCTGGTGGGCGATTCGCTGCTGGCCGAGCGCTTTGTAGTGGCGGACTTCGAACGGGAACTGGCCGTGCGGTTGGCATCGCTGCAATCCACAGGCGAGGACGACGACGAAACGCTGCTCAACCTGCTGCGCCGCGCCCAGCATGCCGAAACCTTCCGCACTTTGGCACGCGACGTGGAGCGGCGCATCACTGTCGAGCAGGTGGCCGACGACCTCTCGGCCCTGGCCGACAGCGTGCTGCGCGTCACCAGCCAGTGGTGCTGGAGCCGCCTCAAGAACCGCCACCGCGACGAGCCCCAGTTCGCCATCATTGGCTACGGCAAGCTGGGCGGCAAGGAGCTGGGCTACGGCAGCGACCTGGACATCGTCTTCGTGTTCGACGACGACGACGACCGAGCGCCCGAGGTCTACGCGGCCTTTGTGCGCAAGCTCATCAACTGGCTCACCGTGAAGACGGGCGAGGGCGACCTGTACGAGATCGACACCGCGCTGCGCCCCAACGGCAACTCGGGCCTCCTGGTCACCAGCTTCGAGGCCTACGCCAACTACCAGCAGCGCCGCGGCAGCAACACCGCGTGGACCTGGGAACACCAGGCCATGACGCGGGCACGTTTCGTGATGGGCAGTGAGGCCCTGCAGGCGCGGTTTGACGCCGTGCGCGAGGCGGTCATTACGTCGGAGCGCGACCCCATGGCCTTGCGCGAGGAGATCGTGCTCATGCGGGAGCGCGTGCGCGCGGCCCACCCGGTGCAGGAAGGGCAGTTCGACGTGAAACACAGCCCCGGCGGCATGGTGGACGCCGAGTTTGCCGTGCAGTATCTGGTGCTGTCGCAGTCCGCCGCGCACCCCGAATTGCGCGGCAACGTGGGCAACATTGCCTTGTTGCAGCGCGCCGAGCAGGTGGGCCTGCTGCCCGCTGGCGTGGGCACGGCGGCGGCGCATGCCTACCGCGAACTGCGGCGCGTGCAGCACATGGCACGGCTGGACGAAGCGCCCACGCAGGTGCCACCCGCCACGGTGCAAGCCGAGCGTGCCGCGATCCTGGCCTTGTGGGTCGCCGTTTTCGGCAAAGGCATGGGCATCGCTCCGTTGCGCCTGAACTGAGGATTGCGGTGTCGCGAAGCGCGGCGGCGTGACAAACGGTTGCACTTTGCCGGGACGGTGGCCCCGAAAACATTCGCCAATTCAAACGGCTGTTTGAATTCTGATGGTCTAATCCGGGGCCATGAGTTTTGGCGCCCCCTTGATCCCCGCAGCCCAGCGCACCGCCCGCAGTGACGGCGAAGACACGCGCGTGCGCCTGCTGCATGCGGCCTTGCAGCTGTTTTCCGAACGTGGCTTTGCGCAGACCTCGGTGCGCGCCATCGCTGAAGCCGCGGGCACGAACGTTGCGGCGATCGCCTACCACTTTGGCGACAAGGCGCGGCTTTACACCGCCACGTTCTACGAGCCCTTTGGCAGCGGCAGCGACCTCATCCCGGTATTTGCCGATCCGGCCCTGACCCTGCACCAGGCGCTGGCCGCGTATTTCGGCGGGTTACTGGAGCCACTCAAGCACGACGACCTGGTCACCCAGTCGCTGCGGCTGCACGTGCGCGAACTGCTGGACCCGACCCACGTATGGCCCGAGCTGATCGAGCGCGAGTGCCGTGCGCCCCACCTGGCCCTGGTGCAGGTGCTGGGCCGTCACATGGGCGTTGCAGAGGCGGACGACGATCTGCACAGGCTCGCGTTCTCGCTGGCCGGGCTGGTGATGCAGATGTGGACCCAGCGCGATCCGCTGCAGGCCATCGCGCCGCAGTTGGCCGGCTCGCAGGCGGTGGACCTGTGGGTGGACCGGCTCACCGGCTATGCCCTCTGCATGGTGCAGGGCGAGATCTCCCGGCGGCGGGCCGCACAACAGCCCGCGCGCCCCACCACGCCTCGGACTTCGAGGACTTCGCACAAGAAGGAAGCCAACGCATGACTTTGATGAGCAAGACGCGACTCTTCTGGGCCGCCTGCCTGCCCATGGCGCTGGGTGCCTGCGCTGTCACGGCGCCGCCCGCCCAGGTGCCCGCCCCGCCGCCCCTGGCATGGCAGGCACCCTTGCCCCACCAGGGGTCGCTGGCCGACCTGGCCGGGTGGTGGACACAGCTGGGCGACCCGCTGCTCGTGGAATTGATCGACGCGGCGCAAGCCATCAGCCCGGGCATCGCGCAGGCCCAGTCCCGCATTGCGCAGGCACGGGCCACGCAGGTGACCAGCCGCGCCGCGCTGCTGCCCTCCCTTGACGGCCAGGCCAGCGCCAGCCGGGGCTTCAACG
>NZ_JALEGG010000239.1 GCF_022763525.1 Acidovorax sp.
CAAGATGCTGGCCAAAGAACTGCAGTGCCCGGTGATCGCGCTGTCCCAGCTCAACCGTTCGGTGGAGCAGCGCACTGACAAGCGCCCCATGATGTCCGACCTGCGCGAATCGGGCGCCATCGAGCAGGACGCGGACATCATCATGTTCATCTACCGCGACGACTACTACAACAAGGACTCCAAGGAGCCCAATGTGGCCGAGGTCATCATCGGCAAGCAGCGGAATGGACCCACAGGCACCGTAAAGCTGTTTTTCCAGAAGAACCAGACGCGTTTCGAGAACCTGGCCATGGGCTCGGGGGACGACTTCTGAGCATAAAAATAGCTGCTAGCGCTTGTGTATCAAGCGCTAGCAGCTATCAATAAAGTAGCAATCAGGGTTGCGGCAATCAGGGCTGGCGCAGCCCCCAAACGACCAGCGCCGCGCAGGCTACGCCCAGTACCCCCACGGCCACCGACAGGCGCTGGCTGCGCTTTCGCAGCGCCTCCACGGCGCGCACCACCACCGCGTTCTGCTCGGCCAGCGATTCGATGAGGGCGGCAGAGTCGCGCTGCTCCTGCTCCAGCTGCGCCACCCGCTGGGCCAGTGCTTGGATCTGCGCCTCCACTGGCGTGCCGGCTGCGCCGCCGGCGTCTGCCAGGGCGCCTGCAGCGGGCTCGACCCCGCCCCCGCGCGTCTTGCCCATCAGTTTTTTCGCAGCGTTGACGATCTGGGGCGTGGCCTCGATGACATCGCCCCAGGGCACCAGTTTCAGCGCGGTAAGCCACACGGCCATGGTTCAGGCGCCTTCCGGGTCAGAGCACTTCGCTGGCGAAGTCCGCCAGACGCGAACGCTCGCCACGTGCCAGGGTGATGTGGCCACTGTGCGGCCAGCCCTTGAAGCGATCCACGGCGTAGGTCAGGCCCGACGAGCCTTCTGTCAAGTACGGCGTGTCGATCTGTGCGAGGTTGCCCATGCAGATGATCTTGGTGCCAGGGCCGGCCCGGGTGATCAGCGTCTTCATCTGCTTGGGCGTCAGGTTCTGTGCCTCATCGATGATCACGTACTTGTTCAGGAAGGTGCGGCCGCGCATGAAGTTCATGCTCTTGATCTTGATGCGGCTGCGGATGAGTTCGTTGGTGGCCGCGCGGCCCCATTCGCCGGCATTGCCGCCGTCGCCCTTGGCCAGGAACTCCAGGTTGTCGTCCAGCGCGCCCATCCACGGGCCCATCTTTTCCTCTTCGGTGCCCGGCAGGAAGCCGATGTCTTCGCCCACGCTCACTGTGGCGCGGGTCATGATGATCTCGGTGTAGCGCCGGTCGTCCAACACCTGCGTGAGGCCTGCGGCCAGGGCCAGCAGGGTCTTGCCGGTGCCGGCGGTGCCGGTCAGCGTGACGAAGTCGATCTCCGGATCCATGAGCAGGTTCATGGCGAAGTTCTGCTCGCGGTTGCGGGTGGTCACGCCCCAGACGGCATGCTTGGCCGAGCCATAGTCCTTGAGCGTCTGCAGCACCGCCGTCTTTTCGCGGATCTCGCTGACGCGGGCGAACAGGCTGGGCTCACCAGGGGCTTCGAAGTAGACGAACTGGTTGATCATGAGCTGCGGCACCACCGGGCCGCCGACACGGTAGTAGGTGTGAGCGCCGCTTTGCCAGCTCTCCACGTTCTTGCCGCTCTTGGCCCAGAAGTCCGGGGGCAGGGCCATCACGCCCGCGTAGAGCAGATCGCCGTCTTCCAGCGTCTTGTCGTTCTGGTAGTCCTCGGCGTTCAGGCCCAGCGCGCGCGCCTTGACCCGCATGTTGATGTCCTTGGACACCAGCACGACCTCGCGCGGCGCATGCAGCTTGCGCAGAGCCTCAACCACGCCAAGGATCTGGTTGTCTGCCTTGCCGGGCGGCAGGCTGGTGGGCAGGCTGTAGTCCAGTGGAGCGGTCTGGAAGTAAAGGCAGCCTCCAGCCGCACGCTGGCCCGTGGAGTCGAGCTTGAGCCCGTGCGCGATGTCAGCTCCCTGCACGCCAGCCAGTGCGTCCAGGGTCCGGCTGGTCTGGCGGCCGTTGCGGGCGACTTCGGTCATGCCCTTCTTATGGCCGTCCAGTTCCTCCAGCACGATCATGGGGAGGAAGATGTCGTGTTCTTCGAACCGGAACAGGCTGGTGGGGTCGTGCAGCAGGACGTTGGTGTCCAGCACGAAGAGCTTGGTGGGGCCCTGGGGTGTGGCCCGTTTGGCGCGGGTGGCCGCAGGCTTTGCTGCCGCCACAGGCGTGGCAGCCCGGCGGGTGGCGCCACCGCGTGCGGGGGCTGGCGCGACCGTAGGCTCGGCAATGCGTGCGCGGGTCTCGATCTGAATCATTGGCTCAGCGGGTGTCGCGGCAACCGCAGCGGTGCCGCTCGCCTTGCGGGTGCGCGATGCAGGGGCGCTGCGGGCGGGCGCTGCGGCGGCGTCGGCGGTGGAAGGAGTGCGCGGCCGGGCGGTGATCTCGAAGGCTTCGGGCGCGAGCAGGGCGGCGCGCCGGCTGGGGGCGGGGGGCAGGGGCATGTTGGCAGGGCCTCTCGTCAATGGCGGTCAGGGAGTTCAGAAAGCAAAAAGCCGCCTGGAGACCAAGGCGGCTTTCGCGGAAAGGGGGAGGGGAAACGTTGCGGCAACCAAGTGCATCGATCCATTATGCCTAGACAACATGCCTCGGCTGTACACGCCGGGCCATGGTGTCGCATCGATGCCGTATCAGCCCCCTGTGCGGCGAGGATCAGGCGGCCTTCTTGAGAGCCTTGATGGATTTCACGGCCTTGAGCACTTCGTCGACATGGCCGGGAACCTTCAGGCCCCGCCACTCTTGCACCAGCACGCCATCCGGGCCGATGAGGAATGTGCTGCGCTCAATACCCTTGACCTTCTTGCCGTACATGATCTTGTTCTTGACGACGCCGAACATGTGGCACATTTTTTCTTCGGTGTCCGCAATCAGCTCGAACGGCAGCTCCAGCTTTTCCTTGAATTCGTCATGCGACTTCATGTTGTCGCGCGACACGCCGAACACGGCGGCGCCGGCCTTCACGAAATCCTTGTACTTGTCGCGGAACTGCATGGCTTCAGTCGTGCAGCCGGGGGTGTTGTCCTTGGGATAGAAGTACAGCACCAGCACCTGGCCCAGATGGGACGTGTTGGAGACCTTGAGTCCACCGGTGGCGTTGGCTTCAAATTCAGGGAGGGGTTTGTTGACAACGATCGCCATAGCACTTCAATCTCTCAGGATGTAGTCGTTGGTAAGCCGGGGGAGCGGGTGTGTTATTGCTCTTGTGATGCCCCCGACCGCAACCGTAAATTTTACTCTGAAAACCCTGGATGACCAAATGTAAGACAGTGTGTCAAGGCGTTCTTCCGAGGGGTATTCGGCGCTTAGTTGTCGTCCCGTGGAACCGGGTGGGAACAGGGATTTTCACGGTTCCAGGATGAGCGCCGCCACCACGTTGCGGCCTTCGCCCGCGAGGATGTTGTAGGTGCGGCAGGCCGCGGCGGTGTCCATGGTTTCCAGGCCCAGCCGGCGCGCCATCAGCGGTGCCAGCCAGGCGGCAGGCGGAAACCGGTTGCGTGCGCCACTGCCAAAGATGATGAGTTCGGTGTCCAGTTGTGCCAGCTGCGCGAAGTGCACGGGTGTCAGGTCATCGAAGCGGCTGCAGGGCCAGGCCTCGCGCAGCCCGCTGGAGCCCACGATCACGCTGTGGGTGATCTTGTCCGCGTCGATGCCGATCCAGCCAGGCCCGTAGCCGCTGATGGTTTGCGTGGACGAGCGCTCGGGCTGGAATTTCATGGGCGGCGAAGGTGGTTGGCAGACAGCTTCTGCGCAGGGACAGGCCGGGCGGGCGCTCGGGTGCTAGCTGTGATCTGTGGTCAAATTATAGGTTTCGCCCACCTGCCGCGCCCCCAGGGCGCCGCCAGACCCTACTGCCTCATCGCCAGCGCATGAAAACCGTCCAGAAATCCGCCAAGCTTGCCAACGTCTGCTACGACATCCGGGGGCCGATCATGGACGCGGCCAAGCAGATGGAGGAAGAGGGGCACAAGATCATCAAGCTCAACATCGGCAACTTGGCCGTGTTCGGCTTCGATGCCCCGGAAGAGATCCAGCAGGACATGATCCGCAATCTGCCGACCTCGGCAGGCTATTCGGACAGCAAAGGCATCTTCGCTGCGCGCAAGGCGGTGATGCACGAGACGCAGAAGCAGGGGATCAAGGGCGTCACGCTGGACGATATCTATCTGGGCAACGGCGCCAGCGAACTCATCGTGATGGCCACCAATGCGCTGCTGGACAATGGCGACGAGCTGCTGCTGCCCTCGCCCGACTACCCGCTGTGGACGGCCGCGGCCAGCCTCTCGGGTGGTACGCCGGTGCACTACCTGTGCGACGAAGCCAATGGCTGGATGCCCGATCTGGCGGACATCCGCGCCAAGATCACGCCTCGCACCAAGGGCATTGTGGTCATCAACCCCAACAACCCCACGGGCGCGCTGTACTCGGACGAGCTGCTACGGGGCATCGTGGCCATTGCGCGCGAGCACGGCCTGGTGATCTTTGCGGATGAGGTGTACGACAAGGTGCTGTACGACGGCGCCAAGCACACGGCCATTGGATCCCTGAGCGAGGATGTGCTCACGCTCACCTTCAATTCATTGTCCAAGAGCTATCGCTCCTGCGGCTACCGCGCAGGCTGGCTCGTGGTGTCGGGCGACAAGAAGCCGGCCAAGGATTACATCGAGGGCTTGAACATGCTCTCGAACATGCGGCTGTGCGCCAACGTACCGGGCCAGTGGGCCGTGCAGACGGCGCTGGGCGGCTACCAGAGCATCAACGAGCTGGTGGGCGAAGGCGGCCGGCTGCGCAAGCAGCGCGATCTGGCCTACGAACTCATCACCGCCATCCCTGGTGTCACTTGCGTCAAGCCGCAGGCGGCGCTGTACATGTTTCCCCGCCTGGATCCTGCGGTCTATCCCATCGAGGACGATCAGCAGTTCTTCCTGGAGCTTCTGCAGGAGACCAAGGTCATGCTGGTGCAGGGCACGGGCTTCAACTGGGCAGCGCCGGACCACTTTCGCATCGTCTTCCTGCCCCACGAAGACGACCTGCGCGACGCCATCGGCCGCGTGGCGCGGTTCCTCGAGCAGTACCGCAAGCGCAAGCAGCCTTCGGCCGCGCTGGCCGCCTGAGCCGGCCTGCTTTCGCGAGACGAGCTGTTCCATGCGAATGCCTTCCGTGACTGGCCGTGCCGGCGTCCCGCTTTGGCGCCTGTTGGTTGTGCCGGTGTTCGCCCTGGGTCTTCTGCCGCTGCAGGCCGACGCCAAGGATGGCAAAGACGGCAAGGAGCCCGTCAGCTTCCAGCACAAGGACTGGGCCCTGCAGTGCGACAACACCCGCACCTGTCGCGCCGTGGGCTACCAGGCCGAGAACAGCGACAGCGAGCCGGTGTCCATCCTCCTGACCCGCGACGCCGGGCCCGATACCCCCGTGCAGGTGGATTTGCAGGTGTCCACGGAAAAAGCCAGTCCTGCCGCGCTGCAGATCCGGGTGGGCAAGTTCTCGCTACCGGGCCTGCAGGGCGACTCGCCGCGTGTGCCCGCGGCCCAGGTGCCCCGCTTGCTGCAGGAATTGCTCAAAAACGACGAGGCGACCGTGTCTGCCGGCAAGGACCGGTGGACGCTGTCCCTGGCCGGGGCCAGTGCCGTGCTGCTCAAGATGGACGAAGCCCAGGGCCGCGTTGGCACACCGGGTGCGCTCGTTCGCCGCGGGACGCGCCCCGAGTCCTCGGTGCTGCCCCCGGTGCCCGCGCCGGTCATCAAGGGCGTGAAACCGTCGCCCCCGCGCAAGGATGATGCTGCACTGGCCAAACCTCTGGTGGCTGCGCTGGACCGGGCCAGCATGGAGGGGCAGTGCAACGGCGATGATGCCTTCGATCCCGCGAACGTGCAGGTCCATCGCCTGACGGACCGCAAGGTGCTGCTGTCCGTGCCTTGCGGCATGGGGGCCTATAACTTCAGCAGCCTGCTGTGGATCGCCAATGACCGGCCCCCCTACAAGCCCGAGCCCTTGCAAGACGTGGACGGCGATTTCGACCCGGCCTCCGGCTCCGTGCACTCGGCAATGAAGGGGCGCGGCATTGGCGACTGCTGGTGGGTGCGCGAGTGGCAATTTGACGGCCAGGGTTTTGCGCGGACCCGCGAATCTGGCGACAGCATGTGCCGCGGCTTCGCGGGCGGGGCTTGGCAGTTGCCGAGCTACGTCACCCGATGAGCGTGTGCCGCACTGTGCCGCCTTCTCTCTGACTGCAATCCTCGTTTTTTCTTTTCTCTCTCCATTGCTATGAAACCCATTCAAGTAGGCCTTCTGGGCATCGGTACCGTCGGCAGCGGCGTGTTCAACGTGCTGCAACGCAACCAGGACGAGATCAGCCGCCGCGCTGGCCGAGGCATCCAGATCACCATGGTGGCCGACCTGGACGTGGAGCGCGCCAAGGCCGTGGTGGGTGAGGGCATCCAGGTCGTCAATGACGCCCGCGCCATCATTGCCAACCCCGACATCGACATCGTCATTGAGCTCATCGGCGGCTACGGCATTGCCCGTGCCCTGGTGCTCGAAGCCATCGCGGCCGGAAAGCACGTGGTCACCGCCAACAAGGCGCTGCTGGCCGTGCACGGCACCGAAATCTTCGCAGCCGCTTCCGCCAAGGGCGTGATGGTGGCGTTCGAAGCCGCAGTGGCTGGCGGCATCCCCATCATCAAGGCGCTGCGCGAGGGCCTCACCGCCAACCGCATCCAGTGGATCGCCGGCATCATCAACGGCACCACCAACTTCATCCTGTCCGAGATGCGGGACAAGGGCCTGGACTTCGACGTGGTGCTCAAGGAAGCGCAGCGCCTGGGCTATGCCGAGGCCGATCCCACTTTCGACATCGAGGGCGTGGACGCCGCGCACAAGGTCACGTTGATGAGTGCGATCGCCTTCGGCATCCCCGTGCAGTTCGACAAGGCCTACGTCGAAGGCATCACCAAGCTGGGCGCGGCCGACATCAAGTACGCCGAGCAGCTGGGCTACCGCATCAAGCTGTTGGGCATCACCAAGCGGGCCGACAAGGGGGTCGAGCTGCGCGTCCACCCGAGCCTGGTGCCGTCCAAGCGCCTCATCGCCAATGTCGAAGGCGCCATGAACGCCGTGGTCGTGCAGGGAGATGCCGTGGGCACCACGCTGTACTACGGCAAGGGCGCGGGCAGCGAGCCCACCGCCAGCGCCGTGATCGCCGACCTGGTGGACATCACGCGGCTGCACACGGCAGACCCTGAACACCGCGTGCCCCACCTGGCTTTCCAGGCCAACACGCTGGCGGATGCCATGGGCACGCTGCCGGTGCTGCCCATGAGCGAAGTGGTCACCAGCTACTACCTGCGCCTGCGCGTCGCCGACCAAGCCGGCGTGCTTGCCAAGGTGACCAGCCTGCTGGCCGAAGCGGGCGTGAGCATCGATGCCGTGCTGCAGCGCGAGGCCGACGAAGTGGGCGGCGAAGGCTCGACGCAGACCGACCTCATCATCCTCACCCACGCCACCCGCGAAGGCACCATGGACGCCGTCATTGCCCAGATGCAGGCGCTGCCCACCGTGCTCGCGCCCATCACGCGCATCCGCAAGGAGGAACTGAACTGATGCTGTACATCTCCACGCGCGGCCACGCCGACCGCAAACACTTCTGCGACATCCTGCTCGAAGGCTTGGCGCCCGACGGCGGCCTGTACCTGCCCGAGCACTACCCCCAGGTGGACGACGCGATGCTCACGCGTCTGCGCAAGGCCTATCACGAGCAGGGCTACGCCGAGCTGGCGTTCCAGATCCTGTCGCTCTACATCGACGACATCCCTGCCGCCGACCTCAAGGCCCTGTGCGCCAAGACGTACACCGCCGAGGTGTTCGGCACTGGCGAGATCGTCCCCCTGCGCCACCTCGAAGACGGCCTGTGGCTGGAAGCCCTGTCCAATGGCCCCACGCTGGCCTTCAAGGACATGGCCATGCAGCTGTTGGGCAATTTGTTCGAGTACGAACTCACACGCCGCGGCGCGGAGCTCAACATCCTGGGCGCCACCAGTGGCGATACCGGCAGCGCGGCCGAATACGCCATGCGCGGCAAAAAGGGCATTCGCGTGTTCATGACCAGCCCGCACGGCCGCATGAGCCCCTTCCAGCAGGCGCAGATGTTCAGCCTGCAGGATGCCAACATCCACAACCTCGCCATCGAGGGCGTGTTCGACGACTGCCAGGACATCGTCAAGGCCGTGAGCAACGACCTGGAGTTCAAGCGCAAGCACAAGATCGGCACCGTCAACTCCATCAACTGGGCGCGGCTTCTGGCGCAGGTGGTCTATTACTTTGCCGGCTATGTCCAGGCGACCGAGACCAATGGTCAAAAGGTCAGCTTCACGGTGCCCTCGGGCAATTTCGGCAACGTGTGCGCCGGCCATGTGGCGCGCATGATGGGCCTGCCGATTGACAAGCTGGTGGTGGCAACCAACGAGAACGACGTGCTGGATGAGTTCTTCCGCACTGGCGTGTACCGCGTGCGCGGCAGTGCCGACACGCACGAGACGTCGAGCCCCTCGATGGACATCAGCAAGGCCAGCAACTTCGAGCGTTTTGTATTCGACCTGCTGGGCCGCGACGGTGCCAAGACCAAGGCGTTGTTCGGAGATGCGCTTTCCACGCAGGGCCAGTTTGACCTGAGCCAGGATCCGCGCTTTGCGCAGGCTGCGGGCCAGTACGGTTTTCTGAGCGGCAAGAGCACCCATGCTGATCGCCTGGCCACGATCCGTGACACCCACCAGCGCTATGGCGTCACCATCGACACCCATACGGCCGATGGCGTCAAGGTGGCCCGCGAGCACCGTGGCGATGGCAGCGTACCCATGATCGTTCTGGAAACCGCGCTGCCCATCAAGTTCGCGCAGACCATCGTCGAAGCACTGGGCCACGCCCCCGAGCGGCCGGCCAAGTTCGAAGGCATTGAAGACCTGCCCAAGCGTGTGCAGGTCATGCCTGCCGACCTCGATCTGGTCAAGGCCTATATCGCGCGCCACTGCGCAACCGCGGCGCAGGGGTAGCTGACGGAAGAAGCCCTCTGGCACTGGGCGTTGCCCCGCCCGTCAATGCCCCCGGAGCCGGCGCACAGGGGCCGGCACTGGGCTGGGGCTTGGGACTTGCAAAAAATGCCCCTGGCGCTTATCTGGTAAGCGTCAGAAGCTATAAATAGCGTAGCAAATACGAGCGTAGCGAATCAAGGAGCTGGGGATGAAGGTAGTAGGTTTTGCCGGCTTTTCCGGCAGTGGCAAGACCACGCTGGTCGAGCAGCTGATTCCCGAGCTGCGGTTGCGGGGCCTGCGCGTGTCGGTGGTCAAGCATGCGCACCACAGCTTCGACATCGACCACCCCGGCAAGGACACCTACCGCCACCGCGAAGCTGGTGCCTTCGAAGTCGTGGCCGCGTCGGACAAGCGCCTCATGCTTGTGCGCGAATTCGAGCGCCCTGCCGCGCTCACCGTGCACCACCTGTTGGCCGAGCTGTACCAGGGCGTGGACTGGGTGCTGGTCGAGGGCTTCAAGGACAGCGACCTGCTCAAGATCGAGGTGTGGCGCGCCCCTGAAGCAGGGCAGGCGGCCAAGCCCGTGCGCTATCCCGAGGACGATTTTGTGGTGGCCGTGGCCACCGATGCGCCGCAGCAGCTTCCCGAGCCCACGCAGCTGCCGGTGCTGGACCTCAACCAGCCGGCGCAGGTGGTGGACTGGCTGCTCGAATACGCCCATCGCTTTGAATACAACTGGGAGCTGCATGGCGGACTGCTGCCGTCCGCTTAGCGGGCACATCCTCCGTTGCGTGCCCTGCCTACAGCCCTTGCCCCACCCTTCCGCATGAGCATGAAGAAACAGCCCCTCAAGCCCCTGGACGACGCCCTCGCCGAGCTGCTGGCCCATGCCGCGCCGCTGCCGGGCACCGACACGGTGGCCACCTTTGACGCCGACGGCCGCGTGCTGGCACAGGACTGCACCTCGGCCCTGCACGTGCCCCCGCAGGACAACAGCTCCATGGACGGCTACGCCGTGCGCTGCGCCGATGTGGCCGCGCCGGGCACCGTTTTGCCCGTGTCGCAGCGCATTGCCGCGGGCAGCGCGGGCGAGCCGCTGACCCCTGGCACGGCCGCGCGCATCTTCACCGGTGCGCCCGTGCCCCCCGGCGCCAATGCCATCCTGATGCAGGAGGACTGCGAGGCGGTGGAGCCGGGCAGCGTGCGCATTCACGCCGTGCCCCAGCCGGGCCAGTGGATCCGCCGCGCGGGCGAAGACATCACCCGTGGCGCCGTGGTGCTGGCTACCGGCACGCGCCTGTCCCCCGCCGAGCTGGGCCTGGCCGCCAGCATTGGCCTGCACCAGCTGCCCGTGGCACGTCGCCCGCGCGTGGCGTTGTTTTCCACCGGCGACGAACTGGTCATGCCCGGTGAAGTGCCGCCCGATCAGATGCGGCCCGGCGCCATCTACAACAGCAACCGCTTCTTTTTGCGCGCCATGCTGCTGCGCCTGGGCTGCGAGGTGACGGACTTCGGCATCGTGCCCGACCGGCGCGAGGCCACCATCGCCGCGCTGCGCGACGCCAGCAGCGCGCACGACCTGATCCTGACCAGCGGCGGCGTGAGCGTGGGCGAGGAAGACCACATCAAGCCCGCCGTCGAGTCGCTGGGCCGGCTGGACCTGTGGCAGATCGCCATGAAGCCCGGCAAGCCGTTTGCCTACGGCACGGTGGGCAGTACCCACTTCGTGGGCCTGCCGGGCAACCCGGTGTCGAGCTTCCTGACCTTCGCGCTCTTGGTGCGGCCCTTCGTGCTGCGCCTGCAAGGGGTGCAGGAGGTTGCTCCCAAATCAATAGCTGTCACCGCACGATTTGATTGGCCTAGAGCCGATAAACGCCGTGAATTTCTGCGCGTGCGGCGCCATCCACAAAGAGGCCTGGAGCTGTTCAGCAACCAAAGCTCGGGCGTGCTCACATCCGCCGCCTGGGGTGACGGCGTGGTGGACAACCCGGCCGGCCAGACCATCGCGGCGGGTGACACCGTGCAGTACATCGCCTTCTCGGACCTCCTTTCATGAAGATCACCGTCCGCTACTTCGCCTCCATCCGCGAGGCCATCGGCCAGGGCAGCGAGGCACTGGACACCAGCGCCGCCACCCTGGGTGCGCTGCGCGACGAACTCATCGCCCGTGGCGGTGCGCATGCCACCAGCCTGGCGCGCGGCAAGGCGGTGCGCATGGCGCTCAACCAGACCCTGAGTGACGAATCCGCCACCCTGGCCGATGGGGCCGAGGTGGCGTTCTTCCCGCCGGTTACGGGCGGCTGACTTCCGCCCCGGCCTGCAGGCGCTGCAGGCTCTGAATCAGCGCTTCGGAGGCCGGCATCATCGGCGCCCGCAATTCGTTGCGCATCCATCCCGCCTGCGCCAGCACGGCCTTGAGCGGGGCCGGGTTGGGCTCGGCAAAACACATCTCCACCCAGGGCAACAGGGCCTGCCACACACGGCGGGCCTCGGCCAGTTGCCCCCCACGCAGCAGCGCCATCAGCTCCACGAATTCCGGTGGCCGCCAATGCGCGCTGGCGGCGATGGCGCCCGTGCCGCCCAGGGTCAGGGTGGCGAACATCTGCGCGTCCTCGCCCGCCAGCACGGCCAGGCGGCCATCGGCGATCAGCGCCTGCGTCTTGGCCGGGCTGCCGCCGCAGTCCTTGATGGCGCGGATGCGCGGATGGGCCGCCAACGCCAGCAGCGTCTCGGTGGTCAGCGTGGCGCCCGTGCGGTAGGGGATGTCGTAAATGACGAGCGGCACCTGGCTCGCATCGGCCAGCGTGCGGAACCAGTGCAGCAGGCCGTCCTGCCCCGGACGGATGTAGTGTGGCGCGGGCACCAGCAGCCCAGCCAGCGGGTAGCGCGCCAGCGTCTGCACCCACTCCACCGTCTGCCCCAGGTGGTAGCCCGACAGGCCCATCACCACCGGCAGCCCCTGGGCAGCGCCGAGCACCGTTTCCAGCACAGCCAGTTGCTCAGACTTGTCCAGCGCCGCCGCTTCGCCGGTGGAGCCGCAGGCGACGAAGCCCGAAACGCCCTGCTGCGCGAGCCGGGCGGTCATGGCCGCCAGGGCCGCGTGGTCGATGGCGCCGTCACGGAAGGGCGTGACGAGGGGAATCCAGAGCCCGCTGAAGACGGTTTCAACGGCGGCGTTGGCGGACTGCGAGAAAGAAGAAGGCATGCGAAACACTCCATGGAGATTCGACCGCAAGGAAGAACCGTCCAGGGTGCGCGCGCGGAAAACCAGGAATCAAAAAAAAGAAGGTTTTTGTGCCAAGGGTTCCGTCGCTCATCCGGGACGGAACCACGCAGCTCCGGTCAGATGAGCTGGGGTTTTTTGGCTTTGGTGGTGATGCCCGCGCACTGCAACGCCGCCGCCGGTGGGGCGGTCAGGGCGATGGGGGCGTGCGTGGGCATGCGGCGCAGTATAGCTAAGCGCCTCAGGCGCCCTCTGAGGACTGTGGCGTGGGAGGCACGAGTTCGGGGCAAGGCCAGTTCAGCAGTTCGGCCAGGCGGGTGGTGATCCACGTGGCTTCGGGCACCGGCATGCCCGACTCGGCTGCGCACAGCCCGGCATGGATGCGCCGCAGGATCTCGGCTTCGGACGGGGCCTGCACGTGGTAGAGCGTCTGCGCCTGTTCCACCAAGTGGCCGGCGAGGTCTTCGCACAGCTCGTAGCGGGTTCGCACGGTGTCGGCGCTCTCTGTGAGCCGGCCGCGGGCGTCGGAGTACACGGCCATGAAGGATGGCGGCACGTGGATCTGGTTGTCGTCGTACATGGGTTCTCGGATGGGATCAGCGGCGGGCATGTGGCTGTGGGCCGCGGTCGGCCGCCTGGGCGGCTTCGGCAAACCAGCCCAGCAGGTGCTGCAGCCAGTGGCGCAGGTCGGCTTCGAAGCGGGGCGTCAGCGCCACCAGGCCTCGGCGCCCGTCCTGCGTGAGCAGGCCCTCGGCCGTGGCGTCATTGACCAGGTTGCGCACGTGCGAGTGCGAAAAGCCCAGGCGCTCGGCCAGTTCCTGCGCGCGCAGCGGAAACAGCGGCGCCGGGCCGCCGCCCGCACGGGCCGTGGTGGTGCGGCAGTGTTCGCGCAGCAGCAGCATGGCCACGCGCCCGCCGCCCTCGCGCTGGTCGAACCAGTCCCAACCGCCAAAGCGGCCGCGGTGTGCGGCCAGGCGGTCCAGGATGATGTCGGCCCGGCACAGAAAGGATTCGAAGTAGTCGGCATCCGCCCCCAGCCACGCCGCGTGGCCGTGGGCCAGCACGCCCAGGGCCTCGGCGCACTGCAGGTGGTGGACCACCCAGGTGCGCAGCCCGTCCAGCAGCCGCGGGCCGGGCACCAGGTAGCGCACGCGGCGGTCCGCCGCATCGGGCTCGGCGCTGACCATGCCGGCCAGCCGCAGCACGGCAAAGAACGTGGCCAGCGTGCGGCCGCCGCTGCCCGCCTGGCGCTGCAGCAAGGCGAGGGTCGGGCGGGGTGCGCCTTCGCGCTGCCACTGGAAGTGCTGCACCACCAGCCGCCCAGCAGCATGGGACTGCAGCGCGCGGCCGAAGATCTTGTTGATAAGCCGCTCGTTCCAGTGCAGCCGCAGGATGCCGTGGCAGTAGGCTTCCACCGCCTCGGTGTAGGCGTCGGGCGCCTGCGACTCCAGCGGGTGGAACGATTCCTCGAAATCCATGGACCGGTGCGCTGGGTGGATCAGTCGGGCGTGAACAAACGCTCAAACCGCGCCTGGTCTGCCGCCAGCTCGAACGTCACGACCTGCCCCATCTTCATATCGGCCAGGCGGCAGGCTGCAAACAGCGTGGTCTTGCCTGCCAGGTCCATCACGGCGAGGTCGATGATGGCGTAGGGGTAGGGCACGAACACCTGGTGCGCAAACACATCCTTGGTAGCGTTGCGCGGCGAGGGGTAGAGCTTGTACAGCTCGGTCTGAATGGTTTGGGTGGCCATGGGCGGATGTCTGGAAAAGGGCGCTGCACGCTACAGAGCGGGTACAGTGCTGCCGGATTGGATCGCATCGTACAGACAAAGTTTTTTGCCCCTTCGTTCTATGGCACGCAACCCCAAAAACAAAAGTGAATGGCCCGCCAAGGTACTGGCCCTGGTGCGGGGGGGCAACATCCCGGCCGCCGTGGCGCAGATAAAGGTGGCGCCCACCGTAGGCGACATTACCCGGCTGCAGACCCTGCTGGCCGAACTGCCCTCCACGCCTGCGTTGGTGCAGCTGAACAAGGTGGTGGAAGAAGAGCGCGCCCTGCTGGCCGCACCGCGCCTGCACCGTGCGCCCTGATCGTTGTTCTGCATCCAGCCCGCCTTCATCGCCGCCATGACCCTCCCCCGCGTTTCCATCCAGACCGAAGACTTTGACCTCAGCGCCGAAGTCGCCGCCCTGCGCCGCGAGAACAAGGGTGTGGGCGCCGTGTGCAGCTTTGTCGGCACCGTGCGCGACCGCAACGAGGGCGATGCCGTCTCGTCCATGGAGCTGGAGCACTACCCCGGCATGACCGAAAAATCCATCGAGGCCATGGTGGACGAGGCGTTCGCCCGCTTCGACATCTTTGGCGCGCGGGTGATCCACCGCGTGGGGCTGCTGCAGCCGCTCGATCAGATCGTGCTGGTGGCCGTGACCAGCGCGCACCGTGGGCAAAGCTTCCAGGCCTGCGAGTTTTTGATGGACTACCTCAAGACCCAGGCCCCGTTCTGGAAGAAAGAGCAGACCGCCCAGGGCGCCCGCTGGGTGGACGCCCGCGTGAGCGACGATGCGGCGCTGGCGCGCTGGGGCATCACGGCGCGCAACGCCTGACGGCTTTTCGCGGCCCCGCCAAAGGGTGAGGGCCAGATCCGTGCAAACTTTGGACGTGGCCGGTGTGCGTGGCGGTGACCTTCCCCTAGCGTGGCCGGGCTCACGCTCAAGAAATACGGGTCCACACCCGCCAGTCCTGCGGCCAGCCGAGGTGACCGACGGCGGCCTGGGCGACGATAGCTGTGGTGCCCTGGACGGCGTCATCAACGACCCCGTGGTGCCCCGTGCCGGCGGGCCCCGGCGGTGGGAATCCCTGCGCTGTCGCTTGGCGCTTTGGCGGGGCTGTCGCTGCTGCTGGCGGGTCTGGCGGTGTGGTAGCAGAGGCGGCGGGGGCGGGATAAATTCAATAAAAATAGGCTGTAGCGCATATCCATCAAGCGCTGATAGCTATCGAAATGATAGCTTTTGTCTGCTTTGGGCGGGCGCGTGATCCTGTGGATAAGTTGATCCAGCCCGGCTTGAAAAGCGCCGGCCCCTCCTCACATGAGACGCAATCGGAGGACATTCACCCATGCGTCTCGACAAATTCACCACCAAGTTCCAGGAAGCCTTGAGCGATGCCCAGAGCCTCGCCCTGGCCCATGACAACGCTTACATCGAACCCGTGCACGTGCTGCTGGCCATGCTCAAGCAGGACGACGGCCCCAAGGCGCTGCTGCAGCGTGCGGGTGCCAACGTGCCCGGCCTGACCAGCGCGGCCGAAGCTGCCATCAAGCGCCTGCCGCAGGTGCAGGGGCATGACCAGGTGCAGGGCGGCCCCGAACTGGGCCGCGTGCTGCAGGCGACTGAGAAGGAGGCGCTCAAGCGCGGCGACCAGTTCATCGCCAGCGAGCTCTTCTTGCTGGCGCTCACCGACAGCAAGGGCGACGCCGCCCAGATCGCCAAGGACAACGGCCTGACCCGCAAGAGCCTGGAAGCCGCCATCACCGCCGTGCGCGGCGGCCAGAAGATGGACAGCGCCGAGGCAGAAGGCCAGCGCGGCGCGCTGCAGAAATACTGCCTGGACCTGACCGAGCGCGCCCGCGCGGGCAAGCTCGACCCCGTGATCGGCCGCGACGACGAGATCCGTCGCGCCATCCAGGTGCTGCAGCGCCGCAGCAAGAACAATCCTGTGCTCATCGGCGAGCCCGGCGTGGGCAAGACCGCCATCGTGGAGGGTCTGGCCCAGCGCATCATCGCGGGCGAGGTGCCTGAGTCGCTCAAGAACAAGCGCGTGCTGAGCCTGGACATGGCGGCCCTGCTGGCTGGCGCCAAGTACCGCGGCGAGTTTGAAGAGCGCCTGAAGGCTGTGCTCAACGAGCTGGCCAAGGACGAAGGCCAGACCATCGTCTTTATCGACGAGCTGCACACCATGGTGGGCGCCGGCAAGGCCGAGGGCGCGATGGACGCCGGCAACATGCTCAAGCCCGCCCTCGCGCGCGGCGAACTGCATTGCGTGGGCGCGACCACGCTGGACGAATACCGCAAGTACATCGAGAAGGACGCGGCGCTGGAGCGGCGTTTCCAGAAGATCCTCGTGGGCGAGCCCAGCGTGGAGGCCACCATCGCCATCCTGCGCGGCCTGCAGGAGCGCTATGAGCTGCACCACGGCGTGGACATCACCGATCCGGCCATCGTGGCAGCGGCCGAGCTCTCCAACCGCTACATCACCGACCGTTTCCTGCCCGACAAGGCCATCGACCTGATCGACGAGGCCGCGGCCAAGATCAAGATCGAGATCGACTCCAAGCCCGAGGCCATCGACAAGCTCGACCGCCGGCTGATCCAGCTGCAGATCGAGCGCGAGGCCGTGAAGAAGGAAAAGGACGAGGCCTCGCAAAAGCGGTTCACGCTGCTGGAAGAGGAAATCGCCCGTTTGCAAAAAGAGATTGCCGACCTGGAAGACATCTGGACCGCCGAGAAGGCGCAGGCCCAGGGCAGCCAGCAGGTGCGCGAGCAGGTCGAGAAGGTCAAGCTGCAGATCGAGGAACTCAAGCGCAAGGGCGACTTCAACAAGGTCGCCGAGCTGCAGTACGGCAAGCTGCCCGACCTGGAGCGCCAGCTGAAGGAAGCGCAGGCCAAGGAAGAGGGCAAGGACGGTGCGTCCACGCCCAACCGCCTGCTGCGCACGCAGGTGGGCGCCGAAGAGATCGCCGAAGTGGTGAGCCGCGCCACGGGCATCCCCGTGGCCAAGATGATGCAGGGCGAAAAGGACAAGCTGCTGCAGATGGAAGCTAAGCTGCACGAGCGTGTGGTGGGCCAGGACGAGGCCATTGCCGCCGTGGCCAACGCCATCCGCCGCTCGCGTTCGGGCCTGTCGGACCCGAACCGGCCCACGGGCTCGTTCCTGTTCCTCGGCCCCACGGGCGTGGGCAAGACCGAGCTGTGCAAGGCGCTGGCGGGCTTTTTGTTCGACAGCGAAGACCACCTGGTGCGCATCGACATGAGCGAGTTCATGGAGAAGCACTCCGTGGCCCGCTTGATCGGTGCGCCGCCCGGCTACGTGGGCTACGAGGAAGGCGGCTACCTGACGGAAGCCGTGCGCCGCAAGCCCTACAGCGTGCTGCTGCTCGACGAGGTGGAAAAGGCCCACCCGGATGTGTTCAACGTGCTGCTGCAGGTGCTGGACGATGGCCGCCTGACGGACGGCCAGGGCCGAACCGTGGACTTCAAGAACACGGTGATCGTGATGACCAGCAACATCGGATCGCACCTCATCCAGGCCATGGTGGGCCAGGACTACGAGGACGTGAAGGACGCGGTGTGGGGCGAGCTCAAGAACCACTTCCGGCCCGAGTTCCTGAACCGCATTGACGAGACGGTGGTCTTCCACGGCCTGGATGCGCAGCACATTGCCGCCATCGCCAAGATCCAGCTGCTGGCGCTGCAAAACCGCCTGGCGCGGATGGATTTGGAGCTGCAGGTGTCCGACGCCGCCTTGGCAGAATTGGCCAAGGTGGGGTTCGACCCGGTGTTTGGTGCGCGGCCGCTCAAGCGGGCGATCCAGCAGCGCATCGAGAACCCCTTGTCGAAGCTGCTGCTCGAAGGGCGCTTCCCGCCCAAGAGCGTGATTGCGGTGAGCGTGAACCCGGTGCTGGAGCCGGGCGTGTTCCAGTTCAGTGCAGGTGCCGAGCCGGTGGCTGCCTGATGGAGGCTTGGCTCATCGGTCTGTGAAGGAGAGGTAGCGTTTGAATGATTTCATTGCCGCAGTGTTGCGCCTGGCCCTGCGCGTCCTGGTGGTAGCTATGGGGCTGGTGGTGTTCCTGAGCCTGCTGGTGGCCGTGCTGGTCCTGGGCGCCGTGTGGGCGCTGCGCGCGGCTTGGGCGCGCCTCACGGGCCGGCCTGCTACGCCCTGGGTGATGCGGGTCGATCCGCGCACGGGTTTTCGCACCGTGTTCAGCTCCAGCCAGCGCTGGTCGCAGGCGGCCCATCGTTCAGGCGGGGCTGGGGCGGCCGGTGACGGCGCTGAAGCGGGCGAGCCGGCCGCGTCGCGCCGCGGCGGCGTGCTGCCGGGCGCAGCCGATGTGACCGACGTGGAAGCCCGCGAGGTTCGTTAAGGATGGCCTGCATAACCCTCGCGAGTCCGTGGTAGTGCGGATCGGGATGGGCCGCAAGGCGTCATTTCGCAGCCAATAGCCCGGCTATTGGCAAGAAAAGCAACGCAGCGGACCGCCCGAGGCCGCGCTATCACGGACCGCAGGGAGTTATGCAGGACATCCTTGAATTTGAAGCGCACCCAACCCCCCGAGAGCCGCGCACAACACGCTGCTGGGCCGGTAAAAGTACGCAACAGCGTAGCCTGGCTGACATCCGCGGCGCGGCCCGTCAACGGCGTCTTCTATGATCCCCCACCATGATGCCTGCCGAAATCCACGCCCTGTTTGATCTGCAATACCGCGCCAGCCGCGAGCACGTGGACGTGCCCCTGCTGGTGCGTCGCGAACGCCTGCTGCGCATGCGCAAGCTGCTGGACGAGCATGGCCCGGTGCTGGCGGCGGCGGTGCAGGCCGACTTTGGCATGCGCTCGCCGCGACTCACCGAGGTGGCGGACTTCTTCGTGCTGCGCACACTGCTGTCGCATACCCTCAAGCACCTGGCTGGCTGGATGAAGCCGCGCCGGGTGCGCACCCCCATCTTTCTGCAGCCGGCCAGCGGCTTCATCCACCGCCAGCCGCTGGGTGTGGTGGGTGTGATCGCGCCCTGGAATTACCCGGTGCAGCTGGCGCTGGCCCCGGCCATTACCGCGCTGGCGGCAGGCAACCGCGTGATGCTCAAGCCCAGCGAGCTCACCCCCCACACCTCGGCCCAACTGGCCTTGCTGGTGGCGCAGTTCTTTTCACCCGACGAATTCAGCGTGGTGCAGGGCGATGCCAACCTGTCGGCACTGTTCGCCTCGCTGCCGTTTGACCACCTGGTGTTCACCGGCTCCACCGCCGTGGGTCGCAAGGTGGCGCAGGCGGCGGCGCAAAACCTCACCCCGACCACGCTGGAGCTGGGCGGCAAGTCGCCCTGCATCATCGACGGCCAGTGCGACATGCAGGATGCGGCGCTCAAGATCGCCCACGGCAAGCTGCTCAACGCGGGGCAGACCTGCATCGCGCCCGACTATGTGCTGCTGCCGCGAGGCCGCGAGGGCGAGTTTGCCCAGGCTTACCGCACCGCGGTGCAGCGGCTGTTCCCCACCGTCGAGGGCAACGCTGACTACGCCTCCATCATCACGCCGCGCCACCATGCGCGCCTGCGCACCATGCTGCAGCAGGCCCAGACGCAGGGTGCCGAAGTGCTCACCATCGACCCCACCGAGGGCAAGCCTGCACCCGCCACCATGGGCACGCTGGGCGACGGCGCCAGCCGCCAGATGCTGCCCACGCTGGTGTTTGGCGCCACGTCGCAGATGCAGCTCATGCAAGAAGAGATCTTCGGCCCCATCCTGCCGGTGATTTCGTACGAGCGGCTGGACGATGCCATTGCACACATCAATGCGGGGCCGCGCCCGTTGGCTCTGTACTGGTTCGGCCAGAGCGAGGCGGTGCGTGACGATGTGCTGCGGCGCACGGTGAGCGGCGGCGTGACGGTGAACGACACGCTGATGCACATCGCGCACGACAACCTGCCTTTCGGCGGCGTGGGGGACAGCGGCTGGGGTGCCTACCACGGTGAACAGGGCTTTGTGCGCTTTTGCCACCAGAAATCGGTGCTGGTGCAATCCCGCTGGTCGGCAGGCAGCCTGTTCTACCCGCCCTACGGAGCCAGGTTCGACCAGGTCATGGGGCTGCTGCGGCGCTGGCTGTAGGCGCTGCGCCCGCGGCGGCGTTGGTGAGCTGCACCATGGCGTCGCGCAACTGGCCGGTGGACACGGGCTTATGCAGCAGCAGCGCCGAGGTGGACTGCGCATCGCGCAGGCGCTGCGGGGAGGTGTCGCCCGTCATGATGATGGCGGGCACGGGCGTGCCGAGGTAGGCCCGCAGGGCCTCCAGCACCTGCTTTCCGGTTTCCTCGTGCCGCAGACGGAAGTCCGTGATGATGAGGTCGGGTGTCAGATCCTCCAGGCATTCGAGCGCGTCGGCGCTGGATTCTGCAGTGATGCACACGCAGCCCCAGCTTTGCAGCAAGGATTGCATGCCCATGCGCACGGCCTCGTCGTCGTCGATGGCCAGCACTTTGAGGCCTGCCAGGCTGCGGCCATCGGGCGCCGGGGCCGTGTCGTCCTGCAGCGCGCCCTGCCAGCGGTCCAGCCACAGGCGGAACACCGAGCCCCGCCCCGGCTGCGAGCGCACTTCCACCGAGGTGTGCATTTCGCGCGCCAGCCGTTGCACGATGGCCAGCCCCAGGCCCAGGCCCTTGCGGCGGTCGCGCTCCGGATTGCCCAGCTGGTGGAACTCCTTGAAGATGTTGTCCCACTCGCCGCGCGGGATGCCCGGCCCCGTGTCCCACACCTCCAGCGCCAGTCGCTTGCCGCGCGTGCGGCACGCGATCAGCACGCCGCCCTGGCGGGTGTAGCGCAGGGCGTTGGAGATGAAGTTGTGCATCACCAGTCCAACCAGTGAGCGGTCTGCAAAAGCGGCTGCCGAGGTCTCCCGCGTGCGGTAGACCAGCCCGGCCGTGTCGGCCTGCGCGCCGAACTCCTGCTCCAGCGCCGTGAGCAGCGGCTGTACCGCGAAGGCATCGGGGCGCACCTTGACCACGCCCGCTTCCAGGCGCGAGTAGTCCAGCAGGGTGGTCAGCATCTCGGCCGCGGCGCCCGAGGCAGCGTGCGCATGGCCCAGCACCGTGCGCTGGTGGTCGTTCAGCGGGCTGCGTTGCAGCGATTCCAGGAAGAGGCCCATCGCGTGCAGGGGCTGCCGCAGGTCGTGGCTGGCGGCCGCCAGGAACCGGGACTTGTCGCGGTCGGCCTGCTCGGCGGCTTCCTGCGCGGCCAACGCGCGTTGGGATTCTTCGCGCAACTGGCTGACGAGCCGGTCGTTCTCGAGCTTGAGGGCAATGCTGCGCCGGGTGGCGCGGTCGGCCGTGCGCGCCTGCATGCAGGTGAGCGCGTAGTACACGCTGGTGAGGAGCAGCGCGGGCCACTTTACCGGTCCTCCCCCCAGCGCCACGGCCAGCATCACCCCGCCAATGGCGCAGGTGAGGTAGGTGACATAGGCGCGGAACAGGGGTGCGCCCAGGCCCAGCGCCCCGGACGACACCGTGCTGATGATGCCGATGGCGTAAATCACGCTCTCTGGCGTACCCCAGCGCAGCACCACATAGCCCAGGCTGCCCCAGCTGAGCCCCATGGCTGCCATGCAGGCAAACAGCTTGCGCGCGGCATGCGTCACGTCGCCCTGGCCCGGTGCGATGGTGCGAAGGGTCAGGTACACCAGGGCCACGACCAGCGTGTGCGATAGCAGCCACACCGTGATGGCCTGCACCTCGACCACGCGCACCATGATCCACAGCGTGCCCAGCGCCGTGGCCAGCGACGCCAGCAGCGTCATGGGGAAGTTGTGGCGCAGCAGCGCGACCTGTTCGCGCAGCACCTCATCGTGTTCGCGCACCGGCCCGCCGACGGCGGCGCCTACCACGTCGTCGTCAGCGGGCTGCGTGCTGGGCGGTGCGTCAGAGGGGACCATGGAGCTGCGGAGTGGACAGCCCCAGGCGCTGCGCCGCGAGCAGGGCGGCACTCCGGCTGTTGACGCCCAGCTGGGCAAAGATGGCCGCAACGTGCACCCGCACGGTGTTCTCGCTCTGGCCCTGGTCACGCGCGATCACCTTGTTCGGCTTGCCTGCGCACAGGAGCGTCAGCACGTCGAGCTGGCGCGCGGTCAGCGACGGCACGGCCGGGCCGGGGATGGTGGCGCTGTTGCCGCTGTTCGGTGGAAAACACGGCTGGCCTGCCAACGCGCAGGTGATGGCCTCAAGAATGTCTTGTGCACTGGCCGATTTGGGCAGGAAACCGTCGGCGCCCCGGACGCGGGCTTCATGGATCGCGTCCGGCGCCACGCTGGCCGACACCAGCACGACGCGCGCTCTGGGGCATGCTTGGCGCAGCAGGCGTAGCCCGTCCAGGCCGCTCATGCCAGGCATCTGGATATCCAGCAGCACCAGGTCGGCGTCCTCCAGCCGCAACGCGCAGGCTTCGGCAATGGAGCCTGCCTCGGCAATCGTTCCCACGCCGGGGTGGTCTTGCACGATCAGGCGCAGCCCCGTGCGGAACAGGTTGTGGTCGTCCACGAGCAAAAGGCGGGCAGTCATGCAGCAAGTATTGCGCACAACGCGGCGTGCAGAGCTAGTCCATTTGTGCGATGGACGCACGTGGAGCCCGTTTCTAGACTTCCGTCAAGCATTGAATGCCACGTCCTGTGTACGCAATGCGCCGCAAAACTTGCCACTACCGTATTCAAAGGGATTTTCATGACTGCGAATGCCTCTCCTTCTGGTTCCGCCGGTTCTCCGCAACCCCTTCGGCTTGACGATGAACGCCCGCACGCCGCCGCGCTGTCCGGTGGTGGCAATGGCCTGGGCGGCAACACGGTGGCGCGCATCGTCGAGGAGAACTGCCCGGGCATGCTGGCATCTGCAGGCGTGATGATCGAGCGGCTGGATGCGCAGGCCGGCACCTGGCAGTTTTCCATTGACCAAGGGCAGACCTGGCGCGCCATCCGGACCGATCTGATCAACCGGCCAGGCAATCTGGGGCTGGCGCTGGATCGGGATGCGCGGCTGCGGGTGCTGCCGTTCTCCGGCCACCGGGTCACCGGCGCACGCGTGGCATTCCACACCGTGCAGCGCAGCCATGGGCCTGGCAACGGGAGCTACCGGCCCTACGCGGGCGATGACCGGGAAGACGGGTCGCGGACAGTCACGCTGGTGCTGGCGCTCGCTGCCATCAACGGTGCCCCGCCAGCGGTGCATGTGCCGCGCCCGCGCAACAAGCGTGCCGTTGCGCGGCGCGCCCCGCTGGCCGCTTCGCTCACCGGATCGATGGCATTGGCCTGACGCGGGGCACGGCCCTGCGACGGTTGCGATGGCCTGCCTTGGCGGTGGGCCGCAGTGGCGCGGGGGGCGTCGGAACGCTCGCAGACGGGGTGGCGGGCAGGGGCAAAAACGGTTTGCGGCGACAATGCCGGTCCTTTCGTTTTTTCTTTCCCTGTTTTCGTTCGGTTTTTCCATGTCCAGTATCCAGGTTCGTCCCGCCACGCTTCGCGATGCCAAAGCCATTGCCCAGGTCCACACCGCCTCTGCCCAAGAGGCCTACAAGGGGTTGGTGCCAGACGAGCAGTTGAAATCCATGTCCTCTGTCGAGAAGCGCCAGGCCTACTGGCGCGAAGCCATCGAATACTGCGAGCCCCAGGTGCAGGTGGCGGTGGACGGCGAGAAAATCGTCGGCTTTGTGGGCTACGACCGCTCACGCGATGAAAAGTCCCGTCCCACGACGGGCGAGATCTGGGCCATCTATGCGGCCCCCACCCATTGGAACCAAGGCGTGGGCCTGGCCCTGTGGGATGCCGCACGCGACGGCCTTCAGGAAGAAGGCTGCACCAATGTGACCGCCTGGGTGCCGCTGCGCAATGAGCGCGCACTGCGCTTTCATGAACTGGCGGGCTTCAAGCGCGAACTCTCCACGGCCAAGACGGCAGTGATCGGCGGCGTGAAGATTGAAGAAGTGCGGCTGAAGCGGCCGATTAGTGCATGAGGCATCCTCTGAGTCGCCTGCGGCGCCGTCCTCATCTCCTTCGGGAAGGGGACGCCGCAGTGCGGCGGGGCGGCCCTTGCGCGGGGGCGCTGGTGGCGTCTGCGCCAGCCTCCACGACTTTCGGCAATTTCCGGCGTAGCGCTTCTCGGGGCGCCAGCCAACCCCAATGATCCACTGGACCCAAGAAGGCCAGGCCCAGCAAGCGCTGTGGCGCTCGGAGAGTGGCGCGTCCGCTCCGCGCCGGGTCGAAGTCGTGGACGACACCCTGTCCGCTGACGCGGCCTACCGCATGGCGTGCGAGGGCACGGGGCTGCTGTGGCAGGGTGATTTCCAGAACGCGCGCCACCTGCTGCAGGCGCTCATGCGCCGGGTGGACCGGAAGCCGCGCAAGTCGGCTGCGAAGGCGACGCAGAAGCTGGCATCTGCCACGCCGGCGGAGGCTTTTCACCTGCACCGTCAGGCGCAGGCGCAGCGCGCGCGGGTGTTGGCATCGGTGCTCATTCCACTGGAGGGCGACTATGGCATCGGCCTGCGCCGGGCGCCGGACTGGCGCTTGGCGTGCACCGAGGCCTGGGGCCCGGCCACGGGCGAGCGTACCGTGGCTACGCTGCGCGAACTGCTGGGCCTGGTGGGCGCGCACGAATGGCGCAAAAAGGGCGTGGAAGTGCCCGCGCTGGGCGCCCCTCCGAACAACCGCATTCACCCGCACTACGGCGTGTTTTCGCCTGTGCGGGGCGAATACGTGGAGTTGGTGGCGAATGCGCCGTTGCCCGGCAAGGCGCTGGCCTTTGACATTGGCGTGGGCACCGGGGTGCTGTCTGCGGTGCTGGTGCGCCGCGGCGTGCAGCGCGTGGTGGCGACCGACCAGGACCCCAGGGCGCTGGCATGCGCGCAGGACAACCTGCGGCGCCTGGGCGTGCTGCCTAAGGTCGAGCTCCTGCAGGCAGACCTGTTTCCGCCAGGCCGTGCCCCGCTCGTGGTCTGCAACCCGCCATGGCTGCCCGCTCGTGCGAGCTCGCCCATCGAACATGCCGTGTACGACGAGGGCAGCCGCATGCTGCGCGGGTTTCTGTCCGGTCTGGCCGAGCACTTGGCACCCGGGGGCGAGGGCTGGCTCATCCTGTCCGATCTGGCCGAGCATCTCGCGCTGCGCCCGCGCGCGCAGCTGCTGCAGTGGATTGCCGAGGCAGGCTTGCAAGTGCTGGGCCGGCATGACGTGAAACCGCGCCATGCCAAGGCAACGGATGCGTCAGACCCGTTGCATGCCGCGCGTGCGGCGGAAGTCACATCGTTGTGGCGTCTGGGCGTAGCCTGACTGCGTAAGGGGTCGCGCCGCCGGTGCCGCCCAGCTGTTCAGCTGGTCAGCACGGTGGATGTTTCGAGCGGGAGCAACTGCTCGAACTTCTCGCGCAGGCTTGCCGCACGATCACCGCCGGCTGCCAAGG
Source organism: Acidovorax sp. (assembly GCF_022763525.1). Classification (GTDB taxonomy): domain Bacteria; phylum Pseudomonadota; class Gammaproteobacteria; order Burkholderiales; family Burkholderiaceae_C; genus Acidovorax. Next base: position 25,519 of record NZ_JALEGG010000239.1, read on the forward strand.
CAACTTCCTCGAACATGGCTTCGCCCACGTCCAGCATGCTGGCGCGGTCCTTCGCGGCGCGCAGCGCGTTGCGGAATTGCTCGGCCAGCTCAGGGCTTCGTCGGGCGAACAGGCGTTCGCAGGTGTCAAACAGGTACATCCGGGCGCCTGCCAGTGAGCGCAGCGTTTCTCCGGGCTCGGGGCGCTGGACCGATGGTGCGCGGGATGACGCCTGGCCCGGCGCGCCCGCTGCGCCACCGGGTGTTGCGGGGCCCGTCAGGTAGCCCTGACGCATGAGGTTCTCGACGATCTGTGCGCCGATGCCGTTGTACATGGCCTGCAGGTCGGACAGCGGTTTGCCGTCGACCAGCAACAGCAGGGAACGCTCGCGCAGGCTCAGTGTGCGCACGCCGGGCGAGAGTTCCAGGCGGGCTTTTTCCGTCTTTTGCAGCAGCATGGGTGTCTCCGTCACGGGGGAATGCCAGCCATTGGAGCAAGCCGCCGTGACGCTGTGATGACCCGCTGCCGCACAATGCCGTCTGGCATCTTGCCCCTTTCGGATGGCAAATGCGGTGTTTGCTATTAAAAACATAGCTGTCTGCGCTTGTATATCAAGCGCTGCCGACCATTTTTTTTTCAGGTGAACTGGCTGCCTGCGCTGCGGCGCTCGCGCATCCCACCCGCTCATGCGATGACCTTGTTGCTTGCCCCCATGGAGGGGCTGTTGGATTTTGTGCTGCGTGACGTGCTGACCCGCGTGGGCGGGGTGGACCGCTGTGTTTCGGAGTTCATCCGGATCACGGGGTCCTTGCTGCCCGACAAGGTGTTCTTGCGCTACGTGCCCGAGTTGCGCAACGGCAGCCGCACGCTCGCGGGCGTGCCGGTGCGCGCGCAGCTGCTGGGCTCTGACCCGGTGTGCATGGCGGAAAACGCAGCCCGCCTCGCGGCCCTGGGGCCGGAGGGCATCGACTTGAACTTTGGCTGTCCGGCCAAGGTGGTCAATCGCCACGGAGGTGGCGCTGCGCTGCTGCAGGAGCCCGAGCGCATCGCCGCCGTGGTAGCGGCCGTGCGAGCTGCGGTGCCCCCGCACCTGCCGGTGTCGGCCAAGATGCGCCTGGGGTTCAACGATACCGGCCTGATGCGGGAATGCGCACAGGCGATGCAGGCGGGCGGCGCTGCCGAGTTGGTGGTGCACGCCCGCACCAAAGCGGATGGCTACCGGCCCCCGGCGTATTGGGAGCAAATCCCCACCATCCGCGCGGCGGTCCATATCCCCGTGGTCGCCAATGGCGAGATCTGGACCGTGGCAGACGCGCAGCGCTGTCGCGAAGTGTCTGGCTGCGACGCGCTGATGCTCGGGCGCGGCATGGTGGCGGACCCGGGCCTGGCGCGCGCCATCCGCGCGTCGGACGCCGGGCAGTCCGGCGCGGACACCGTGGCCTGGGACGATCTGCTGCCGCACATCGCAGCTTTCTGGCAACTGGTCTGCGAAGACCTGGAGCCGCGCCAGCGGGCAGGGCGGCTCAAGCAGTGGCTCAACCTGCTGCGCAGGCGCTTTGAAGAGGCCGAAGCGGCTTACCAGCACGTCCGCACGATGACCGACCAGCGGGCGATCACTGCCTGGGTTTCCACGTTGCAGGGCCAGCCTGACTCTGCTTTTCCAAAGGCCTGAGCGCTGTTCCGAGGGGGGGCCGTGTGGGGAGCGGCGCGGTCGGTGCGCTTTTTCGCGGCCACCCGCGTGACCTACAGCAGATGGTCGGGTGCCAGCGGGCCGAGCAGTTGCAGCATCAGCCGCAGCGGAACGCTCGCATCGGGCTCCGTCGTGCTGTTGGGCAGGCCGCTGCCCTCCGGGGCTTGCCACACCAGGCCGCTCTCCGTTCGCTGGACCTTCCATGCGGCCTCGCGCAGCGCGGTCTCGATCTGCTCGGTCGCCCTGCGGGACAGGTCGGTGCTGCGGATGAGCAATGCGATTTCGGTGTTCTGGCGTTGCGATCGAATGTCCAGGTTCATCGATCCCACCACCAGCAAGCGACCATCCACGATCAGCAGCTTGGAATGCAGCATGGAGCGCGAACTGCCCATGGAGCCCGAGCCCAGGCCACCACTTCCACCCTCGCCACCGGTGCTGCCCGAACTTCCGAGCGCGCCGCGCAGCCCGCTGGGGAGCTCGCTGCGCATCTCGTACAGCTCGACGCCCATGCCCAGCAGGTCGGGCCGATGGCGCGCATACCCGGCGTGGGCAATCGGTGCGTCGTTGGATGCCAGCGAGTTGGTGAGCACCCGCACCCGCACCCCACGCGATGTGGCGTCGGCAAAAGCCTGCTTCATGTCCGGGCCCGGCACGAAATAGGGCGAGACGATGAGCAGCTCGCGCCGAGCCTTGCCCATCAGTTGCAGCAGTCCGTCCACCACCGTGTCGGTCTGGGCGTCCAGCGTTTGGGCGTCAGGCCGGTAGTTGGGTGGAGGGGCGACCGTGCCGGGCGCATCGGGCGCCGCAGCAGGGCTGGGACCTGACGGTGGTGAGGGCGGACGCGCGGTGGCCCCGGAAGGCAAGCGGGGGGGCGCGCTGCCGCCGCGCGAGGTGATGGCGAGCGGCGAGGCCTTGGCGGGCGGCTTTTCGGGCAGCACTGCCGAGGAGGTGCTGTCGGGGGGAATCTTGGCTGGCTTGTCCACCAGCACAGCGGCGGGAGCCCACGTGAATGTGGCTTGCGTGAGGTCCATGGGGCGCTGGTCCCAGATTCGCGCACGTTGCGAGGCTGGTGCGTCCTGTGGGGGCGTCCCCGGCTCTTTCGGCGGCGAGTCGTCGGGCGCCTGGGGGGAACTGGGGGCGTCAACCCGGCCGCGCTGCGCTTCTCCGGCCGTGCGGGCGCGGCTGCGCATCCGGTCCAGTTCCTCCCGCGTGACCAGCGACTGCACCGGATAGGCGCGTTCGTTGTTCCAGTAGCTATCGAAACTGCGGGAGAGCTCCTGCACCACGGGCCCGGCGGCCAGCACATCCAGGTCTACGAAGTTGCCGGACTCCGCGCTGCCGAAATAGGCATCGCCCAGGTTGCGGCCACCGGTCACGCCCATGGCGTTGTCGGCAATGAAGAGCTTGTTGTGCATGCGCTGCTGCACCCGCGAGAAATCGCCCAGCGCGCTGAACATGCGGCCCAGCGTGGAGCCGCGGGCACCCGTGAGGGGGTTGAACATGCGCATTTCGATGTTGGGCACGAAGGCCAGGCGCATGACCTGTGCGTCGCGGCCTGCGCTGTGAAAGTCGTCCAGCAGGACGCGCACGCGAACGCCCCTTTGCGCTGCAGCCACCACACCCAGCAAGAGGCGCTCGGTGCTCGCATCGGCATGGATGGCGTAGTACTGCAGGTCCAGCGTCTTTTGCGCGGACTCCACCAGCGCCAGCCGGCTGCCATACGCGGCCTGGGGTCCGCTGAGCAGCAGAAAGCCCGAAAGGTGCCGCGCACCCGCCGCGGCACGCTGCGCTTGCACCAGTTGGCCCAGTGGGGTTTCATCAGGTGATGCGAGTGCGCTGGACACCGGGCGATCCACCCCGGTGGGCAAACCGGTGCAGCCGCTGACCACACTGGCGATCACCATGGCCGCCACAGCCAGCCATCCATAGCGGGCCGTGGAGCTCAAGAACTCTGAAGCATTGCCAGAGGGGTGGGGCTGCGAACGCATGGCGTGATTGTGACGTTGCGGCCGGTCTGCCGCTTGTCGGACGCCGCGCCAACGCGACAGGGAGCAGGGGGTGACAGGGAGTCGTCACCCCATCGGTCGCAGCCAAAACCGGATGGTTAGGTGGGCTGGCTGACAGCGGCCTGCCTGCGGCCCTACCAGCTGACTTCGCGGTCCGGGGTGGCACTGATTTTGTGGATCGAAAGATCGGCCCCGTCGAACTCTTCTTCCTGCGTGAGCCTCAAGCCCACCGTGCGTTTGAGAATGCCGTACACCACGAACCCGCCAGCCAGCGCCCACGCTACCCCCATCGCCGTGCCGATCAACTGTGCTCCGAAGCTGACGCCGCCCAGGCCACCCAGCGCCTTGCTGCCAAAAATCCCTGCGGCGAGACCGCCCCAGGTGCCGCACAAGCCGTGCAGAGGCCACACGCCCAGCACGTCATCAATCTTCCAGCGGTTCTGCGTCAGCGTGAACATCACCACGAAGATTCCCCCCGCCACGGCCCCGACAACCAGCGCGCCCAGAGGATGCATCAGGTCCGAGCCGGCGCAGACGGCCACCAGCCCGGCCAGCGGCCCGTTGTGCACAAAGCCCGGGTCGTTCTTGCCCAGCATCAACGCCGCCAGCGTGCCGCCCACCATCGCCATCAGCGAGTTCACGGCAACCAGGCCAGAGAGCTTGTCCACCGTCTGGGCGCTCATCACATTGAACCCGAACCAGCCCACGACCAGCACCCATGCGCCCAGTGCCAGAAAGGGAATGTTGGAGGGTGGATGGGCAGAGATGGCGCCATCCTTGCGATAACGATTGGCGCGGGACCCCAGCAGGATCACCGCAGGCAAGGCAATCCATCCGCCCACGGCATGCACGACCACCGAGCCGGCGAAATCATGGAACTCTTCACCCGTCAGCGCCTTGAGCCATGCTTGGACCCCAAAGCGCTGGTTCCAGGCGATGCCTTCGAAGAACGGGTATACAAACCCCACAATGACCGCCGTTGCCATCAGTTGAGGCCAGAACTTGGCGCGCTCGGCAATTCCCCCCGAAACGATGGCCGGGATGGCCGCGGCAAAGGTGAGCAAAAAGAAAAACTTGACCAGCGCGTAGCCGCTCTGCTGAACAAGCGATTCGGCACCGACAAAGAAATGCGTGCCATAGGCCACGCTGTAGCCCACTGCGAAATACACCACCGTCGATACTGAAAAATCCACCAGGATCTTGACCAGTGCGTTCACCTGGTTTTTCTTGCGGACCGTGCCCAATTCCAAAAAGGCAAAGCCTGCGTGCATGGCCAGCACCATGATGGCCCCTAGCAGAATGAACAAGGCATCCGTGCCCTGTTTGAGTGCTTCCATATCGTCCTCGCGCGATGGGTTGATCTTTTCTGGTGCACAAGCAGCGTGCATCCCCGATTTGCACCATCTTGAAGCAAAATTCGCGCCAGAGAATGGTGCGCGAGGTCGCACCGATTTGGTGTGGCGGCTGAGGTGGGGTTGAACGCGAGAGGTTCGGGGCCCCGGGGAGGGGAAGGGGGCTTTAGTTAAGGGGAAATCGGCGTATACAGGGGAAGCGCGTCGACAGCGGTGAAGACGTGGGCCTCAGGCGCGGTTGTCTCTGTGCGGCCCCTGATGGTCCACGACCCTATCGTTTACTTGCTGAGCATCAGGGTCGCTGTGCTCGCCAGCAGGGCTAGAACCGGTCGCGCCCTTGCACCCGCGCCACGATACGCAGGTCCTTGTCGACGGGATCGACCGACTTGAATTCCAACGCCAAACCGTCCGCCAGAGAGGTCAGCGGTCCAAAGTCCGCAATCCCTCGTCCAGGACCCAAAAGCCTCGGAGCCACGTACAGCAGAATTTCATCCACCAGACCCTCGCGGACCAGGGAGCCGTTGAGCTTGTGCCCCGCTTCCACGTGCAGTTCATTGATGCCCCGCCGGCCAAGATCCTGAAGCATGGCCCGCAAATCGACCTTGCCGTGGGCGTTGGGCAGGTGTACTACCGTGGCGCCCCGATCGGCCAAGGCAGTTTCTTTTTTTAAATCATTCTGGCCTGCAGCGTAGATATAGCAAGCGCGGCCAGCTATCAAAATGTTAGCATCCGGTGGCGTTTCCAGCCGGCTGTCGACCACCACCGCATGGGGTTGGCGTGGCGTGGGTACGTCGCGCACGTCCAACCGCGGATTGTCGTCCAACACCGTGCCAATGCCCGTTAGCAACGCACAGGCTCGGGCCCGCCATGCATGCCCGTCCGCGCGCGCGGCGGCTGAAGTGATCCACTGGCTGGTCCCGTTGTTGAGGGCCGTCGTGCCATCCAGCGACGCTGCCATTTTGAGCCGCACCCAAGGCGTGCCTCGGATCATCCGGCTGAAAAAACCAATATTGAGTTCGCGCGATGCCTCGGCCCCCGGCCCCACTACCACTTCCACACCCGCCGCGCGCAGCCGCTCAAATCCATGCCCCGCCACCAGCGGATTCGGATCTCCCAAGGAAGCCACGACCTTGCTCACACCTGCCTGGACCAAGGCATCACAACACGGCCCAGTACGCCCATGGTGCGAGCAAGGCTCCAGCGTTACATAGGCGGTAGCGTTGCGGGTGTCACACCCTCTGCTGGCCGCATCGCGCAACGCCATGACTTCCGCATGCGGCCCACCTGCTTGCTGGGTAAAACCTTGGCCAATGACTTCGCCATTGGGGGCGGTGAGCACACACCCAACACGGGGATTCGGATTGGAAAGAAAAAGCGCTTGAGTGGCGAGCTCAAGCGCTTGGTTCATGGGGGAGGGCGCGGACGAATTCATGCGCCGTGGATATTAGCTCAGCAGCTACTTGTTCCAGCAAGTTGCGTCGAAGTCCGGATCGCTTTGAATTTTCCCCTTCGCACCCTTGATGCCAGCGTGCGTAAGCGTGTAGTTTCCGCACTTATCCCCAGCTTGGGGTGTACCGGGTTTAGGGGTCGCCGTGAGGGTGAAGGAGGAAGTGGTGGCTGGCCCTCCAATTGATATCGTATAGCGCTTTGTCGGATCGGCCGCCCAAGTAAGGTTGGCAGGGAGTGCGGTGGGATACGTTCCCGTGGCCGTAGCGGCACGTTCCAACCATTGCTGGGCCTGCAGTAGACCTGCACGAGCATCAGCGCGGTGACCACGCCGAATATATTCAGCGTAGCTGGGCATAGCGATGGCCGTAATAATGCCAATAATGGCTACTACGATCATGACCTCAATTAGCGTAAAGCCTCGAGAATGGTGCTTCATAAGACTGCATGCTCCTGAACATTGAGCTTAACGCAGCTGCCGCCAACTGGGGCGCATGGTTTGCTCTGGGAAGGTCTGATTGTCCAGGTTATCGTCTGAACCATCCGGCTTCTTGCCCGTGAGGCGGATGATACTGCCGCGCTGGATCATGGTGTGAGATCCAGGGAGAACAGACACACGCGAAGCTCCCATGTCGCTGGAGAGGTTGTATTTTCCGTCGCCGTTCGTATCCATGATTTGAACGCTAGGTCGCTTACCGTCCATGATATTGACCAAGGTCCAGAACTGCCGCTCCTTGTCTACCGAACCAGCTTGGCATGCCTCAACACTAGGGTCCAGCAGGGATCCTTTGGCTGGAACTTGCGAAAAGACTGAAAGTACATTGCTGCTATCGTAAAAGTCCATTGGCTTCAGCATGCGTTCACGGGTTTCGGGCAGATCCATATACCAGCCTTTATGCGTGATCCAGTCGAGGGTGGTAGAGGCATCGATAGTCCAGAATTGGTGTCCATCGCGCGCAAAAGCAGATGTCACGGGAATTTGCCGCTGCACCAAGCTCGTTTGAGCCACCGCAGTTGGTAGATCATCCGATGATTTCACTAGTTCGGAGCATGCCGAGTCGGAAGTTGACGCGCAGACTGCGATACGGTCCTTTTTGGTGCCAACCAGTTTGTAACTCGTATTGTCCAAGATTGAGTACAAACTCTGTTTGTTGGCATTTTGTGGGTCGTCCGTAGCAATGTTGCGTCCGGTTCCAAAAGCTACCATCATGCCGCCGACAGCCACCGTTTTCTTTTTACCCCCACCAATATCGATTTCCTTTTTACGATCATTTGCGCGCACCGTGGGTGCAGCAGTAATAGATTGTGCGAGTGTGCGGACTGCGGGAGATCCCTCGGTGCCGCCCTTAGCGGTAAACAGTGGGACACCAACAGTTGTATGGTTGCTGGTGGAGTCTGCCACGCCGCCCCAGCGTGCCACACCCCACTTGTTCTCATCGCTATCGGCAATCAGAAATTTCCACATATTGCCTTTCAAATCACCTGCGTAGGCCACATCCGGGCGGCCGTCACTGTTGATGTCTACGAGGCGTGGTGCGGACAAGCCGTTGTCGGTAGTATTAGCATGGGCGCCAGTTGCCGTCGTGCCTGTAGCCACCAATCGCAACAGCTTCTTGTCACCATCCAAATACTGCACCAGTAATACGGGACGCTCGCTCTTGCTGTTGTAGCCGTTGCCCATCACTGCAGCCCAGCGATTGTTGTTCATGCGCACAATTTGAGTGGTGCGCTGAGGGTTGGCGTCATCCATCACGGGTTTCGCAAAAATATGGCCCATATCAGCCGCAGCCAAGCAAGCTTCCTTGTTTGCCACGGGCGTGACGCCGGCGTCTTCACAAATGGCCACCGAGGCCACTGATTCGCTGGCATGGCGGGTTTTATCCATCACAACCAACTGTGGCGCATTCCCTTCGGTAAAGTTGCCCGGCGCGGGCACAGTAGTGCCTGGATTGGTAATGTCCAGAACGAAATAACCTTTGCCACCTGCGCCCAAAGTGCCAATCAGCATGGTGCGCCAGTCGGGGGCATAGATGCCGTAGTCGGGGTCTCCGGGATCCTTGCCCCCGTTGATATCGACATCCCCACTCATGGGCGATCCGTCAACGTAATAACGGTGATTCTGATTGAAGGTGGGGTCAGTGAGGCGCCCTACGGCGGGGATGACACCGCGTGGCACATAGGCCAACTTTTCTGCTCCGTCATTCGCGGAGAACCCGTGAAGCATGCCGTCATTGCCACCCACATAGATCATCGGAAGGCGCTTTTGCCACGCCTTGGTAAACGCAGCGTAGCCTTTCCAGGCGTAACTACTGTTTGGAGCCCCCACATACCATACTTCAGAATTAATGATGCTTCCTTGGCGTGACTTTCTTTCGCGGAAAGGTTTCGTGGCGGGATAGTCGGGAGGCGTCTCGGTCCCCTCTTTAGTGCGGTCACCCCGCACATAGTTCAAACGGTCTTGTCCAAGCGCGTCGCTAGAGCCGTCACTCTTCAAATTCAGAAAGTTCTTTTGTGCTGTACTCAAGTTGGATTCATCGGCCGTCCATTTAAAGGGGGCTCCCTTTTGAATCTTATCGTTCCATGTGAGTACCAGTCGAGCGTTTACGTCAAACCCTGCCGCATCAAGCAAGGTTGCAGTATTTTTTCCAGCCCAACCGGGATTAGGAACGGTAGTCCCATCTGTTTTAACGGTTTCGGCCTCAATGAACCCCCGCCAACCTTCCTTGGGAATATAGTTTGCTATGTACTTCCCCACGTCGTTACGCGACGCATTACTTCCGCTGGTAGCGTTAGAGCCTCGGTCCGGCTCCGTATCAGTTTTGATCTGCTGGATGATCATGCGGAACGCTTTTTCCAGATCGTCGCCCTGTTCGACTGCAAAAAATCTTCCGCGTCCATTGATTGCAGCATGCCACAAGTCCAATGAACGCTTATTTTCATTGTCCATGACAGGCCACGTTTGCGTACCGTTAACCAAATTTGGGAAGCTGCCGTTATAACCGAAGGGCACCATTTCTGTAGGAGCGAGAATGGTTGGTGCCCCGGGCCACGTATAAGACATTGAACTGAAACCGATGGTGTACGTCACCATGTGAGGCCAGTTTGCGGGGTTATATTTGGGATTCCAATACTTTTTCAGCGCCACACCACCTATCGTCTCTGTCGCAGGCGCTTGATCGTACTCGGCAGTAGGCGTTATCGCTCCGGTGAGGCCGCTCGCTTGAAGTGGTTCGGACCAGCTCTTGAAAGCCCAGTCAGCCAGCGTGTTGCTTGTTCCGTCGCGATAGATATTGGTTTGTCCTGCGTTGGCACCGGTGTTGCTGTACACCGTGCCATCAGGCAATGTGAGGGTTGTGACTCCATCTTTATTGCCACCGGCAGCGTATGCTGCCTCATACCCGTTCCAGCGGCCATCGGTCATTACGATATGGTAGTTCCGTCGGCATCCGAGATAAGGGCTTCCAGTTACGCCGGGTTTGGACGCCCAAGCGCTATTTGTGCCTAACGTCCGGCGCATATAGTCATCTGCCTGCTTGAACATCTTATGGGTAGGCGTCCCGTTGTTCGCTTTGAGGCTGTTGACGAAACTAAGGAAGTTGGTTCGATGTGCGCCCTCGACTGGGCGCATCGAATTGGTCTGCATGCTGGCTGAATCCACACTGCCTGCGCTCGGCGCTCCGCCATTGTTATGCATGACCTGCCAAGCCAAGCGGATTTTCCCGTCGGGCAAAAGTGTTGTGTCGTTAAAAACTTCCTTGAGGGCGTACTTGAGTACGTTGATGCGACGGCTCGTCAAAGGCCAGCTGCCATCGGCGTTTGGGACCGTGTTGTTCGTAGCATCTGCTGAGCCGACGCAATCCGTCGTACTTTCTTTGTTTAGGCAGTTGCTCATACTCCCCGAGTCGTCGACGGAGATTATCACGTTAGGCGCAACATAGGGTTCTACGGTGCCTGGTGGCGACTGTGCAAAGTCCAATGCCAGGGTAATCTGCGGAGCAAGCGCCGCTCCGACGGCCATTGCAATTAGGGTTTTTTTAAAGTGTTTTTGGGGATGATTTTTGGAGGGCATGATGTGCTCCTATTCGGTTGAATTGACTAGCTCTTAGGCTATGTCAACCTGCAAGCGCTTTTTTGGTGAAGAATTAGTCTTTGAGCTTCTGGCGCGCATAGGTTTGTTGCAATACCGCTTGGGTTACTGGGACATCCACTCCAGCTACGCTTCGTACCTTGCGTCCATACGCAAGGGCTGTAATGCGATAAACCACATTAGGTTTCATATTCAAGGGAAGATGATTAGCGCCACCTGCAATCAAAGCGGACTTATCCGCATTGGGGTCGTAGGGTAATACCTCAATCCAATACCAGCCACCTCGGTTGTTGGCCGAGCGATCTCGCAGTATGGGATTGCCCTTGGGCTCATTTTCATCGGTGCTGAGTTGTGCGCCGCTGTATTGGCCATAGCGAGCACCGATGTTGTTGACCGCCATTTCAGCCAAGGTGAAATCAACAAGAGGATCTGTTTTATCGCTCGTGTTGTTCCAGAAATCTTGACGCCCTGTACGTTTCAGGCAAAGAGCGTTCAGGCATCGAGGACCTGTTGTGATGTTTTCAAGTTCAGCCCATAGTGCAGCGGCTTCTTTGGCCTCGAGCGGAATTTGTGCATAGGTAGGATTGCCTCCGCGACATGCCGTTGCAGTTGGAATTCGGCAGTCACTTCCGTCCGCCTTTTCACCGCGAATGTCGAGTTCGGCATCCTGAATGAGTGCCTGCGCGGCTTCGAATGCACGTTGGTAGTCAGCATCGTTTCCGACCACCATCTCGTTGAACATGGAAGTGCGAGATGCCCACAACGCCAGCAGCATCGAAAGCATGACAAAAACAATAACGACAAACAATGCAACGCCACTTTGACGTCGCTGCGATCGCTTGTTAGAAGTGTGTGGTAGGGATGTGCGTGGCATGGCTTGCTGCAGTGGATGGTTTTAGCCTGTGAGCCCTTGGCTGCGCAATTGATACACGTTGCGGAACACCATGTGCACGCGTCTATTCCGGGGTTCGGCTAGTGTGGTCAGATTAATCGCGGTGGTACCATCGCAGTCCGTATAGGAACTGCCTGCGGGTAGGTTGATTTTTTCGATTCCATACAACACTAAGCAGACCTCCACCGCAAAAACCTGCGCCCAACCAGGGGTGCCTGGGGCACCAACGGTTGTGGCGTTTACATAACGCAGATTGGGGCTGCCTGTGCCGGCCGCACTTTGTACTAAATATCGAACTTGAAAGTTGGCGACGTTGCGCACAATAGGCTGGACTTGGCCATTTGCAGCACATCGCAACTCGTTAGTAGCGGTGTTAAGTACAAACTGACTTTGAATGAGAGTAGGGGTGCCACTTTCCCCCAAGCAATTACGCAGAACGGATTCCGGGTCTAAAGGTTTCGTCGGATCTTTTGCCAAATAGACAAGCTCTGTGTAATTGCGATAACCTGTTGTGAGCTTGTATTCACCAGCGCCAGGTGAATCCAGTCCGCTCAGAGTATCAGTCGCCAGTGTGAAATTGTTGGTGCCATCGGTGAAATCCGTCTCAAATGCTACAGGTTCGCCAACTAGCGCAGGAGTAGTATCACTCTCCATTTTTGTCGCAGACATCTTGAGCTTGATCGAGCCCGACTGTCTTAATTGCATGCCAATCACTCGGAAGGCGTGCGAAGCTTGTTGCTGGATATCACTGGCATCGGTTACGGTCCCTGAGACGCCACGAGAAACCATGAGTGCGCCCATCGCCACAGCGATGGTGAGCAGGCCAATGGTGATGCCGACTAGCAGTTCGAGCAGTGTCACGCCACGCTGGTTGTATGGCCTCAAATTTTTCATGCTTGACTTGCCTGATAAAAAGATAAAGTCCCAGAAACTCGTGAAATCAGGATTTGGGTCCTGGGCAGAAATACTGAACGGTAACGTCGGCAAAATAAGGAGCGCAGCGACTGCTGACCGGGATGTATTGCAGGTGGCACGTATATCTGGGCGTTGCCGTGGGGCTTGTGTTGCAGGCCGGAACACCGGCATCGCCACCTAGATTGGTCGCAGTGGTTAACAGATCGCTAAGATAGGAGTTATCAGTACTTCGCTCGTTCTCGCGCCAACGAATCATCACGCCCACCGTCCGTCGGCTTCCGGCAGTGGTTTCGGCGGGGGCAAAAAAAACGTTGGCATCCCCCAAAGGAA
>NZ_JALEGG010000240.1 GCF_022763525.1 Acidovorax sp.
CGCATGACTACCACCTCCTCGCATTCCGCCACCAGTTCCTCTGAGCCCAGCGATGCCGCCACGGTCGCTGCATCGCAGACGCGCACCACGGCCCCGCCCATCGCCCTGCGGCGGCTGGGGCCGGCCGACCCTTTCCGGTGGCTGGCCAAGGGGCTGCGCGATGTGCGGGCTGCGCCGGGCATCTCGGTGTTCTATGGCGTGTGTTTCTGGTGCATGGCGCTGTTGCTGGGTTGGGTGTTTCGCACGCGGCCCGAGTACACGATGTCACTGGCCAGCGGTTGTCTGCTGCTCGGGCCTTTCCTGGCCATGGGGCTGTACGACACCAGCCGACGGCGCGAGGCGGGGCTGCGGCCCGAGTTGAGCTCCTCCCTCACCTGCTGGGACAGCCACATGGGCAGCATGGGCATGCTGGTGCTGGTGCTTGTAGTGCTTGAGTTGCTGTGGGGGCGGGCTTCGCTGGTGGTGTTTGCGGTGTTCTTCAACACGGGAATGCCCTCCACCACGGGTGTGCTGCAGGCTGTGTTCAACCCGCAGAACTGGAGTTTCGTGGCGGTGTATGCGCTCGTGGGCGGCGTGTTCGCGGCCTTGGTGTTCTCCACTTCCGTGGTGTCGATTCCCATGATCCTCGACCGTGACACCGATGCGCTGACGGCGGGCATCACGAGCATGCGGGTGGTGCTGGAGAACCCGTTGACCATGCTTGTCTGGGGCGCATTGATCACTGCGCTGGTGGCCGTTTCACTGTGGTTCTGGGGTGCGGGTCTGCTTCTGGCGGGGCCGGTGCTGGGTTTTGCCAGCTGGCATGCCTACCGCGCGGCGGTCGAGCCAGTGCCGCCCGTCGAAGGGCTGGCAGCGACAAGCGTATGAAACAACCGGCCGCCGCGCTCCCCACAGCGCGGGTCGCGGCCCCCAGGGGCGCCGCGGCGAAAAAGGGCCATGCTGTTACAGTGGGCCTCAACTTCAGGAAGCAACTACCTTGGCAACACCGAACTACGGATACGAAAAGCGCCAGCGCGAACTCGCCAAAAAACAAAAGAAAGAGGAGAAGCTGAGGGCCAAGGCGCAGCGCAAGCCGGACGATCCGCAGGTTGGGCAACCTGCCGATGGACAGCGGGGCGACGATGAGGCCGCAGGGGCCGGCCGGCCCGATCCCGCGGCCTGAGCGGCCATTGCCGCGCGCAAGGCCCGGCTGGCCGCATTGTTTGCCGAGCGCTATGGCAACAACTTCTTGAGCTCTGGCCAGACGTTGGCCAGCATCTGGGGGTGCGCTTCGGCGCGGGGGTGGATGCGGTCCGGCTGGAACAGGCGGGTCGGGTCGGCCCCGTCTGCCACACCCTTCAAGAAAAATGGCACCACCGCGGCGTTGTGGGCCTTGGCCACGGTGCTGAACAGCCCTGCAAAGCGGTTGGCATAGTCGGTGCCGTAGTTGGGGGGTACCTGCATGCCCACCAGCAGCACCTTGGCGCCTGCTTTCTGCGCGGCCTGGGTCATGGCCGAAAGATTCTCCTCAGTGTTCTTCAGCGGCAGCCCGCGCAGCGCGTCGTTACCTCCCAGTTCAATCACCACATGGGTGGGTTTGTGCTGGGCCAGGAGGGCGGCCAGGCGGGCGCGGCCGCCCGCGGTGGTTTCGCCGCTCACGCTGGCATTGACGATGGTCGCGCTGAGCTTTTCTTGCGCCAACTGCTTTTCGAGCAAGGCCACCCATCCCGTGCCCCGCGCCAGTCCGTATTCCGCGCTCAGCGAGTCGCCCAGCACCAGGATCAGCGCGGGGCGCGCCAGCGCCGCGGCTTTCTTGGCAGCCGGCTGGGCCATGGCGTGCGGGGCTGAAAGCCCCAGCAGAACTCCGATGGAAGCGCTCAGGATAAAGTGGCGCCGTTGCAGATCGCGTATCAAAGTAAAGAACCTTTCATGTCCGAATTCTCCACGCCGCCCGAGCCCCTTTCTGCCCCTCCCATCATCGCCGTGGAGCATGTCTTTAAGTCGGTGACGGATTCCACCGGAACCCTCGACATTCTGCGGGATATCGATTTCCGTCTGGCCGCCAGGGAAACCGCCGCCATCGTGGGGGCGTCCGGCTCGGGCAAGAGCACCTTGCTGTCGATCATTGCGGGGCTCGATACGCCGACGCGCGGCACGGTGCGACTCGATGGCCATGACATCTTCGCCATCGACGAGGACGCCCGGGCTGCTCTGCGTGCGCAGAAGGTGGGCTTTGTGTTCCAGAGCTTTCAGCTCATGGGCAATCTGACGGCGCTAGAGAACGTGATGCTGCCCCTGGAACTGGCCAACCGGCGGGACGCCCGCAAGGCCGCGGCCGACATGCTGGCCCGCGTGGGGCTGGGCCAGCGCCTGTCGCACTACCCCAAGGTGCTGTCCGGGGGCGAACAGCAGCGCGTGGCGCTGGCGCGGGCGTTTGTGGTGCAGCCGGCCGTGCTGCTGGCCGACGAGCCCACCGGCAGCCTCGACTTTGCCACCGGCGAGACCATCATGAAGCTCATGTTCGACCTCAACCGGGAGCAGGGCACGACGTTGGTGCTGGTCACCCATGACCGCGCCATTGCCGAGCAGTGCGAGCGGCGCATCACTATTGAAGCTGGGCGGGTCGTGTAAAGCTGCCGCTGGCAGGTGGAGACAGGTGGGAACCCGCGGTTTGCGTGTTTTTGGGGTCTTGCGCTTACGCAGCAAGCGCCAGCAGCTATTAAATTGATAGTTTTGCCGAGCCAGTCCCCCCCGACAGCGGATAATCCCACCATGTCCAGCCCCAAAGTTCTCTTCGGCTTTCACGCCGTGGGCGTGCGTCTGAAGACCGCGCCACAGTCCATCATCGAGATTTATTACGAAGCCACGCGGCGCGATGCCCGCATGCGCCAGTTTCTCGATCGCGCCCGCGAGGCCGGAGCCCGCCTGATTGAAGCGGACAGCGTGCGCATCGCCAAGCTGGCTGGCAGCCATGGCCACCAGGGCGTGGCGGCGCGCGTGGAGCCCGTGGCCCAGGTCACGTCGCTGGACGAACTGCTGGAAAACCTCGAAGCCGATGGCATCGAGCAGCCCCTGCTGCTGGTTCTGGATGGCGTGACCGACCCGCACAACCTGGGCGCCTGCCTGCGCGTGGCCGACGGTGCGGGCGCGCATGCCGTGATTGCCCCCAAGGACCATGCCGTGGGCATCAATGCCACGGTGGCCAAGGTGGCCAGCGGAGCCGCCGAGACCATGCCGTACTTCATGGTCACGAACCTGGCGCGCACGTTGAACGAGCTCAAGGAGCGCAACATCTGGTGCATCGGCACCAGCGACGATGCCCCCAAGACCATCTACCAAGTCGACCTGAAAGGCCCCGTGGCCCTGGTGCTGGGCGCCGAGGGCGACGGCATGCGCCAGCTCACGCGCAAGACCTGCGACGAGCTGGTCAGCATCCCCATGAAGGGTGCCGTCGAGAGCCTGAATGTGTCGGTCGCCAGCGGCGTGTGCCTGTACGAGGCGCTGCGCCAGCGCACCTGATACCGTTCTTGATCCCGTCCGGGCGCCGGGTCATATCTTCCCCCGCCGGTAGCGCAGGCGCGCGGCCACCAGCAATAGCAGCGCAGCCAGCGCCAAGGCCGCAGACTTCGAAAGCGTGGGGATGGATTGCGCGGGCAATACCGCCAGCCCCTGGGTGGCCGTGTTGTCGGACAGGATCGCATCGCCTGCGGCGGCGGTACTGGCCACCATCACCATGGGTCCGACGGTCACAGGCGTGCCCGACACGCTGCAGATGACGGCGGCGCCCGCCGGCACAGTGTCGCCGGCCACCCATGCGGCACCGTTCAGCAAGCAGCCCGTCTGGCTCAGGCCCGGGGGCAGGCCAGAGTCGATGGCGCAGCGCGTGCCACCCACCGCGTCCAGAAGCCCCGCGTTGGTACAGGAAAATGTCCCGGAATAGGGCTGCCCAGAAATCGCCTGCAAGGGCATGCCCGACAAACTGATCGCCATGTTCACCACCGCGATGGTCGTGGTGGCCGTCGCGCTGTTGTTGCCGGTATGGACGTCGCCCGGGGTGGCCACCGTGGTGGTGACGGGCACTTGCCCCAGGGCAGGCGCCTGGTAGCTAAAGCTCAGCGACAGGATCTGCCCGTCGGCCAGCGTGGGGGGCAGGCCCGAGAGGGACACTGCACAGGTGGCTGTGTCGAAACCGACCATCGTTACGCCCGGCGGAGCGCTCGCCAGTTGCACCCCAAAGGGGCAATTCAGCGCTGCCCCGATGGCAATGGTGGGGGTCCAGGGGGAGGCTGGGGTGCCGCTCATGTTGGAAAACGATGCCAGGACGGTCACCGATTCGCCTGCCAGTGCCGTCAGCGGAGCGCTGGCGGTCGTTTCCAGATCCACTGGGCTGATCACCGTGGTGCCGGTGGCGGAATTGTTTGCGGGCACGTCGTCCGAGGAGGCGCCGGCCACCAAGGCAATGGCCGTGACCGATCCCCCTGCCGGGGCGGTGTACGAGAACGCCATGGGCGCCGCAGGATCGGCGCCAAGCACCGATGCGCCGCCTGCCAGCGTGGCCGGGAAGCCCGAGAACACATAGCGGCCTTGGCCCAGCGTGTCCACGCACGCGGCGGAAGCGCCGGTGGGCAGATTGGCAAAGCTCACCACGGTATCGGCGCAGCTGCGATCCAGGGTCAGGCTGTACTGCAGCCCCGTGGCCATGTCGGTGCCGCGGTTCACGAAAGCCAGGCGCCCCTGCACCAGGGTGCCTGGCCTGGCGGCGGCTGGCACAAAGAGGGATGCCGCTGTATCCCGCAGGAGCGGGTCGATCCAGAGCTGACCGTTGGCGGCAGGGCTGGTGACGTACGTCCAGAGGTCCAGCCCCTTGGCGTCGCCCCACCCGCCGGTGGCCGCGCAGTCGGCGTTGGCATTGGCGCCTGGGGGCCACCAGCGGTACAGCTGTGGCGATGCGCCATGGACCAGCGTCGAATCCGCACCGCCCAGGGCTTGCGCGGGGTTGGAGGCCGGTGGTGGTGAACTGGGGCAGAGGGTTCCGTTCAGCTGGCCGACCAACGTGCCGCTGCGGGTGACGTATCCCCGATCATCAAAGTACACCGTGTTATTGCCGGCCTGCGGTCCGTTGAGTTTGGTGATGGTGGGGCCGCCGCCAAAGGTCGCCGTGGCGGTGCTGGTGCCGTCGCCATTGTTCTCGGTATCGATCATCGGCAAGTGGATCTCGCCCCCCCGCGCGAATGCGCGGTAGGCATAGGGCGTGGCGCTGGCGGGGAAGGGGTTGCCCGCGGCATCGTTGCCATCCCACGGTACGTCCTGGGTGCCCGTGGCGGCGATGTCCGTGATCACGGCGTTGGCCGTGTTGGCGGGGCTGAAATCGACGCCATCGCGGCTCACGACGATCTGGAAGGTGGAAGCTCCGGCGATCGAAAGGCGGAATGTACCGCCCGCGCCTGGCACGGTGCGCAAAACCCCGCTGGGCGGGCGCCCGGTGAATGTGGTGGCCGACAGCGAAGGGGATTGCGGCGTGAGCGGAATACGCAGCGCCGAGAGCACTTTGTCCACCTCGGCCGCGTGGGGCGCCGAAGGGGCAACGCTGCTGAAGAAAATCGGAAACTCCGGCCGCTGGGCTGACAGGCCGGGCGCCAGGTTCGTTACAAACGAGTCACTGCCGCGCACGCCCTTGTACAGGGGCTGCCCGTTGTCCAGAAAGCCCAGCCGGTTGGCATATAGCGCAAAGCCATTCGGATCGAGCCCCGCCAGGGCCTGCGAGTAGCGGTATCCGTCGAGCGTCACGTAGTCGTGGCGGGAATAGACGGGGCGGTTGTTCACCCCTGTGAAACCCAGCCAGGCATAGGTGAACAGGCGGCCGTGGAGATCGCTGAGGCTGCTGGCCGTTGCCCGCACCGTGACGTCCCAGGCGGCCACGGTGGAGGTGCTGGGCAGGGGGTTGAAGATGTCGGCGTTCAGGTTGGTGTTGCCGCTGGTGGCGGGCATGAACTGCACGCCATAGATCCCCGTCGCGGGTGCGCGGTAGGCGCAGGGTGCGAAACCGCCGGTGACGGTGGCGCTGCCGTCGGCGCTGTGGGGGCCTGCCAGTTCCTGGGCCCGCGAGCTCAGCTGTCCCAGGGTGCCTCCGCCAAAACTGCCGGCAGGCGGCGTGCTGGAAGCGCAGGAGAAGTCGGCGCTGGCCGGCAAGGTCTCGTCGCCCGGTGTGCCGAAATCCTGTGGGTTGTAGACCAGGATGTCGCCGCCCGTCGTGCGGTTGCTGGAGCCCAGCAGCACATACTCGCCTGCCTCGGCGTAGACATACAGGAAAGTGCGGCGATGGATCTTGCCCACATAGCGGTTGCCTGGCTGGAGGTCCAGGTTGGCGCGACATCCCCGGTTGAACGTGTTGGCGCACGTGCCGCCGCTGGTGGGGTAGGTGGAGGGGTACAGCGTGCGGCTGCCTTCTGCCCAGGCCAGTGAAACCATGCCCAGGCCGACGCACATACCCAGGGCCATGGCCCGAAGGGAGTTGCGGCGGTCACACCGTGGCAATCGGTTGAACATGCGAGAAGCTCCCGGTTCATGTCAGCAGCCACAAGCGCCAACCTGGAGACCACACCCAGCGGGGAAAACAGAGTCCCTCAAGACGCAGGTTGACGATGGGGCGGGGCACCTTGCCCACGGATGCTGCAATGGCATCCCAACCTAGAGCGTGCCCGGATATGGGATGCCACTGGTCCAGCAGCCCTGGTGGCGGGAGGGTATATCTGTCGCGAAACTGACACGCGCAAACGCGTCCCGGCTGTAGCCTGCGCCACCTTTGCACTATTTCGGGCGTATCGACATGAGCCGTAGACACTTTCTTTTGCGTGCCACCCAGGCGGTGGCGGCCACGGGCCTGCCTGCATGGGCCCACACGGCCAGGGCCGCCGAGGATGCCCTCACTGCGCGAACCATCCACCTGGGCTGCTCCATCGCGCTGACCGGCCCTTTGGGTCAGGCGGGTATCGAGCAGGTGGCCGGCATGAAGGCCGCGTTTGCCGAGGTGAATGCGGCTGGTGGCGTGCATGGCCGTGAAATCCGCATGGAGCCCCGGGACGATGGCTATGTGGCCAGCCGCACGCTCAAGAACGTGACCGAGATGGTGGAGTCGCAATCGGTGTTCGCGCTGATTTCCCCGTTGGGCACCGCTAACACGGCGTCGATCCTTCCGCTGGTGGAGTCCAAGGGCATTCCCACGGTGGGTCCGGTGACTGGAGCGACGTCGCTGCGGCTGCCCGAAAACCGCCACGTGTTCTTCGTGCGCCCCACCTACCGCGAGGAAACGCAGCGACTGGTCAAGCAGATCGTGGACATGGGGCTCAAGCGCATTGCCGTGGTCTACCTCGACAACCCCTTCGGCAAGGAAGTGCTGAAGGACATGGCCCGTGCGCTGGACGAGATCAAGGTGGAGCGTGCGGGCGAGTTTGCGCTGGCCGTGGATGGCAAGAACGGCGCGGAGCTGGCCGACAAGGTGGCGGCCGAGCGCCCGGGCGCGGTGCTGCTGGCGACCACGGGCACGGCCAACACGGCGTTCGTCAAGGCGTTCCGGACCAAGGCGCAGGGGGTGCCGCTCGCGGGCCTGTCGGTCACCGTCGTGGCGTCGGAGATGCCCAAGCTGGCGGCGGCCACGCGAGGGCTGGCCCTGGTGCAGGTGTTCCCGGATGCCACGACCCAGAAGTCGGTGGCAGTGCGCAAGTTCCAGGCCACCATGAAGGCGGTGGGCGCAGACGCGGCCTATCTGCAAAGCGGCAGTGCGCTTGAGGGCTGGGTCAACGCCCAGATCATGATCGAGGGCCTCAAGAACGCGGGCAAGGACCTCACGCGCGAGCGCCTGCGCGCCGGCCTGGCCAGCATCCGTTCGATGTCGCTGGGGGACTTCAACGTGGGCTTTGGCAGCAAGGCGCCCTACATCGGCTCCGACGCGATCTACCTGGCGGTGTACGCCGAAAACGGGCGGCGGATCAGCTGATCCGTCCACCGGCTTGCAGGGCCGTGTAACCGGCAGCAGCTGCGTCTGCGGCTGCGGCTACACCCAGCCCACAGCCCCCAGCACGGCACCGGCGCCCAGCATCCACAGCAGGTGCAGCTTGGTCCGCCACACCAGCACCACCGTCACTGCGCTCAGAAGCCATACGGGCCAGGCGGTGGCAGGGCTTCCATGGGCGCGGGTCAGCACCCAGGAGGTGGCCAGCAGGAGCCCAATGACCACCGGAGCCATGCCTTGCTTGAAAGCGCGAACCCCGCGGCGCTCGCGGTTGCGGTGGCCCCAGCGGGTCGCCGTCCAAGTCAGCAGGCTGCTGGGCAGCATGATGCCCAGCATGCACACCGCCATGCCCACGGCGCCAAGCAGCCACCCCGCGAGGCCCGGGCCGCCTGCGTTGAGGCCCACGTTCCAGCCGAGCAAGGCGATGAACAGCACGTTCGGGCCGGGCGCGGCCTGGGCGATGGCGATCGATGCGTTGAACTGCGGGTCCGTCAACCAGGCCTGGCGTTCCACCAGAAACCGGTGCATGTCGGGCGCGGTGGCAATGGCACCGCCCACCGCCAGCAGCGACAGTGACAGGTAGTAGAGGAACAACTGGAGCCAGTCGCCCGCACTCAGGGCCAGCAGGGGCGCGGTGAGGGTGGAGGCAGCATTCATGGCGCGAGCTTTCTCCAGGTCAGCAGGCAGGCGGCGCCCCCGATTCCCAGCAGTATCCAGAGTAGCGGCCACCGCAGCCACGCCATCGCCACGATGGTGAGCACGGCAAACGCCACACACAGCGGGCGCCCGAGCGGGTGGTTGGTGATCGATGCAAACAGCTTGATACCTACGCCGGCAATCAGCCCGGCGGTGACCGCGCCCATGCCGCGCAGCGCACCGGCCATGGCCGGGTGGCTGGCAAACTGCGCATAGACCGTTGCCAGGGCCAGCACCACGATCAGCGGAAACGTGAGCATGCCCGCCAGCGCAGCCAAGGCGCCGCGCAGGCCGAAGTAGCGGTCGCCAATCATGATGCTGAGGTTGACCACGTTGGGACCCGGCATGATCTGGGCCACTGCCCACTCCTCCACAAACTCCTCGTTGGTCATCCAGCGCTTTTTCTCAACCAGCTCGCGCTGCACCACCGCCAGCACGCCGCCGAACCCTTGCAAAGCCAGCCAGGTGAAGGACCAGAACAGATCGGCCGGGCTGCGGGGCTGGGGGCGAAGGGGCGCGGTCGGTGCCGGAGAGGAGAAGTCGGTGGCGGAGGCCATGGAAGATTTGGGTCAAAATGGCTTGCAGCGCTTGTAGGGAAAGCGCTGGCAGCTATGAAATCAGGAGTTGTATGCGTGGCGGATGGCCTGGCGCACAGCGTGCGATGTTACGCGCGCCCCGCGACTTGCGTTCGCGGCGGGCCTCGCGTTGCAGCAAGGCAGGGGTTGGCGATTTGCGTCACTGCTGGCTTGTGGAGATCGCTATGCTGTGTCAGCGAGGCCGTTGAAAGGACTGCCGGCCCCCGCCCCTCAACGAAGAACCAGGAATTTGTGCCATGAAACTCGTCCGCTACGGCCAGCCCGGTGCAGAGCGCCCCGGCTTGATCGACGCTACCGGCGCGCTGCGCGATCTGTCGATGCTGCTGCCCGACCTGGGACCCGCCCAACTCCACCCGCGCACCTTGTTGGCGCTGGCCGCCCTGGATGCCAGCCGCCTGCCGGCCATTGATGGCGCGCCGCGCCTGGGTTGCCCGGTGGCGGGCGTAGGCAAGATCGTGTGCGTGGGCCTCAACTACGCCGACCACGCCCGCGAGGCCGGCCTGCAGCCGCCTGCGGAGCCCGTCCTGTTCATGAAAGCCGTGACGGCGCTCAGCGGCCCCAACGATGACGTGCGCATTCCGCCCGGCGCCACCAAGACCGACTGGGAGGTTGAGCTGGGCGTCGTCATTGGCACCCGCGCGCATGACGTGACGGAGGCTGCAGCACTGCAGCATGTGGCGGGCTATGTGCTGGCCAACGACGTGTCCGAGCGTGCCTGGCAGATGGAACGCGGCGGCCAGTGGGACAAGGGTAAAAGCTACGACACCTTCGCCCCCATCGGCCCGTGGCTGCTGACCGCCGACGAGGTGCCCGATCCGCACACCATCGACCTGTGGCTGGAGGTGAATGGCCAGCGCGTGCAAAACGGCAGCACGCGCCACTTTATCTTTGGCGTGCCCACCGTGGTGTCATACATCAGTCAGTTCATGACGCTGGAGCCGGGGGATGTGATCCTGACCGGAACGCCTGCCGGGGTGGGCCTGGGGCAAAAGCCCGCTCCCTGGTTCCTCAAGCCTGGGGACGTGATGCGGCTGGGCGCCACGGGCCTCGGGGAGCAGATGCAAAAGTGCGTGGGGGGATGAGCTGTCCTTCACGAGGCTCGGTGGTTTGACTGCTATCCCAGCTTGCCGCGCAGGGGGTGTTCGCGGTTGCGCCAGCCTGCCTGCTCGGGAGTGTTGACCTTGAAAATTCTCAGGTCGGCCTGCGTGGCATGCTTGACGCGGAAGATCCTGAAGCTGGCCTGGTTGGGGTAGGCCACAAAGTGCCAGATGGCGTCTCCACTGGACTGCGTGAGGTAGGGCACCTCATGCCAGCACAGATCGGCCTGGGTTTCATAGGCCACCTCGCACACACGGGCGTCGGCTTGGTTTTCGTACTTCACTTCGAGGATGTTGGCCATGGGGTTCCTTTCTGATGCCGGGCCGGACGGGAGCTGGAAGCGAGGCCGTCAGGGTGCGCCGACTGTAAGTGCACCCGCCGTGCGCTTCCCCGTGAGGATGTCAACATTTGTGACAAGAACCGCAGGCGGCCGAGTGAGAGTGGCTCTGCTCTCCTTTGTAGCGCGGCCCCACGCGTGCTGCAAAGGTGGCGCCTGCTGACAGCACCGAACGCAGCTGACCGGCATACGTGGGAAGGCGTGGACGCCACAGTGGGCGGAATGTCTCCTGGTCCTGCCCTGCGCCTCCATGTCTGATGAGCTGATGCCCGCGATGGCCTTTGCCCTGGTGGGCCTGCTGCTCGTGGTCATGACGTTGACCAGCTCGTTCATTGCGCGCGTGCCGCTGAGCTCCGCAATCCTGTACTTGGCCGTAGGCGTGGGCATTGGGCCCTGGGGGTTGGGCCTGCTGGTACTGGACCCGATCGAGGACGCTTCGCTTTTGGAGCGCCTCACCGAGATTGTGGTGCTCATTTCACTCTTCACCGTCGGGCTCAAGCTCGAACTCCCGTGGCGCGATGGGCGCTGGCGCATCCCGGTGCAACTGGCCACGGTGTCCATGCTGATGACTGTGGGTGCCCTCGCAGCCGCTGGGGTGTGGCTCATGGACCTGCCGCTGGGCGTCGCCGTATTGCTGGGCGCCATCCTGGCGCCTACCGACCCGGTGCTTGCGTCGGATGTGCAGGTCTCGGATCCGCACGACCGCGACCGCTTGCGTTTTGGGCTGACCGGGGAAGGGGGGTTCAACGATGGCACGGCTTTTCCGATGGTGATGCTGGGCCTGGGGCTGATGTCCCTGCACGATCTGGGCGAAGGCGGCTGGCGCTGGTGGGCCATTGATCTGCTGTGGGCCGGGGCGGGCGGCCTGGCCCTGGGCTACGCGCTGGGTGCGGTGGTGGGACGGGCCATCCTGTACCTGCGCGTGCGCCGCCGCGAGGCCTTGGGGCCAGACGAGTTCATGGTGCTGGTCTGATCGCGCTGTCCTACGGAGTTGCCTTGCTGTGCCATACCTACGGGTTTCTCGCCGTGTTCACCGCGGGGCTCGCGCTGCGCCGTGTGGCCTCGTCGCCGACCTGCGCCCAGGGCGAAGTCTCCCCAGGGAGCCCCGTGGAGGCAGCGCAGGTGCCGGGGTACTTTATGGAATCGGTCGAGCGCTTCAATGCCCAGCTGGAGCGCCTTGCCGAGGTGGCTGTGGTGCTGGTGGTGGGCGCTTTGCTCGCAGTGGTGGACTTTCGCGCGGAGGTGCTTTGGTTTGTGCCGCTGCTGCTGTTCGTCATTCGGCCGCTGGCCGTGGCGGGCGGACTGCAGGGGTCGCTGGTGCAGCGTAGCCAGCGCCGCCTCATCGCCTGGTTTGGCATCCGGGGAATCGGCTCCGTGTACTACCTCATGTACGCCATCACGCACGGTCTGCAGCTGGTCGTCGCAGAGCGGCTGTTGTCGTTGACGCTGGCGGTGGTGGTTGCGTCCATGGTGCTGCACGGGGTGTCGGTCACGCCGCTGATGCGGCGGTACGAGCGGCGCAAGCACGCACCGCCCGCTGAGCGGCGTTGAAGCCGGGAGCGCTTGGCGGAAAAGCGCAGACTGCTATTGTTTCAGTAGCGATTGCGGCGATGGGAGTCGTGGTTACAGCCAAATGGTGTGGCACGCAACCTCGCCTGGAGTCAGGTTGATGTACTGCACCAGCCGGGGCTGGTTTCCCGTGTTCGGGCTGGGGCCA
>NZ_JALEGG010000241.1 GCF_022763525.1 Acidovorax sp.
CTTGCCCGACTCTTCGGCCAGGATGCCGTGGCCGGGGTAGGCCGTCAGCAGCGTCTCGATGATGATTTTTTCGGAGGCGTGGTCCACCTCGGTCACAAAGTCGTTGATCTGCTTTTGCGAGATCCGCACCGATTCCACGTCCAGGGCCGCGCGGTTGATGATGGCGCCGGCGGCGCGTGCAGCCTTGATGGCCACGTTGAGCATGGGGTGCAGATTGGACGACATAAATTGTGGTGGTGAGCAGCGCACGGCCGAGGTGGCACAGGCGTCTGCGTATCAGGATGAGCGGGGAGGTCGGGCCCGGCCCGGCGATGCGGGCGGCGACAATAGAGGGCGGGATTTTACCCGCAGTGCCATTTTTCGCCTAACTCCCCGCCATTGCCCAGCGCCTGCCCCGTCCATGAAGACCCGTTTCATCCTGATCAACACCAGCCACGCCGGCAATGTGGGGGCTGCTGCCCGCGCCATGAAAACCATGGGCTTCGACGACCTGGTGCTGGTGGCCCCGCGCTGGGCCAACGTGCTGCGGCGTGAGGAAACCATCCAGCGTGCCAGTGGCGCACTGGACGTGCTGAACAACGCGCGCATCGTGGCCACGCTGGACGAAGCGCTGGACGGCATGAGCCACCTGTGCGCCACGGCGATGACGCCGCGCGACTTTGGTCCGCCGACCGTGGCGCCACGGCCGCATTTTGAATCGCTACTGAAAAAGGAGCTGCCAGCGCTTGATGGACAAGCGCTGGATGCCAAAAATACATCAAATTCTGAGGCGGAGACCGCAGCCCCGGCAACGCAGGCCGGCGTCGCCTTCCTCTTCGGCTCCGAGCGCTTCGGCATGGCGAATGAAGACGTGTACCGCTGCCATGTGGCGCTGTCGATTCCGACGAACCCCGGCTTTGGCTCGCTGAACCTGGGCGCGGCCATCCAGGTGATTGCCTACGAATGGCGCCAGGCGCTGGGCGGCTTCGCGGTGGAGAGCGGGACGCCCGAGCGTCCCCTGGCCGATGCCGCCCACGTGGCGGGCATGCTCGCCCACTGGGAGCAGGCGCTCACCGCCATCGGTTTCCTGGACCCGGCCTCGCCCAAGAAGCTCATGCCCCGCCTTAACCAGCTTTTCAACCGCGCGCAGCTGGCCCCCGAGGAAATCCACATCCTGCGAGGTGTCGCCAAAGCCATGATCGAGGCGGCCGGGGCAAAACGATAGACTGCGTTTCCGATTTACAAATAACCACAACAACCGATGTTCGCCCGCCTGCGCTCCGATATCCAGTGCATCCTCGACCGCGATCCTGCCGCGCGCAGCACGTGGGAGGTGATCACCTGTTATCCGGGCCTGCACGCGATCTGGCTGCACCGGCCCGCGCATTGGTGCTGGCACCACGGCCTCAAATGGCTAGGGCGCTTCATCTCGCACTTTGCGCGCTGGTTCACGGGCATCGAGATCCACCCCGGCGCCAAGATCGGCGAGCGCGTGTTCTTCGACCATGCCATGGGCGTGGTGGTGGGCGAGACCGCCGAAATCGGCGACGGCTGCACCATCTACCAGGGCGTGACCCTGGGCGGCACCTCGCTGTACAAGGGCGCCAAGCGCCACCCCACGCTGGGCAAGGACGTGGTGGTCAGCGCAGGCGCCAAGGTGCTGGGCGGCTTCGAGGTGGGTGACGGGGCCAAGATCGGCAGCAACGCCGTGGTCATCAAGCCCGTGCCCGCGGGCGCCACGGCGGTGGGCATCCCGGCGCGGATCATTCCGTCGAAGGCGGGGCAGAGCGCTGATGTGACCGAGCCGCAGCAGGCGCGCAAGTTCACGGCCTATGGCATCACGCAGGAGGACGATCCGCTCTCGCAGGCCATGCGCGGGCTGATCGACAACGCCTCATCGCAAGAGCACCAGATCGCGCTGTTGTGGCAGGCCATCGAAAAGCTCTCGGCGGCCAACCAGCAGGCGAAGGACTGCGTGCCCTGCGACGCCGCGATCAAGGAGCAGTTCGAGGCCGGCAAGCTCAACGAGCTGGTGGGCAAGTAGTTCGTTCGCCGCCTCGTCAGGGTACTATCAAAAAAATAGCTGCCAGCGCTTGGTACACAAGCGCTGGCAGCTATTTTTGCTTTGAATGCGCCGAAGTCAGGCCGTGCGCGGCGCACGGATCGCGCTCTTGGGCCGGAAGGCCTTGCACACCTCGTCGCGCGTTTCCAGGTAGGGCCCGCCGATCAGGTCGACGCAGTACGGCACGGCCGCAAAGATGCCCGGCACGACCTGTTTGCCTTCGGCGTCCTTTAAGCCTTCCAGCGTCTCGGCAATCGCCTTGGGCTGGCCGGGCAGGTTGATGATCAGGCTGCCGCCGCGGATCACCGCCACTTGGCGCGAGAGGATGGCGGTGGGCACGAACTTCAGGCTGATCTGGCGCATCTGCTCGCCAAAGCCCGGCATCTCCTTGTGCGCCACGGCCAGCGTGGCCTCGGGCGTCACGTCACGCAGGGCCGGGCCGGTGCCGCCGGTGGTCAGCACCAGGTGGCAGCCGGCGGTGTCCACCAGCTCGATGAGCGTGGCGCTGATGCCGGCCTGCTCGTCGGGGATCAGGCGCGGCTCGAACGCAATCGGGTTGTGCAGCGCGCGCGCGAGCCAGTCCTGCAGCGCGGGCAGGCCCTTGTCTTCATACACGCCGCTGCTGGCGCGGTCGCTGATCGAGACGATGCCGATCTTCACCGGGTCATACCGGGCGTCACTCATCGCCTTGCTCCTCGTCGCTGCCGCTGCTGTCATCCGGGCCCGTGCCGCCCAGGTGCTCGCGCACCAGTTGGAACAGCTCGCGGTAGGCGCGGCCCTTGCGGGGGGCCAGGCCTTGCGAGATCTGGACGTTGGCCTCCTTGCCGGCGGGCTGGGCGTCCTTGCGGGCCTGGCGGATCAGCGCGCGCAGCTGCTGGGTGTCGGTGGTCGGGTGCTCGGCCATCCAGAGCGCCAGGGCCTCGTCGTCGGCGATGAGGCGGTCGCGCCAATGCTCGGCCAGGTGCAGCTGCATCTTTTCGGCCGCGGAGCCCTTGTGCTGCTCTTCCAGCGCCTGTCGGGCGGCTTGCACCAGCTCGGGTTCGAGCTTGCGCATGATCTTGCCCACGTACTGCATCTGGCGGCGCTTGCCTTCAAAGTTGGTGATGCGCTTGGCTTCGGCCAGCGCATCCACCAGCTTGTCGGGCAGGCCCACCGCATTGAACAGGTCGGCACGCAGGGTCAGCAATTCCTTGCCCAGCTCCTGCAGTTCGTCGCTTTCGCGCTTGAGGTCGGTGCGGCTGGCGTCGGGCGTGCCTTTGAGTTCGGCCTTGAGCTGGATGTCCAGCTCGCTGCCTTCGGCAACGAACTGGCCCTTCACAAAGTAGCCTTTTTTAGGTTTGCGTGACATGGGGTGGGGACAAAAAAATAAGTGGCGCTAAGAGCCTGTTCACGATTTCGCAGGGGATCGCGTTGGAGCGCAATCGGGGATGAGTGGATGCTTCGGATGCGCCGCATGGGCTCATGCCCATGCAGGCAGCCGGGGCGTCAAAGCTTCGAGTTCATCAGCCCGATTTCGCTCCAACCCTTCAAGCACTGGTCTTTGCGGGCGGTCTGCGGCGTTGCGGC
>NZ_JALEGG010000242.1 GCF_022763525.1 Acidovorax sp.
CCCCATCCAGCCCCTGCCCGAAGCGATGTGGCCGCTGGTGCACACGCTGGTGGTGAACGAGGTGGAAGCCGCCGCGCTGGCGGGCCAGAACGTGACCACGCCCGCCCATGCCGCGCAGGCCGCACAAGCCCTGCGCGCGAAGGGCCCCGCCCAGGTGGTGGTGACGTTGGGCGCTGCGGGCGCCGTGGCCGCCGATGCCGCAGGCAGCCGCTACCACCCCGGCCTGGTCGTGAAAGCCGTGGACACCACAGCCGCTGGCGACACCTTCCTGGGTGCACTGGCCGTGGCCCTGGCACGCGGTGAGCCGCTGGATGCCGCCGTGCGCGAAGGCATCCGCGCATCGGCGCTGTGCGTCACCCAGCCGGGCGCCCAGCCCTCCATCCCCACCCGCGCCGCCGTGGCGCAAAGCCCCCAACCGCCCGCCTGGAGCCCCCTGTGAAACGCACCGCCCTGCTGCACGCCGAACTCTCCCACGCCATCGCCACCCTGGGCCACGGCGACATGCTGGTGATTGGCGACGTGGGCCTGCCCATCCCCAACGGCCCGCGCCGCATCGACCTGGCGCTCACGCCCGGCATCCCGGCCGTGGCCGATGTGCTGCGGGCGGTGCTGGAAGAAATGCAGGTCGAGAAAGCCGTGATCGCCACCGAAGCCGTGGAGCGCAACGGCGGCCAGTTGCCCGCTTGGTGCGGGCTGCCAATGCAGCCCAGTGCCGTGCCGCACGAGGACTTCAAGCGCCTGACTCAGCAAGCCCGCGTGATGGTGCGCACAGGCGAGTGCACGCCGTATGCCAACGTGATCCTGGTGGCGGGCGTCACGTTCTGACGTTTTGATACAGGCCGGGCCCACGGCAGCCACGGCCTTGCGGGTTTTGGAGAACGCGTTGCGGTGCGCTCCTGCGGTACGCTGGGCTGTTAGCGCTTTGACCGCCTCATGCCCAGCTCTTCCCCGCACGACTTGCTCCCCCCCGAAATCACCGTCCTGGAACGCGGCTGGCTGTCCGCCAACAACATCCTGTTCCTCGGCCAGCGCGACACGGCCATCGTGGACACCGGCTACTGCAGCCACGCCGGGCAGACCGTGGAACTGGTGCGTAGCGCACTGCGAGGCCGTCCGCTGGACCGCGTCCTCAACACCCACCTGCACAGCGACCATTGCGGGGGCAACGCCGCGCTGCAAAAGACTTGGCCGGGCGTGCTCACTGCCATCCCACCGGGGCAGGCAGACCACGTGCGCCAGTGGGATCCGTATGCACTGAGCTACACCCCCACCGGCCAGGAGTGCCCGCGCTTTCGTGCCGACACGCTGCTCATGCCCGGCTCCTGCGTGCTGCTGGGCGACAAGCCCTGGCAGGTGCACGCCGCGCCAGGGCACGACCCGCATTCGGTGGTGCTGTTCGAGCCCCAGGGCCGGGTGCTGATCTCGGCCGACGCGCTGTGGGAGAACGGCTTTGGCGTGGTGTTTCCCGAGCTGGAAGGCGAGGACGCCTTCGCCGCCGTCGCGGCCACGCTGGACCTGATCGAGCGGCTCGCGCCCCACGTGGTGATCCCCGGCCACGGCCCGGTCTTTGCCGATGCTCCCCGAGCCCTGGAGGGAGCCCGCCGCAGGCTGGATGGCTTCGTGCGCAACCCGCCAAAGCACGCGCTGTATGCCGCCAAAGTCTTGCTCAAGTACAAGTTGCTGGAATGGCAGCAGATCCGCATGTCCGACCTCACGGCCTGGGCGCAGGCCACCCCGTACTTCGGCATGCTGCACGAGCGGCATTTCGGGAATCAGGAAGAAGGGGAATGGTTGCAAAGCCTGGCGGATGACCTCGTGCGTTCCGGCGCAGCCGTACGCGAAGGCGACGTGCTTCACAACACATAGGCTTCAGGACATTCGGCCCCGGGAACGCCCGGCGCACAGGCAAACCCCAGACCCGTGCCATCGCGGAACGGGCTCCGCCAGGCCGTGACGGCGTTGGAGGGAGGGAAGGCGCGAAGCGCCTCAGGGAGGAACCTCTTTCAGTGCTTGTGCTGCTTGTCGCAACCCATCACATGGTTGTTGCTGCTCGACATGCACTGGTAGAACGATTTCTTGCCGCCCGATGCGCCCTGGCAGTCCGACACGCTGTACTTGCCTTTGGCTTCGCGGATCTTGGGCGCCGCCTTGTCGAAGTCCGCCTGGACCATGTAGCCGTCGCGCACGTTCTTCTGGCCCACCTCCAGCATCTGATCTGCCTGATAGTGGATGTTGTCCACGGCAGCGGCGCAGTTCAGCGGCACCTGCTTGCTGTCCACCGTTTCCAGAGCCTTCTTCATGCCCTGCCCAAACTCTTCCACGTCTTTGGGGATCTTCTTGGTGCCGTCGGCGTTGTACTGCTGGGTGGACTTGCTGGCGCCGGAGGTGCTGCGCGTGCTGCCGTTGTTGCTCTGGAGCTTGAGCGGCTCGGCGTCAGCCTTGGAGGGCGGAGGCTGCGAGCCATAGTGGGTCTTGCCATCCGCGTCCACCCATTTGTAGACCGGTTGCGCCTGCGCGTCCCAGCCCAGGATGCACACCAGGCCGGCGATCGCCAGCCACGACAGCGTCTTGCTCATCATCTCTATCCCTCTCCATAATGGTCAAAATGCAAGCTACCGCTTGATGAGCAAGCGGTAGCAGCTATTATTTTTATAGTGAATGAGCCCCGGGGCAGTGCGGCTCAAGGCAGATCTTTGTTCACCTCCGGCGCCGCCGCATCGCGCGGGCCGATGGTACCCAGCCGGCTCTTGAGCGACTGCGGCAGGCCGGTGAGCATGGCCGCGTAGTTGGTGGTGTTGGCCAGCACCTTCTTCACGTAGTCGCGCGTCTCGGCGAAGGGCACGTTCTCGGCCCAGATGGCCGCGTCGAGCACCGGACCGTTGCGCCAGCTGCGCGGACGGCCGGGGCCTGCGTTGTAGGCGGCGGCCGCCATGGGCATGGAGCCCGCGAAATCATCCAGCGCGAGCTTGAGGTACGCCGTGCCGATGGTGATGTTGGTGTCGCGGTCGTTGAGCTGGTCGGGCGTGAAGTTGGACAGGCCAATCTTCTTGGCCGTCCAGCGCGCAGTGGCGGGCATGACCTGCATGAGGCCTGACGCGCCCACGTGGGAGCGCGCGTCCATGATGAAGCGGCTTTCCTGCCGGATCAGGCCATACACGTAGGCCGGGTCCAGGCCGATGCCGTTGGCACGCTCCAACACCGTGTTGCGAAACGGCGTGGGGAAGCGCTGCGCGACATCCACCACGCTCTTGGTGCGTTCGCTGGTGTTGATGCAGCGGTCCCACACCTCGCGCTGGCAGGCAAAGTCGGCGGCGGCCAGCAGTTCGCGGTCGCCCATGCCGCCGCTCTGATGCAGGTTGGTGGTGTAGTTCCATTCGCGCACGCCTTCGCTGCGCAGACCGAGCAGGATGGCGTAGAGCGCCCGGTTGAGGCCCGGGTTGGCGCGGGCAGCCGCCTTTTCTTCCGCCGTGAGCGGCGCGGGCGCGGGGGGCACGGTGATGCGCTGGCCTAGCTCTTCGAGCGCGAGCTGCTCGTAGAAACCGCGCGTGCTGGCGATGCCTTCGAGCAGCTGGCGTGCCTCGGCGCGTTCGGCATCGGTCACGCGGCCTGCCAGCAGCGAGCGCGCCTTCCAGTACACCCAGGTGCTTTCCTGGCGCGCTTCGGGGCTCATGGCGTCCACCGCCTTGCCCACGGTCTTCCATTGGCCGGCGCGCAGTGCGGCCCGAACCTTCCAGCCCAGCAGGTCGTCATTGAGGTCGCTGTCCTTGGTGACGTTGGCAAAGTAGCTGTGGGCGTTGCTCGCCAGCTTCTGTGCGGCAGTCTTGCCAATCACGGCCCAGGCCCAGTTGCGCTCTTCGGCCGAGAGGTGCACGCCCCATTTGTTCTCAAGCTGGTTGGCCGCGCCGTCTGGGTCACCGGTGGCCAGCTTCAGGAGGGCTAGCAGCACCAGTTCCTGCCGGGCCTTGCCAGCCGCCGTGGCGCGCTAAACAAGGTACTGGCTGGGCGCGTCCAGCACGTCCTTGAGCAGGGGCAGCGACTCGGGCGACACGATCTCGACGGCATTGCGCACCACGCGGGGGCGGTTGGCCTCCACGCCCAGCCGGGCCTTTCGCCAGATATCCAGGGCCGAGAGCTTTTTGTAGCCGTACAACTCGCGCGCGGCATGGGTGCAGCCATCGTCGGCGTCGCGGATCGCATACCAGTTGCCGCGCACATCTTCGGCGACGGTGGGGGTAGCCGTGCCCTTGATCTGGTCGATCAGCAGCGCATAGCAGCGGACCTCGCGATCGTCCGACATGCGGTAGTGGGGGTGCTGTTCGGAAAATTGGGACCAGTCGCGCCGCTGGCCCAGCAGCAGCAGCCAGTCGTTGCGCAGGCGATCTTCCTGGTAGCTGCCGGCGTAACGCTGCAGGAAAGCCTGGATTTCCGCCGGCTGGGCCTCGCCCAGGCGGGCCCGCAGCTCCCAGTAGGCGGCCCAGGGCTCCAGCGCGTGGCCGCGTGCGGCGGGCAGCAGCTGCGCGAGCTTGTTGCGATCGCCCTTGCGGAACGCTTGGCTCATCTCCAGCAAGGTATCGTCACCCCGGTTTTGCGCCAGGGCCAGCGGTGCCTGGCCTGCCAAAACGGCAGCGGCCACAAGGGGTGTCAGAATCGCTCTGAGAAATTGCATGGGGGAATTATCTGATGGACAAAGCAGCTCTGCGGCGCGCATTGATTGAAGAACGCCTCAACCTGCCCGACCGCCTACAGCGGGCAGACCTGTTACAGCAGGTCATGCGCATCTGGCTCGTGAACCGGCCCGATACCGTCATCGGCGCCTATTGGCCCATCAAGGGCGAGTTCGACCCCCTGCCCGCCCTGCACCGGTGGAAGGAGGACGGCGAATTGCTCGATGAACCCCTGCGCCGGCGCATTGGCCTGCCCGTGGTGAACAAGCAGCACAAGACCCTCACCTTCCATGCGTGGTACCCCGGCTGCCCCATGGAAGAAGACGCGTACGGCATTCCCAAGCCCAAGGACACCGAAGTCATCTTGCCCACCCTGCTGTTCGTTCCCTGCGTGGGCTACGCCGCTGGCGGCTACCGGCTGGGGTACGGGGGCGGGTTCTACGACCGCACGCTGGCCACGCTGCAGCCCAAGCCGTTCACCGTGGGCCTGGGGTTCACCAACGGCTACCTCGACGAGTTCGAGCCCGACACCTTTGATATGCCGCTGGATGCCATCCTGAACGACAACGGGGTGGTCTGGCCGGTGTAGGGCCTGCTCACCCTGTTTTTGCCAGTGCGAAGGCTGCTCCCGCCACGCCAATCCAGGCGCGTGACGACGCCGGGACCGGGGAATCGGCCAGGAGCGCAACGACGAGTGGCGTGACGGGAGCAGCCTTCCCTTCGGGTTGCGATGCCCAAGGGCCCGCGGCGTTGCCAAGCCTCGCTGGGGCCGCACCCCAGCTTCGTTTGGCGCCTAGCGCCTGGCCTCGGGCATTGCAACGCATCTGGCAAAAACAGGGCGAACAGGCCCTAGCCCCCCGAAGCGGCCGCGCCGCTTCCCCCGGAGGCGCGACGCCGCCAGCGCGGCGGTGGCCGGCCTGGGGGGCGCCGGTTTCAGCGGCCGCTGGCAGTGTCAGCCTTGCAGCTCTGAAGCAAATGCAAAGCACTCCGCGCCGGCTGCGCGGCGCTTGCAGGCATACATGGCGCGATCGGCGGCGCGCAGCAGGTCGGCCAGGGTCGCACCATCGCCAGGGTGGCAGGCGATGCCCAGGCTCATGCCGACGGTGAGCGAGCGGCCTTCGAACACCACGGATTCGGCCGCACCGGCGGCCATGCGGCGTGCCATGCCCGCAATCACCTCGCGCGGGGGGGATCCGGCGACCAGCACGGCAAACTCGTCACCGCCCAGGCGCGCCACCAGGTCTTCGGCCCGGGTATGGGCCCGCAGGCGGCGCACCATGGCGGCCAGCACGGCATCGCCGGCTGCGTGCCCATGGGTGTCGTTCACCCCTTTGAAGCCATCCAGGTCCAGCAGCAGCAAGGCAAACGGCTGCCCGTCGCGGATGGCAGCCTCGGCCCGCTGCGTGAGGCCGGCACGGTTCGCAGCGCCGGTGAGCGCGTCCGTGCCCAGCGCCTCCACCAGTTCCTGCGTGCGCACGGTCAGCGCCTCTTCCGAGTTGCGCAGCAGCCGCACGCGCGAGGCCATGGCCGCGGCAAACACCACGGATTCGGCCACCAGCACGGTCTGGGTGAGATCCATCTGGCCCGGCGTCCAGACCACCCAGCCCCAGCTGGCCACGATGATGGCGCAGATGCCCACCAGCAGCAGCGCCACGCCTGCGCAATACAGCACAGCCGGCCAGTAGCGCCGGCGCATGGCCATGACCGCCCCGGCCGCCAGCACCACAGTGGCCAGCACCACCGACGCCTGCACCATGCGGAACAGCCACAGCGGATTGGCGCCCACCAAACCGTACACCGTGGCAACAGCCAGGGCCGCCACCATGGCCAGGACGACCTTGTCCAGCCGCGGCGCAAAGTACGAAAGACGCAGAAGGCTGCGGCCGAACATCAGCTTGGAGATAGCCCACAGCGGCGGAGCCACGGCATAGAAGAATCCCGCCGCCGCGGGCCAGTACGCAAAGGGGTAGCGCAGCGTATGGCCGTTGAACCCCGCCAGCGCCAGCAACGCCCCCAGGCACGACACCAGGTACCAGACGTAGATGCTCTCGCGAAACACCAGCAGCATCACCGTGCTGAACACCACCAGCCCCATCAGCAGGCCATAGCACACGCCGTCAAACATGCGCTTGTCCTGCGTGGACTGCAAGTATTCCGGCAAGTCCCAGACCCGGGCGGCATAAAACCGCGCGAAGGTGGACTCCACCCGGAAATACACCGTGTACACGCCCGCGTCGGGCAGTCGAAAGCGCCAGGCCATCTGCTCGGAGCCCGCGGGCCGCGTGGCCCAGGGGTGGCGCATGCCGGTTACCACCGGTTCCGCCAGCGGCTGGCCCTTTGCATCGTAGGGCCCATAAAAGCGCAGCTCGTGCGTGGACACCGTGGGCACCAGCAACAGCCACTCGCGCCGGGCATC
This sequence comes from Acidovorax sp., assembly GCF_022763525.1. Taxonomy (GTDB): domain Bacteria; phylum Pseudomonadota; class Gammaproteobacteria; order Burkholderiales; family Burkholderiaceae_C; genus Acidovorax. The sequence goes on from NZ_JALEGG010000242.1 coordinate 7,081, forward strand.
GGCCGGGTCCGCCAGCTGCAGCTTCAGCCGGAACCACAGCACACGGTCGGACTCGGCGCCCTTGAGGGGGTTGTCGGGGTACGCAAAGCGCGCTTCGTTCTCCGGCTGGCGCACGGCGCCGATGTCCAGGTGGCGGGTGGTGTCTTCAAACATGCCCATGTAGGGCACTACCAGCATGCCGCCCGCCTGCGCAGCCACCGGTGCCGGCACATCGCCCCCGGCCACCGGGGCGCCAGGCACCGCCGCCGCGGCTACCTGCGCGGCGCAGAGTACGGCGGCGGCCCACCAGGCCACTGCACATTGGCGCAACCACCGGGACTCCAGGGTGCGCAAGAACGAGCAGAGAGGAAAAAACAGCGTCATCGGGCGCGGGCACGTACGGCCGAGGGCGGCGGGAAAAGTCGCCCGGCGAAAGCGGCCGATTGTGCCCCACCAGCCCCGCGCCCTCGGCCCATCGGCACGCTGTCGCCGCCCTTTGATGCGCTGCCCGCATCAAAAGGCGCTGCATCCAGCATTGGCGAAGTCCGGGGCGGGCGGTAGCATGCGGCGTTTCGTCCCAGACGGGCTGTTAGAACCCCCTTCAACCATGCTCAAGCTCTACATCGGCAACAAAAATTATTCGTCCTGGTCCATGCGCCCCTGGGTACTGCTGCGCCAGGCCGGCATCGCCTTCGAGGAAGTGCGCGTGCGTTTCGACAGCTTCGAAGCCAACTCCGAGTTCAAGCGCGCCATCGGTGCCGTCAACCCCACGGGCAAGGTGCCCGTGCTGGTCCATGGCGACCTGGTGGTGTGGGACACGCTGGCGATCGCCGAGTACGTGGCCGAAACCCACCCCGACAAGAAACTCTGGCCCACGGACCCCAAGGCCCGCGCAGGAGCCCGGAGCATCTGCGCCGAGATGCACAGCGGCTTTACCGCCCTGCGCAGCAACTGCCCCATGAACATCGAAGCCCACCTGCCCGACACGGGCGCGCTGCTCTGGCGCGACAAGGCCGGGGTGCGCGCAGATGTGCAGCGCCTGGTGGACATGTGGACTGCCCTCCTGGACGAGCACGGCGGCCCGCTGCTGTTTGGCGAATTCACCGTGGCCGACGCCTACTTCGCGCCCGTCTGCATGCGCCTGCACACCTATGGCCTGCCGGTGCCCACGCACATCGCCGCCTATGTCGACCGCGTGCGCGCCCTGCCCGGCGTGAAGGCCTGGATTGACGAAGCCCTGGCCGAGAAGGACTTCCTGGCGTTCGAAGAGCCCTACCGCCTGCGCCCCCAGAACTGAACTCCAAGACCAAGACTGAACCCGGCCATGATCGTCACCATCTACCTGCGCTACGTCCTGAACCCCAGCAAGCTCAAGGAGTTCGAACACTACGGAAAACTTTGGATTCCGCTGGTCGAGAAATTCGGCGGCAAGCACCACGGCTATTTCATGCCCAGCGAAGGCGCCAACAACATTGCACTGGCGCTGTTCACTTTCGAGAGCCTGGCGGCCTACGAGGCGTACCGCGAGCGGTCCATGCAGGACGCGGAATGCCAGGCGGCTTTCCGCTACGCCGAGGAAACGGGCTGCATCCTGAGCTACGAGCGCAGCTTTTTCCGGCCGGTGTTTTCCTGAAGGGGCTGCGCCGCTGCAGCCCACACCGTTCGGGCTGAGCCTGTCAAAGCCCCACGCGGCGTTTATCGGAACTGCTTGCGCAAGAACGGCTTGTGCCGCGCAATGTGCGCCAGCTGGGCCGGCGCCACGGTGCCGCCCAGGTCTTCGTCTTCCACGTTGAGCACCTGATTGGCGTAGGCCAGCGCACGCGCCACCACCTCCTGCTCGCTCACGCCCTGCTGGGCGGCCAGGTCCAGCGCCACGCGCTTCATGGCGCGCTGCGACAGCATCCACATGGCGCCAAAGGCGTCCCACGCGGCGGCGGCCTCCTTGAACTTGTCGCGGTCGGCCAGGATTTCGTTGAGCGGCTTGGCCAGCACCTCCTGCAAACCCTCCACCTGGGCCTTCAGGGCCTCGAACTCCGCCTCGCGCTGCAGGGCTTCTGCGGCCGCGTTGGCGGCCGCGTCCGGCGGCGCAGGCACGGGCACGCTGCCGTCGGGGTTGAGCTGGGCGATGGTGAGGGAGGATGACAGGGACATGAGAAAGACTATACGGCGGCCGCCGCCGGTCGCTGCGTACACTGCCCGCATGCAAATCTACATGGTTGGGGGCGCCGTCCGCGACAAGCTGCTAGGCCGCCCGGTGAATGATCACGACTGGGTGGTCGTGGGGGCCACGCCCGAGCAGATGCAGGCCCAGGGCTACCTGCCCGTGGGGCGCGACTTCCCCGTCTTTCTGCACCCCGAGACCCGCGAGGAATACGCGCTGGCCCGCACGGAGCGCAAAAGCGGCCGGGGCTACCGCGGCTTCGTGGTGCAGAGCTCGCCGGACGTGACGCTGGAAGAAGACCTCTCGCGCCGCGACCTTACTATCAATGCGATAGCTGCCAGCGCTGATGGGATAAGCGCCGAGGCACTTTTTGACCCTTATGGTGGCGCCCACGACATCGCCGCACGGGTGCTGCGCCATGTGACCGACGCCTTCCGAGAAGACCCGGTGCGCATCCTGCGCGTTGCGCGATTCGCGGCGCGCTTCACCGATTTCACGGTGGCACCCGAGACGATGCAACTGATGCGCGAGATGGTGTCGCATGGCGAGGCGGACCACTTGGTTCCCGAACGCGTGTGGCAGGAACTCGCGCGCGGCCTGATGGAAGAAAAGCCCTCTCGCATGTTCGAGGTGCTGCGCGAATGCGGTGCGCTGGCCGTTCTGCTGCCCGAAGTCGCGCGCTTGTGGGGCGTGCCCCAGCGCGCCGAATACCACCCCGAGGTGGACACCGGTGTGCACCTGATGATGGTGCTGGACATGGCCGCGCGGCTCTCGGCCCCCCTGACCGTGCGATTTGCCTGCCTGGCGCACGACCTGGGCAAAGGCACCACGGCCGCCGACGTGCTGCCGCGCCACATCGGCCACGAGGAGCGCAGCGCCGATCTGCTGAAAGACGTGGCCGAGCGCCTGCGCGTGCCGGTGGACTGCCGCGAGACCGCCGAAGTGGTGGCGCGCGAGCACGGCCACATCCACCGCAGCGGCGATCTCTCGCCCGCAGCGCTGGTGCGTCTGCTGGAACGCTGCGACGCGCTGCGCAAGCCCGCGCGCTTCGCCGAGGTGCTGCTGGCCTGCGAGTGCGATGCGCGAGGGCGACTGGGCTTTGAGGAAGCGGCCTACCCCCAGCGCCCGCGCCTGCTGGCGGTGCTGGCGGCGGCCCAGTCGGTGGTCACGCGCGACATTGCCGCACAGGCGGCCAGCCGGGGCCAGGCCGGGCCGCAGATTGGCGCGCTGATCCACCACGCCCGCGTGCAGGCGGTGGCGCAGTGGGTGCAGACCTCTGCGCAGGTGCCCTGACGACGACGGGCTGGAAATCTCCCCCGCAGCACCTACCAGCGCAACAGCCGCGGCCCCAGCATCGCGCCCAGCGCCGTGGGGATCGCCATGCCCGCCAGGTACCACACCGCGAGAAAAGGTGCGGCCATCTCGGGGCAATGCAGCGCGTACACCAGAGCCCCCAATGCGCCGGCCAGCAGGCCTGCACCGGCGCCCGTCCAGGCCAGGCGGGTGGGTGCGGCACCCCGCAGCGCCCAGAAACCCGCGACAAACGCAGGCACCGAGAGCGCCGCAATGTTGAACGGGCAGCTGCGCCAGGTGCTGCCCAGGATCAACGGCACCCGCTCTGCCGCGGGCGCCTGCGACAACGCGATCAACGCCAGGGCCCACAGCACCGCGGGCGGCACCGCCAACAGCAGGGGCGCATGGCCGATCGCCATGCCGGGCCGGGCCATGCGCCGCAGCAGCATCAGCCCCGCGGCAGCCAGCGCAGCCGCAAACACCAGCTTGCCCCAGAACATGGGCAACGCCATCGTTGCGCGCAAGTCGGGCCTGAGGCCAAACAGGGCGAGCATCAGCACCGCGGCGCCGGCCACGCCCGCAGCGGCGGCCACGGCAAAGCGCTGCTCGATCGCGGTGGCCGACACCGGCCGCTCGTCGGCAGCCAGCAGGTGAATCAATTCATCGGTTTTCATGTCATTCCCCTTGAGACTCGCGCACGCCCGGTGGCGCCAGCGCCGAGCCTTCCCGGCCCCCCGATGGGCCGGCGCCCCGCGGGGCAGGCGCCATGTTCCGGATCCTGGCGGCGAGGGCCTTGAGCCCCCGGTGCACGCCGACCTTGACGGCCGACTCCGACAGCCCCGTGAGGCGCGCCGTCTCGACCACCGAGAGGCCCTCCAGCTTCACATATTCGATGGGCAAGCGCTGCTTGTCCGGCAAGGTGCGCAACAGCTGCCCCAGGTCTCGCCGGGCTTCGGCGGCCTCGCTGTCGCTGGCGGCAAATAGTTCGTCGGCTTCATCGAGCGGGTCGTTGCGCGCCTCCTTCACGGCGTGCGCACGCAGCCAGTCGATCAGCTTGTAGCGTGCAATGGCATGCACCCAGGCCGTGACCGGCATGTCGGGCCGATAGGTATGGCGCTGGTTGTGCACCGCCAGCAAGGTTTCCTGCACAAGGTCCTCCACTTCATCGGGCCGCTGCGCCAGGCGGCGGCGCAAGAAAGCGCGCAGGTGCGCGCTCAGTTCCCGCAGAAAGCGCTCGTAGGCAGCCGCGTCGGGCTGCAGCCCCTGCAGCAGCAAGCCGCGCAGGCGCTCTTCCACTATCTCCATGGTGTCTCCCTGCAGGGAATTCGTACGCCGGGGCCAGGGGGTTACAGCCATCGCAAAAAAATCGCGGCATGCCGCCCCAGGTTTTTTGCACGGCGCTGTAACCAGCCCGCTGCACTGCGCGAATTACAACGCAGATCGGGCAGTTCCACACGGCCTCTGTGCGGCACCCCGGTCGGATCCAACCCTTAACAACCTTCGGAGAACCGTACCATGACCACGCGTACCCTCAGCCTCGGCGCCCTGGCCCTTGCAGCCCTCACCTCTGGCGCCGCCATGGCACAGACAGCCCCCATGGACGGCGCCAAGCCTGCCATGGAGAAATCGATGGAGAAGTGCTACGGCGTCTCGATGGCCGGCAAGAACGACTGCGCCGCTGGCCCCGGCACCACCTGCGCGGGCACGTCCAAGATGGACTACCAGGGCAACGCCTGGAAGCACGTGCCCGCAGGTACCTGCACCACCATCAAGACGCCCAAGGGCATGGGCTCGCTGACCCCCATCAAGGCCTGAGCCATGGCGCTGGTGCCTCTCACCGCAGGCCTCGGCCTCAAGCCCCAGCACTACGGCGAGGCACTGCACTGCAGCGCCCCCGGCCTGTGGTGGGAGGTGCACCCCGAGAACTATCTGGCCGACGGCGGCCCGCGCCTGGCCTGGCTGGAGGCCATCCGCGCGCGCCACCCCGTGGCACTGCATGGCGTGTCGCTGTCGCTTGCAGCCGATGCGCCGCCCGATGCCACACATCTGGCGCGGCTGGCCGCCCTCGCAAGGCGCGTGGAGCCCGCCATCGTTTCAGAGCACCTGGCCTGGTCCACCTGGCGCGGGCAGTACCTGCCCGACCTGCTGCCGTTTCCGCGCACACAGGCCGCGTTGCAGCGCATTGCCGACAACATTGCCCGCACGCAGGACGCGCTGCAACGCCCCATCGCCATCGAGAACCCCACGCACTACCTGCACATCGACGGCCACGACTGGGCCGAGACCGAATTTCTGGCCGCGCTGGTGCGCCGCACCGGCTGCCGCCTGCTGCTGGATGTCAACAACGTCCATGTCAGCGCCAACAATCTGGGCTTTTGCGCGCAGGCGTACATCGATGCTTTCCCCTTGCATGCCGTGGCCGAGATCCACCTCGCGGGCCACCATGCCGACCCGGCGCATGGCGATGCCTTGCTCATCGACAGCCACGATGCGCCCGTGGCGCCTGCCGTGTGGACGCTGTACGAGCAAGTGATCGCGCGCACCGGCCCCGTACCCACCCTGATTGAGCGCGACGAGCACCTTCCCGCGTTTGCCGAACTGATGGCCGAACGCGATCAGGCGCAACGCGCGCTCACGGCGGCGCGAGCAGCGCAGCCGAAGGAGGCCGCATGCAGCTGACCGCCTTTCAGGACGGCTTTTCCGCCGCGCTGCGCGGCCAGGCCGTGCATGCGCCGTGGCTGTCCGCATTGGAGGCCCAGCCCGGGTTTGCCGTGTACCGCAACACCGTGCTGAAGGGCTGCATCGACGCGCTGCAGGCCAGCTACCCCACGGTGTGCCAACTGGTGGGCACCGACTGGTTCCGCGCAGCGGCCGCCGTGTACGCGCGCACCCAGCCGCCCCAGGACGGTGTGCTGGTGGGCTACGGCGACGGGTTCGTTCGCTTTCTGGACCAGTTCGCACCGGCTGCCGAGCTGCCCTATCTCAGCGCCGTGGCGCGCCTGGACCGCTGCTGGACCGAATGCCACTTGGCGGCGGACGCCCCCGCTGTCGGCCGCGATTGGCTGGCACAGCAGGCGCCGCACACCTTGCCCCAGGTGCCATTGCGCCCCCACCCCGCCGCGCGCTGGGCCTGGTGCGATGCGCATCCCGCGTATGCCCTGTGGCAGCACCACCGCGCGGGCCTGGCGCTGCCCGATGCGCTGGACTGGTCTGGCGATGGGGCCTTGCTCACCCGACCCCATGCCGAAGTGACCTGGCGCCCCTTGCCCCGCGCAGGGATAGCGTTTCTGGACGCCTGCACCCAGGGCCTCCCGCTGGAGGCCGCAGCCACCTGTGCCCTGGAGACCGACCCCGGCACCAACTTTGCTGCCCTGATCGGCAGCCTGCTGGACGCAGGCGCGCTGACCCTCACCGATTCATGCGCAGGCTGAGAACCTGTTCAAAGGAGCCCCATGCACACCACCACCCACTTTCCCACCGCCCCCACCAAAGGCCCGCGCGTGCTGCTGGCACGCCTGGCCGATGCCGCCACCTGGCTCACGCCCCACAGCCTCCTGGCCCTGGTGAACCGCGTGGCCATCGCGGGCATCTTCTGGCTGTCGGCGCGCACCAAGGTCGAGGGCTGGTTCACCGTCTCCGACAGCGCCTATGCGCTGTTCCGCGATGAATACAAGCTGCCTCTGCTGCAGCCCGAGCTGGCGGCCCAGATGGCCACCGTGGCCGAGCACCTGTTTCCGGTGCTGCTGGTGTTGGGCCTGTTCACCCGCCTGTCGGCACTGGCCCTGCTGGGCATGACCCTGGTGATCCAGGTGTTTGTGTACCCCGACGCCTGGCCCACCCACCTGTCCTGGGCGGGGCTGATGCTCTACCTGGTGGGGCGCGGTGCGGGCAACGTGTCGCTGGATCGGGCACTGGGGATTCGCTGAGGCACTGGTGGCTTACCCCTGCGCCGTCCTCGCCCAGCGCACGATGTCCGCCGCGCCCAGCGCGCCTGAAATGCGTGCCACTTCGCGCCCCTGCTGGAACAGGATCATGGTGGGGATGCTGCGGATGGCATAGCGCGCCGCCAGAGCCTGGTGGTCCTCGGTGTTGAGCTTGGCCAGGCGCACGCGCGGCTCCAGCTCTCGCGCGGCCTGCGCGAAGGCGGGCGCCATCTGGCGGCAAGGGCCGCACCACGGCGCCCAGAAGTCCACGAGCACCGGAATGTGGCTGCGCCCCACGTGCTTGTCGAAACTGGTGGCATCCAGTTCCAGCGGGCCTGCGCCGAACAGGCCCTGGTGGCATTTCCCACAGTCGGGGGCGCGGGCGAGGTCGGCGCTGCGCACGCGGTTGGTCGTGTGGCAATGGGGGCAAACGATGTGCAGGGCTTCGTCGGTCATGGCTCGGCAGGCTGGTAAGTGGGGGGCAGGGATGTCTGCAGGGCATCTGGCGCCAGGAGCGCGGTCTTTCAAGATCCCCAGGGGCTGGTGGCGCAACACTCTTTTACATCGCCCGTTTGGCTCCCTCTGCTAAGGTTCCACCCATGCAGCTGCTCCCCCTTCTGACACCTGCCCACGCCCTTTTTCTCGACTTTGACGGAACGCTCACCGAGCTGGCGCCGCGCCCCGAGGCCGTGCGCATCGCATCGGGTCTGGTCCCCACGCTGTCCGCGCTGTACACCCACCTGGGCGGTGCGCTGGCCATTGTGACGGGGCGGCCCGAAGTCGACATCGATGGCTTCCTGGCCCCGCTGCAACTGCCGCTGGCCAGCGAACACGGCGCGCAATACCGCCTCACCGACACCTCGCACCCCGCAGTGCTCCCGCCCGACCTGGACCCCGTGCGCCGGACGGCAGAGACCCTGGCCGCGACCCACCCCGGCGTGCTGGTCGAACACAAGCGAGCCAGCGTGGCCCTGCATTACCGGCTGGCGCCGCACCTGGAGGCGCTGTGCCACGATGCGCTGCTGAGCGCCATGCGGGGCGTGGAGGGCGTGGAACTGCTGCGCGGCAAGTGCGTGTTCGAGGTGAAGCCACGCGGTGCCCACAAGGGGCAAGCCATCCTCGACTTCATGACCCAGGCGCCCTTTGCCGGCCGCATGCCGGTGTTCGTGGGCGATGACGTCACCGACGAAGCCGGCTTCGCCGCCGTGCAGTCGCTGGGCGGCTGGGGCATCAAAGTGGGCGAAGGCCCCACCATGGCTCAGCACCGTTGCATGACGCCTGCGGCGCTGCGAGGCTGGCTCTCGGCCGCACGCACGTCGCTTCAGCCGCAGCAACGCCATTAAGGATGGCCTGCAAGAGCCCCTGCGGTCCGTGATGGCGCAGCCTCGGGCGGTCCGCAGCATTGCTTTTCCCAATAGCCGGGTTATTGGAAAGAAAAGGTGCTTGCAAACCATCCCGATCCAACTGCCACGGACCCGCGAGGGTTGTGCAGGACATCCTGAACGCGAGAGCGGGCAGGCCAGGCCTGCCCGCACACAGCGTTTTGAGGCCGTGTCTGACAAGTTGACACACCCTGGCGCCCGGATGATCCATGGATGAGCAGACTTGTCGTGATCTCCAACCGCGTGGCGGACCCGCGCAAACCCGCCGCCGGCGGGTTGGCCGTGGCACTGGGCGAAGCCCTGAACAAGACCGGGGGCCTGTGGTTTGGATGGAGCGGCACCGTCACCGAGGATGGCGCCCCCGGTGAGACCGAACTGCACATGCGCCAGGCCGGGCCGGTGACGCTGGCCACCGTGGACCTGTGCCGCGAAGACCACGACACCTACTACCACGGCTACAGCAACAGCGTGCTCTGGCCGGTGTTCCACTACCGCCTGGACCTGGCGGATTTTGACGCCAGCTACATCGCGGGCTACCGGCGCGTGAACCAGATGTTCGCGCGCAAACTGATGCCGCTGCTGCGCGACGACGACATCATCTGGGTGCATGACTACCACCTCATTCCCCTGGCCGCCGAACTGCGGGCCATGGGCTGCAAGCACCGCATCGGCTTCTTCCTGCACATCCCCATGCCGCCGCCGCTCATCATGGCCGCCATTCCGCAGCATGAGTGGCTCATGCGCTCGCTGTTCGCTTACGACCTGGTGGGGCTGCAAAGCGAGGCCGACGTGGCGCATTTCACCCACTATGTGCGCAACGAGGGCAGCGCCGAAGAGCTGGAAAACAAGCGCGTGCGCGCGTTTGGTGCCACGGTGGTGGTTCGGGCCTTCCCCATCGGCATTGACGTGGACGAGTTCACCCGCCTCACCCACGCCAGCGATGCGATGGATACGTTCCTGGGCATGCGGGCCGAGTATTCGCGGCGCCGACTCTTGCTGGGCATTGACCGGCTGGACTATTCCAAGGGCATCCCGCACCGCGTGCGCGCCTTCCGCGAACTGCTGGACCGGTACCCCGAGAACCGCGACAGCGCCACGATGATCATGATCGCCTCGCCCAGCCGCGACGACGTGCACGCCTATGCCGACCTGCGCCAGGAACTGGAGGGGCTGTGCGGCTCCGTCAACGGCGACTATGGCGAACTGGACTGGATGCCCGTGCGCTACATCCACCGCATGGTGGCGCGCCGGCGCGTGCCGGGCCTGTGCCGCGCCGCTGCCGTGGGCCTGGTCACGCCGCTGCGCGATGGCATGAACCTGGTGGCCAAGGAGTTCGTGGTGGCGCAGGACCCGGACGACCCCGGAGTGCTGGTGCTGTCGCGTTTTGCCGGAGCGGCCGAGCAGCTCAAGGAAGCGCTGCTCGTCAATCCCTACGACACCGCCGGCATGGCCAGCAGCATCCAGCAGGCGCTGCAGATGCCGCTGGCGGAGCGCAAGGCCCGCCACCAGCAACTGATGGCCCGCATCCGTGAACACGACGTGCATTGGTGGCGCAAGACCTTTCTGGAGGCGCTGGAGAAGTCGCAGGAATAAGCGGAGGCGTCGCCTGCGAGCGCCGTCACAGCGTCACAGCCACTTGGCCAGCAGGCTGGCGACAAAACTCAGCAGCAGCGTGGATGCGAGGGGCACATCCCAGTCGCGCCCCAGCCAGCGAAAACGCAAATCCCCCGGCAGGCGTCCGAAGCCCATGCGCCGCAGCAAGGGCGACAGCCAGCTGATGAGCATGAGCGCAAGGAAGATGACGAGGAACCAGCGGAGCATGCAGGCAGTGTAGGCGCAGCGCCAGGGGGGCGGACGGGCCGCGGTTGACACCTGAGCGCTGGGTCAGTAGAACACTTCAGCCCCTTTCGCTGTCCAGGAACTCCCGCCTCCATTTCCCCCGCGACAACATGGCGTACCAGCACACCATCGCCGGCCAGCGCTGGCAGTTCGACGATCTGCGCGACCTGCTGGCCAAGGCCACGCCCCTGCGCTCGGGCGACGCACTGGCGGGCATCGCAGCCGCGTCTGCGGTGGAGCGCATGGCCGCGCGCATGGCGCTGGCCGAGGTACCGCTCAAGACTTTCTTGAGCGAAGCATTCATCCCCTACGAGAGCGACGAGGTGACGCGCCTCATCCTGGACACGCACGACGCAGCGGCGTTTGCGCCCATTGCCCACCTCACCGTGGGCGACCTCCGCAACTGGCTGCTGGACCACGCCACCACCAGCGCCGTGCTAGCCGCCGTGGCGCCCGGCATCACGCCCGAGATGGCTGCCGCCGTGAGCAAGCTCATGCGCAACCAGGACTTGATCGCCGTGGCGCGCAAGTGCGGGGTGGTCACGCGGTTTCGCAACACCATCGGCCTGCCGGGCCGACTGGCAGTGCGGTTGCAGCCCAACCACCCCACGGACGACCTGCGCGGCATCGCGGCCTCGATGATCGATGGCCTGCTGTACGGCGCGGGCGACGCGGTGATCGGCGTGAACCCTGCCACCGACAGCATTGCCGCGCTCATGGGGCTGGTGCACATGCTGGGCGACGTGATCGAGCGGCTGCAGATTCCAACGCAGTCGTGCGTGCTCACGCACGTCACCAACACCATCCAGATGGTCGAGCAAGGCGCACCGGTGGATCTGGTGTTCCAGTCGATCGCGGGCACCGAGGCAGCCAACGCGGGCTTTGGAATTTCGCTGGCGCTGCTCAAGGAGGCGCGGGAGGCTGCCCTGTCGCTGCGCCGCGGCACGGACTTTGGGGATGGCATTGGCGACAACGTGATGTATTTCGAGACAGGCCAGGGCAGTGCTCTCTCTGCCAACGCGCACCACGGCGTGGACCAGCAGACCTGCGAGGCGCGGGCCTACGGCGTGGCCCGCGCGTTTGCGCCGCTTTTGACCAACACGGTGGTCGGCTTCATCGGGCCGGAGTACCTGTACGACGGCAAGCAGATCATCCGCGCGGGCCTGGAAGACCACTTCTGCGGCAAGCTGCTGGGCGTGCCCCTGGGCTGCGATGTCTGCTACACCAACCACGCCGAGGCCGACTCGGACGACATGGACACGCTGATGACGCTGCTGGGCACGGCGGGCCTGACCTTCATCATGGGCGTGCCGGGGGCGGACGACATCATGCTCAACTACCAGAGCACCTCGTTCCACGACGCGCTGTACCTGCGCGAGGTGCTGGGCCTGCGGTGCGCGCCGGAGTTTGCGGCGTGGCTGGAGCGCATGCAGATCACCGATGCCAGCGGCCGCCTGTTGCCCGCGAGCGCAAACCACCCGGCGCTGAACCAGATGCGGCAATGGAGGATCGGCCCATGACCCACAAGCCGCCGGCGCCGCACGGCATTGCCCCGGACCCGTGGGCCGACCTGCGTGCCCACACGCAGGCCCGCCTGGCCTTGGGCCGCGCGGGAGCCGCGTTGCCCACGGCTGAGCTGCTGCGCTTTGGCATGGCCCATGCGCAAGCGCGCGATGCCGTGCATATCCCGCTGGACGCCGACGCACTGGCCGCGCAGCTGCAGGCCTTGGGCTGCGCCACGCGGCTTGTGCACAGCGCTGCGCCCGATCGGGCCACCTACCTGCTGCGCCCTGACCTGGGCCGGCGGCTGAGCAATGCGGATGCAGCCGTACTGCGGGACATGCCTGCGGAAGGCGGTGCGCCCATCGACCTGCTGGTGGTGGTGGCCGACGGCCTCTCGTCGCTGGCCGTGGCGCGGCAGGCGCCGCCGCTGGTGCAGGCCATCCGCCAGCAAGCGCCCGCAGGGTGGCACGTTGGCCCGGTGGTGATAGCGCAGCAGGCGCGCGTGGCGCTGGGCGATGAGGTGGGCTCCCTGCTGGAAGCGCGCATGGTGGCGGTGCTGATCGGTGAGCGTCCGGGCCTGAGTTCGCCCGACAGCCTGGGCATCTACCTGACCTGGCATCCGCAGGTGGGGCGCAGCGACGCAGAGCGCAACTGCATCTCCAACGTACGGCCCGAAGGGCTGGAACCCGCTCGGGCCGCCGCGCGGCTGTGGTGGCTGTGCCGGGCGGCGCGGCAACTGGGCCTGACGGGCGTGGGACTCAAGGACCGCAGCGATGGACTATCCCTCAGCAACCCCTAGCGATCCTCCGCACGAATCGTCGGGGGCTCGGGCGGTCTGCGGCGTTTCAAATCCTCGCGATAGTTACGGCTGTTGCTGTGGCGGCTATTGCTGCGTTTTGCGCTTAGCAGCCTTCTCTATCCGCAGCGCACACCTTCTGCTCGATGCGTGCAGAGGATCCATGGACGTGCCATCGCTGGCTGGGCGTCCGTCAGCGCGGCACGGGATCCTGCCCTACGCTACCCATCAGTGCCAGTACCAGACGATCCGTCAAAATCACCGCTATGAGCGAAACACCCCCCGAACACCGTCCCATCCATCATGCGGCCTGCCACTGTGGCACCGTCAAATTCACGCTCCGATTGGCCGATGGTGTGCGGACTGCGCGGCGGTGCAATTGCTCGTATTGCCGCATGCGTGGGGCAGTGGCGGTCTCTGCGAACCTGCAAGACATCCACGTGACCCAGGGGCAGGAGGCTCTCACGCTCTACCAGTTCAACACCGGCGAGGCCAAGCATTACTTCTGTGCAAAGTGCGGCATCTACACGTTTCACCAGCGCCGATCCCAGCCTCACCAGTATGGGGTGAATGTCGCGTGCATCGAGGGCATGAGCCCTTTCGATTTCGCGGAGGTTCCGGTTTCCGAAGGCCGCAGCCATCCCAAGGACCGTGCCGATGGCATTGCCATCACCGCGGGCTGGCTGCGCTATGAAGTGAATCCGCAGGCGCCAGAGATGTGAAAGGCCTGCTTGGGGTGCCGAGCCTCCTGCCGGGCCGACGCCCCTCCTCGGAGGATTGAAGAACCGGCGAGGGCCTGCGGAGGATTGAAACAACACGGCCCGCAGCGCGGCATCACAGCCGGTGCGACCGGTCGCCGTGCGCAAAGCCCACCGGTTCCCACGGCGCGCCCGCGCCCAGGGCGAGCACCTTGAACAGCTCGCCCATCTCGTGCTCCATGATCAATTTGGCTGCTGTCGCCCGCTCTGCCTGCGGCAATTGCTCCATTTTTGGTAGCAAACCGCAGTTGATGAGGAAGTGCGCCTGCGTGGTGTAGCCCAGCACGTGCAGGCCTGCCTCCTGCGCGGCCAGGGCCATGGCGGTGAAGTTGACGTGGGCGGTGATGTCCTTGCGCCCCACCGCCACCAGCGGGTCGCCATCGGCCAGGTGCCCCTGGTGGCACATCACCGTGCCCATGTGGCGCTGCGGGTGGTAGTACTCGTCCTCGCCAAAACCGTAGTCCAGCAGGAAGGCCGCGCCGCGTTCCAGCCGGTCAGCCAGCATGCGGATGAAGCCTTCGCCCTGGGGGTGGATCTCGGTCAGGTAGTCGTGCGGGCCTTCGATGTCCACGGGCGGGCGCAGCTGCGTGGGACGATCGGACCAGGCAAAACTGCCGTCGTCCTGCACCACCACGCCGCGCTCATGCCACGCACCTTCCGCATGCCCGCCGTGGCGTGCCAGCAGCTGCACGGGCATGGCATCGAGCACCTCGTTGCCCACCACCACGCCGCTGAAATTTTCCGGCAGCGCATCCACCCAGCGCAGCTTGCGCGCGTGTGCCACCAGCTTCGCCTGCTGGCGCGCGCGCAGGCTGCCGGAGAGGTCCACGATGGTGTAGCGGCTCACCTGGTCGCCCAAAGCGTCCAGCAGCTGCAGCGCCAGCGCGCCCGAGCCGGCGCCGAACTCCCACACCTCGTCGGTGGCGGTTTGCGCCAGGGCCTCGCCCACCTGCGCGGCCAGGGTCTGGCCGAACAGGGGCGTGAGCTCGGGGGCGGTCACGAAGTCGCTGCCCGAGCCGGGCATGGCGCCAAACTTGGTGGAATCGTTGGCGTAGTAGCCCAGGCCCGGGGTGTACAGGGCCAGCGCCATGAAGCGGTCAAAACCGACCCAGCCGCCCTCGGCGGCAATGGTCTGGCGGATGTGCGCCGCGAGGGCGGTCGTTAAACTGTCGGGTTGTTGTCGGGTCACGGCCCGCATTGTCCCACCCTGCCACCATGTCCACGCCCTCCAGCCCCCGCACCGTCCTGGTCACCGGCGCCGCCAAGCGCCTGGGCCGCAGCATTGCGCTGGCGCTGGCGGCGGGCGGCTGGCAGGTGGCGGTGCACTACCGTTCGTCCGAGCAGGATGCTATTGAAACAGTAGCTGCCTGCGCAGTTCTTTCGGGCGCCAGCGCCCATTTTGATGCGGACTTTGATGACGAAGCCGCCGTGCGTGCCCTGCTTCCCCGGGTGGTGGCGCACTTCGGCAGCGTTCATGCCGTGGTCAACAGCGCCTCGCTGTTCGAGCACGACACCGCCGCCACCCTGGGCTTTGCCGCGCTCGAAAAGCACCTGCGCAGCAACACGGCTGCGCCCATCCTGCTGGCGCAGGCGCTGCACCAACATGTGGCCGACCGCGCCGCTGCGGGCGAAGCCGATGCCCAGGGCGCCGTGGTGAACCTGCTGGACCAGAAGCTCTGGAACCAGAACCCCGACTTCATGAGCTACACGCTGTCGAAGGCGGCGCTCGAAGCCGCCGGCACCATGCTGGCGCTGGCGCTGGCGCCGCGCGTGCGGGTGGTGGGCGTGGCGCCGGGCCTCACGCTCACCAGCCATATGCTGAGCGACGACAAGTTCGCGCAGCTGCACGCCCTCTCGCCGCTGGGCCGCTCGTCCACGCCCGAGGACGTGGCCGCCGCGGTGAAGTTTGCGCTGGAGAACCGTTCCATCACTGGCACCACGCTGCTGGTGGACGGCGGGCAGCACCTGATGAAGTTCGAGCGCGATTTTTCAATGATGTGAGCGCAGGCTCCTGCAGAAAGCACCTTTCATGGACACCGCCGCCGGCACCCAGATCCTCACGCTCACCGGGCTGCGCTTCGATGCGAACCTGGGCATCCTGGACCACGAGCGCACCGCCCCCCAGCCCATCCAGGTGGATGCGGAGCTGAACCAGGGCCTGCAGCCCCTGCTGCCGCATGACGACGACATCAGCCACGTGCTGGACTACCGCAAGGTGCGCCAGATCATCATCGACGAGTGCACGGCCGAGCACGTGAACCTGCTGGAGAGCCTGATCGGCAAGCTGGCCCACCGCCTCATGCAGCTGCCCGGCGTGCTGGGCGTGCGCGTGAAGATCGCCAAGCTGGAGATCTTTGACGACTGCGAAGTGGCGATCCGCGTCGAGACAGGGACCTGGTAGCCCCTGCCACGGCACGGCACGGTACGTCGACCGTCAGGGCAACACCTCGAACGCCAGGAACTGCGTGACCTGGTTGTCGGCAAAGTTGTTGTCGGCCACCAGCACCAGCGTGCGGTTGCCATTGGGCAGGCGCGGCCCCCAGGTGGCGCCTTCGATGTTGTCGATCTTGACGCCCTGGTAGGTGATGGGCATCTCCAGCAGCAACTGCTTCTTCATCGGCTTGTAGCTCGCGCCCTGCAGACTCTTGAGCGACTGCACGTTGGTGGTGTCGGCCTCGATGGTGGCCAGCACCAGGCGGATGGTGTTGCCCACCCCGTCGGCAAAGGCGCGCTCCATGGCCACGAATTCGTTGTTGGACAGCGCCAGCAGCTCGGGCAGGCCGTTGTCCGGGGTGAAGGTGCCGCTGGGCGCCTTGTCCACTGGCACCGGGGGCAGCGGGTAGGCGTATTGCGCCACGGGCTTGCCACTGGCCGGGTCCAGTTCCACCACGCGCACCACGCTGCCGTTCTTCAGGCTGGTGATGGGGCCATCTTCGATCAGCGCGTCCTCGTTGGCGGTGAACACGCGGCCGTTCGGGGTGACGGCCAGGGCCTCGAACAGCTTGTTGCTGCGCCCGCCGGTGGTCTTGTTGTCCACATAGTTGAAGCCGCTGGGCGTCTCGAATTCACGCACGAAGCCGCCATCGGTGCGCACCTCGCGCACAAAGGGCTGGAACAGCGCCGCGCCCGTGCCGAAGTTGCCTTCGCTGGAGATGTAGAGGTTGCCGTTGGGCGCCACGCGGATGCCCTCGGGGTCCACCGTGCGCGCGGTGCTGGACAAGGGATTGCCGTCCGGCCCCCGCAGAGAGACCATCTTCTGGATGCTCACGCCCTTGAAGCGCGTGGCATCAAAGTCGATCGACAGTGCATAAAAGCGCGGAGTCCCGCGCTCACCGCCCCGCTCGTCGGAAATCGCCCAGTAGGTGCCATCCGGCGCGCGGTCGATGCCCGAGATGCCGCCGAACTCCACGCCCTCGAACATCGTCTTGGTCTTGATCGCGTAGTCCCCGATCAGCCGCAGCCCGCCGATGCGCTCGCCGCCATCGCTGCCGCCGCACGCGGCCAGCGCACCGAAAAGGACCAGGGCACCCGTGGCACGGGCCATGCGTGAAAGGGCGCGGGGAAGGGATTGCAGGAGTTTCATGTGCTGTTTCGCCAGGTCTGTCGCCAAAAGCCCCGCAGTGTGGGTGGCCTGTATGACAGCGCGGTGAAGCGGCTTGGCCGACGCGCCTGCCGCGACGGGAATGAGACAATTGGGTCCATGAGTACCGTCTGGACACCCGATGCCGAAAAACCCGCCGTGGCCGCGGGGCGCAGCGATCTCAAGATCGAGCGCGAAACCCACAAGCTGGAAAAGCGCCTGTGCCGCGAGGTCGGCAAGGCCATCGTCGACTTCAACATGATCGAAGAGGGCGACAAGGTCATGGTGTGCATGTCCGGCGGCAAGGACAGCTACACCCTGCTGGACATCCTGCTCAAGCTGCAGGCGCGCGCGCCCATCCATTTCGACCTGGTCGCCGTGAACCTGGACCAGAAACAGCCCGGCTTTCCCGAGCACGTGCTGCCCGACTACCTGCGTGCGCAGGGCATCCCGTTCCACATCGAGAACGAGGACACCTACAGCATCGTCAAGAAGCTCATCCCCGAGGGCAAGACCACCTGCAGCCTGTGCAGCCGCCTGCGCCGGGGCATCCTCTACCGCGTGGCCGACGAGCTGGGCTGCACCAAGATCGCCCTGGGCCACCACCGCGACGACATCCTGCAGACGCTGCTGCTGAACATGTTCTTTGGCGGCAAGATGAAGAGCATGCCCGCCAAGCTGGTGAGCGACGATGGCCGGCACGTGGTGATTCGCCCGCTGGCCTATGTGCCCGAAAAGGACACCGCCCGCTGGGCCGCGCACCGCGACTTCCCCATCATCCCCTGCAACCTGTGCGGCAGCCAGGAGAACCTGCAGCGCAAGCAGGTGGGCGAGATGCTGCGCGAGTGGGAGAAGAAATTCCCTGGCCGCGTGGAGAACATGTTCAACGCCTTGCAGAACGTGGTGCCCTCGCACCTGCTGGACGGCGGTCTGTACGACTTCAAGAACGCCCGCGCCACCGGCGTGGCCGACGAGAACGGCGACAAGGCCTTCGACAAGGAAGAGTTCTCCGCGCCGCAGCAGCCCGGCCTGCCCGGCGGCGTGCAGGTGGTTCAGCTCTCTTGAGAGATGGACGATGAACCTCCGGCGGGCATGGCGGTCACACCGGTATCTCTTTATTGAGGAGTCACCTATGACACGCCGATGGATCCCCGCCCTGCTGCTGTGCGCTGCCGCGGCCGGCCTGGCCGGCTGCAGCACCCAGCGCCTCGTGGACGGCCGGGTGCAAAGTTTCTCCACCCTGGCCGCCGTGCCTTCCCCTGCCACCTACCGCATCGAGCGGCTGCCCTCCCAGCAGATGCCGTCGTTCGAGCCCATCGCGGCGCTGGCCGACCAGGCCCTGGCGCGCGCAGGCCTGCGGCGCGACGACGCCGCGCCCCGGCTGCTGGTGCAGATCGGCGTGCAGGCGGACACCGTACCGCGCTACGACCCGTTCGGCGGCCCCTATGGCCCCTACCCCTGGGGTTTTGGGGGCTGGTACGGGCGCGGCTGGGGCGTGGGCGGCATCTGGCGCATGGGCGAACCCACGCCCTTGCACCGCCGGGCCGTCAGCGTCGTGATGCGTGATGCACAGACGCAGGCCGTGGTGTACGAAACCTCGGCCGTGCACGAGGACGTGTGGGTGAGCGACCCCGCCGTGTATGGCGTGCTGCTGGACGCGGCGCTGCAGGGCTTCCCGCAACCGCCGCAGGGCCCGCGCCAGGTGCGCCTGCCGTTGCCCACGGCCACAGGGAACGCACCGACGACAGGGGCTTCAGCCCCAGCCTCCACCTCCACACCTGCCCAGCCGGGCGTGGTCGTGCCCGCTGCGCCGGCCCGCTGACCCCGACCACCGAGCCCCACTTTCGCCGACCACCTGCATGCACGCCACCCGCATCGTTGCCATCCGCCACGGCGAAACCGCCTGGAACGTCGATACCCGCATCCAGGGCCATCTGGACATTCCGCTCAACGACACCGGCCTGTGGCAGGCCGCCCGGGTGGCGCAGGCCCTGGCGGGCGAGCCCATCGCGGCCATCTACACCAGCGACCTGCAGCGCGCCCACGCCACCGCCCAGGCCGTGGCGCGCGCCACCGGCGCCCCGCTGACGGCCGAGCCTGGCCTGCGCGAGCGCAGCTTCGGCCACTTCCAGGGCCGCACGTTCGCCGAGATCGAAGCCGAGCTGCCCGAAGATGCGCTGCGCTGGCGCAAGCGCGACCCGCACTACGCGCCCGAGGGCGGCGAGTCGCTGGTCACCCTGCGCGAGCGCATCGAACGCACGGTGGCCACGCTGGCGCAGCAGCATGTGGGCGAGCAGGTGGTGATGGTGGCGCACGGCGGCGTGCTCGACGTGCTGTATCGCCTGGCCACCCGCCAGGACATCCAGGCGCCACGCACCTGGCAGCTGTCCAATGCCGCCATCAACCGCCTGCTGTGGACACCCGACGGACTGACCCTGATCGGCTGGGCGGACACCCAGCACCTCGAAAACGACAACAACACCACCCTGCGCGATGAAGCCCATTCCTGAGCTCCTGCAATCCACCATCGGCCAACGCGTGGACCAGATCGATACTCCCGCCCTCGTGGTGGACCTGGACGCCATGGAGCGCAACATCCAGCGCATGGCGGACTTCGCCCGCAAGCACCAGGTGCGCTGGCGTCCCCACGCCAAGCTGCACAAGAGCGCCGAGCTGGCCCTGCAGTTGCAGCGCGCGGGCGCGCAGGGTGTGTGCGTGCAGAAGGTGTCCGAGGCCGAGGCGCTGGCCGCGGGCGGCGTGGATGACATCACCATCACCAACCAGGTCATCGCCATGCCCAAGCTGTACCGCGTGGCACGGCTGGCCGCACGGCTGGCCGCACGCGGCGGCCGGCTGGGCGTGGCCGTGGACCACGCCGACGGCATCGAGCGCCTGGCCGAAGCCATGGCGCAACACGGCAGCGATGCCGGCATCGATGTGCTGGTGGAGATCGACGTCGGCCAGGGCCGCTGCGGTGTACCGCCCGGCGAAGCCGCCGTGCCGCTCGCGCTGGCGGTGTCGCGCACTCCCCGCCTGCGCTTCGCGGGCCTGCAGGCCTACCACGGCCGCGCCCAGCACCTGGCCAGCAGTGTGGGCCGCAAGGAAGCCATCGCGCAGGTGGTGAACGCGGCCCACCACACACGCCAGCTCATCGAGGCCGAAGGCCTCACCGTGCCCCTGATCACCGGCTCGGGCACCGGCACGCTGGTGCACGAAGCCGCCAGCGGCGTGTTCGGCGAACTGCAGGCCGGCTCGTTCCTTTTCATGGACGCAGACTACGCGCGCAACGAGCGCGAGCCAGCGCAGCCCGCGTTCGAACACGCGTTGTTCGTCAAGACCCAGGTGGTGTCGGTGCGCGACACCCACGCCGTGTGCGACGCAGGCCACAAGAGCCACGCCATCGACTCCGGCCTGCCCCAGGTCGCCCTGCTGCCGCCCGAGCGCACCTTGCGCTACGCCAACGGGGGTGACGAGCACGGCCTGCTCTACGCCGACGCCCCCGAAGCCCGCCTGCCCAGCCTGGGCCACATGCTGTGGCTGATTCCCGGCCACTGCGACCCCACGGTGAACCTGTACGACTTCTTGATCGGCGTGCGCGGCGGACTGCTCGAAGGCGTGGTGGAGCGGATCATCCGGGTTGATGCCAGGGGTGCGCTGACCTGATTGGGACAAGAATCGGCGGACATTCCGGTGCCGCCCATGAGCCCCAGCCAGATCATCGTCCTTGCCACCCCCGTTTTCCTGCTGCTGATCGCCATCGAACTGGCGGTAGGCTGGCGGCGCCAGCGCAACACCTACCGGCTGGCCGATGCGGTGAGCAGCATCAGCCTGGGGATGCTCAGCCAGACCAGCGCCGTGTTCACGCGGCTCTTGCGCATCGGCATTTACACCGCGTTGTTCGAGCATGTGGCGCTGTGGCGCAATGACGCGTTCTGGACCAGTGTGCCTGGCTGGCTGCTGGCGCTGCTGTTCTACGACTTCTGCTACTACTGGCTGCACCGCATGGGGCATGAGTCGGCTGTGCTGTGGGCGGCACATGCGGTGCACCACCAGAGCCAGGACTACAACCTCAGCACCGCGCTGCGTCAGACGAGTTCGGGGGCGCTGCTGGGCTGGATCTTCTACGTGCCGATGGCGCTGGCGGGGGTGCCGCCGCTGGTGTTTGCGGTGGTGGGGCTTGTCGATTTGCTCTACCAGTTCTGGGTGCACACCGAGCACGTGCCGCGCCTGCAGGGGCGCTGGGCGTGGTTTGACCGGTGGTTCTGCAGCCCCAGCAACCACCGCGTGCACCATGCCGTGAACGATGCGTACCTGGACAAGAACTACGGCGGCATCCTGATCGTGTGGGACCGCCTCTTCGGCACCTTCCAGGATGAAAACCCGGACGACCGCTGCGTTTACGGCACGCGCGGGCTGCTCAACAGCTGGGATCCGCTGTGGGCCAATGCGCAGGTGTATGCGGGGCTGGCGCATGACAGCTGGCACGCCCGCAGCTGGGCGGACAAGCTCAGGGTCTGGCTCAAGCCGCCCGGCTGGCGGCCGGCCGATGTCGCCGCGCGCTTTCCCAAACCGGCTTTCAGCATGGCGCAGATGCAGCGCTACCAGCCGCCGATGACGCGCCCGGTGCTGTGGTTTGCGCTGGCGCAGTTCGCGCTGCTGCTGGCCGGGGTGACGGTTTTTCTGTGGCAGGCCGACGCGGCGCCGCTGGCGCACAACGCCGTGTGGTTTGGTGTGCTGCTGGTCAGCCAGTGGGCCTTGGGCGCGGTGATGCAGGGCCGCATCGGCATGCTGATGGCGCTGATGCTGCAAAGCGCGGCGCTGGCCACGGCCACCAGCGCACTGGGATTCACGGCCTGGCACTGGCTGTTCAAGCCGTTGACGATGGTTTTTGCTCTTGTTTTGGTAGCTGCCAGCGCATATTCAGAAAGCGCCAGAGGCCGATTGGACTCTAGGGCGTTCATGTGTCTGGCGGCCGCGCTGGCCGGGTCGCTGGCGGGGGATGTGTTCCTCATGTTCCAGGGCTTTTTTATCGCGGGCCTGGTGAGTTTTCTGGTGGCGCACCTGTTCTACGTGGCGCTGTTCAAAAGCGGGCAGCGGTGGTTTGCACACCGGGGCGCACTGCTGGGCACGCTGGGGATTGGCGCGGCCATGTACACGTTCTTGTGGGTGGGGGGGCTGCCGCTTGCGCTGCGCGCGCCAGTGGCGGCATATGTGCTGGTGATCGCCTTGATGGCGGCCCAGGCCATGGGCCGGGCCTCGGAATTGCGCGATGCGCCGTCGCGGCTGGTGGCCGTCGGCGCGGGGTTCTTCATGCTCAGTGATGCGCTGCTGGCCACGAACCGCTTCGTTCAGCCGCTGCCCTGGGCACAGGTGGCGGTGCTGGGCACGTACTACGCGGCGCAGGCGCTGATTGTTGGCGGCTGGCTTCTGGGGCAGAAGGCGCCTCGCGCCGCGGCACCCCTGGCCGCGCCCCAGGTGGCGGCCGCGGCCTGACGGGGTAGCGCGGGCTCAACGCTGCTGCTGGAAGGCCAGCAGCGCGGCACGCGGCAGGTGAAAGATGCCCGCAGCCGCCATGGCAGCGGCCAGCCACAGCAAGACGCCCGTCCACCACAGCGCCCAGACCCAGGCATCGAAGTCGGCAGGCGCCGCCAGGGCCTCGGCTCGCAGCGCGGGCAGAGTCACGCCCGCCAGCGACCGTGCACCGGCAAACCGCACGCAGGATTCGCCCCAGGCCAACGCGGCAAACGCCGCCAGGCACGCGGCCAGCAGGATCAGGAACACCCGCGGCAGGCCCAGGAGCTTGAGAGCGCCCACGCTCACCATCAGCGTCGCAAACGCCGCTGCGATGAGGAACCCCGAGAAAGGCTCGCGCGCCAGCGGCAGGCACGCCGGCAGGGCCGCCTGCACGGGCCACAGCAGCCACGGCGCCGACGCCGCCAGCCCCGGCCACATCGGTTGCCAGGCGCCGGCAATGGCCAGTGCCACGGCGGTGGCCGCGAGGCACGCGCCGATCCCATAGCGCCAGGCCGATCGCGGGTCCGCCGGCACCACGCGCAGGGGCCCCCAGCGGCGGCGGATGGTGCACCCCAACGCCCAGGCCCAGACAGCGTCCGCCGCCAGCCATGCCAGCGCGGGAAAGCCCACCAGACTAACGGGTACGCCCAGAAAAACCGGCGCAACGCCCAGGCAAAGGGTGACCACGGCATGGGAGACCAGACTGGCCAGCGCGAGGATCAGCCCCGCCTGCTGCACGGTCCACTGGAAGGGACTCAGGCCCTGGAGCGCTTGGGCATCAACTTGCGATGTGGCGCGCTGTGCCGCACGCAGCGGCCTGCGGCGCCGGCCAGCCCGCCGTGGGTTTCGCGCCATTGCCGTGCCCCGCGCAGCAACGACGGGCCGTCAGGCCCCGAACAGCCCCGGCGCACCCGCGCTGGGCGGGGCCACGCCCAGGTGCCGGAACGCCGCCAGCGTGGCAATGCGCCCGCGCGGCGTGCGCTGCAAAAAGCCCTGCTGGATGAGGTAGGGCTCGATCACGTCTTCGATGGTGCCGGCCTCTTCGCCAATGCTGGCGGCGATGTTGTCCAGCCCCACGGGGCCGCCGTCAAAGCGGTGGATCACGGCTTCGAGCAGCTTGCGGTCCATCACGTCGAAGCCCTGCGGGTCCACGTCGAGCATGGCCAGCGCCTTGTCGGCAATGGGCTTGGTGATGCGGCCGTTGCCCTTGACCTCGGCGTAGTCGCGCACGCGGCGCAGCAGCCGGTTGGCAATGCGCGGCGTGCCGCGCGAACGGCGGGCGATCTCGAAGCCGCCATCTTCATCCATGGGGGCATTGAGCAGGCCGGCGCTGCGCTGAACGATGCGCGCGAGTTCTTCGGAGGTATAGAACTCCAGCCGCGCGACGATGCCGAAGCGGTCGCGCAACGGATTGGTGAGCATGCCGGCACGCGTGGTGGCGCCCACCAGGGTGAAGGGTTGCAGGTCGAGCTTGATGCTGCGCGCGGCGGGCCCTTCGCCGATCATGATGTCGATCTGGTAGTCCTCCAGCGCGGGGTAGAGGATTTCCTCGACCACGGGCGAGAGGCGGTGGATCTCGTCGATGAAAAGAACGTCGTTCTTTTCCAGGTTGGTCAGCAGCGCCGCCAGGTCCTTGGGCTTTTCCAGCACCGGGCCGCTGGTCTGGCGCAGGTTGACGCCCAGCTCGGCCGCAATGATGTGGCTGAGCGTGGTCTTGCCCAGGCCCGGCGGGCCGAACAGCAACACGTGGTCCAGCGCCTCTTCACGCTTCCTCGCCGCGCCGATGAAGATCTCCAGCTGCTCGCGCGCCTTGGCCTGGCCCACGTACTCCTGCAGGAGCTTTGGGCGCAGGGCGCGTTCAATGGCCTCTTCCTGCGGCGAGGCCGGGTTGGCGGAGATGACGCGTTTGGCGGGTGCTGGTGCGAAGTCGTCGGTCTGGATGGTCATCGTATTGCTGCGTATGCACTCACCGGCCCGCGCCTCAGGAGCCGGGCATCAGCCACGTCTTGAGGGCGGACTTGAACGGCCGGTCGAAGCGGCCGTAATGGTCCCGACCGGTAGGCGCCTGGCAGCTGGACGAGCCGCCATACAGCGTGCCGACCAGATAGCGGGTAGAGCCGATGGTTAAGAACAGGCCCGAGCCGCTGCTGCCGCCTTCGGTGGTGCCCGAATTCCAGCTCACGGTGTAGAAACCGCCATCCTGCTGCGTGGCGGGGAAGCACTGCTCGTTGCTGCAGTGGCTGAACTGCAGCACCGAGCCCGCGCTGGTCTTTTGCAGGTCGCCACGCGGGTGGTGGATGCCCACCACGGGGACCTCGGGCGTGACGGAGCCAAAGTAGCTGCCGGCAAACACGCTGCCCTGGGGCGCGGGGCTGTTCAGGCGCATGAAGGAGGTGTCGGTCTGCGAGTCCGCAAACAGGAGCTGGGCACCGCCCGCCACCCGTTGCGTGCCCGCGTTCACGGCGCCGCTGTTGCACGCTGTGGAGCGGTAGAACCAGTCGGTGGTGAGCGAGGACGCCACAGTCTGGGTTGAAATGCAGTGGTGCGCCGACAGGAAGTGGGGGGCCTTGCTCGACTGGCTGTCGTTGAGCAGGGTGCCGCTGCACAGGTAGCTGCCGCCTTCGATCACGAAGATCATGCGGGCGACGGAGCGGCTTTCGGCGCTGAGTTCGGGCTTGCAGGAGACATCGATGTTGCAGGTGCCCGCTTCGCCCACCTTGGAGAAGGAGGCCGCAGCGGTGGCCTGGTCGGGCGAGATGAAGAAGTGCGAGAGGGTAGGCACCGCGATGTCCAGCTCTTCCAGCCGCGCGGCCACGGGCGTCTGCAGCTCCAGCGTGGTTTCAGCACCACCAAAATCCGGACCCCAGTAGGTGCGCGCAGCATCGCCCTTGTCGCCCGCATCCAGGTTGCGCTGGATGGTGCGCAGCACCTCTTCGCCCGTCACCTGCACCACTTCGCCGCCCGCCTGGGCGTAGAAGCGCAGCACGGTGCCGGCCGGCAGCTGGCGCACCAGCACCCCCAGGCGCACGCCCTGGGCACCGTCGGCCGTGAAGCTGATGGCGGCACGCTGCAAGCCACCGCCCACGGGCTGCCATTGGAGCTGGCCCATCAGGTCGCGCGGCTTGGCCGTGGCGCTGACGGGGCGGGACACGCCGATCTGCTGGGGATCGCCTTTGGTCAGCGGTGCCTGCGTGGCCTTCTTGACCAGGGCCTGCGCGTTGTCCAGCGGCCCCAGGCGTACGGACGCGGCGGGCACGGTGGCTGCGCGCGCAGTCGACTTGGCGGCGGTGTCGGCCGCCGATTTGGGCACGCCCGTGTCGAGGGGCTCGATCCGCTCGGTGTTTCCCGGGCTCGGCGCGGGCGCGGGGGCCGGAGCAGGCGCAGGCGCGGGTGCGGGCGGCGTGGGCTCGGGCGCAGGGGCAGGTGCAGGTGCGGGCGTAGGTGCCGGCGTTACCGTGTTTTCACTGCCACCGCCGCCGCCACAGGCGGTCATCGCCACCGCCATGAAGAGGCCGGCCAATTTCATTGAAGCGTGATACGTCATTCAGGACTCCCTCTGTTTCGATCCATTACCGGGCCAGCGACTTCAGCGCCAGCTTGATCCCGTCACTCACTCCCACATCCGCAGGCAGCGCCTTGAGCGCTGCCGCGGCCTCCTTGTCGTTGTACCCCAAGGCCAGCAGGGCCTGAAGGATATCCGCCTGCGCGTCGCTGGTGGCCCCGCCGCGCACCGCGCCGATGTCGGCCCCGAGCTTGCCCTTGAGCTCCAGCAGCAGCCGCTCGGCCGTCTTCTTGCCGATGCCCGGCACCTTGACCAGGCGCCCCGCCTCCTGCAGCGAAACCGCCTGGGCGAGGTCCGCCACGCCCATGCCCGACAGGATGGACAGCGCCGTGCGCGGCCCCACGCCTGAGATCTTGATCAGTTCGCGGAACGCCTGGCGCTCCGGCGCGGTGGCAAAACCATACAGCAATTGCGCGTCCTCGCGCACAATGAACTGCGTCAACAGGCTCACACGCTCTCCCAGGGCGGGAAGGTTGTAGAACGTGCTCATGGGCACATACACCTCGTAGCCGACGCCGTGGCAGTCCACCAGCACCTCGGGGGGGTTCTTCTCCAGCAGCGTGCCGGTCAACTTGCCTATCATTGATGTCCTTTGCTGGCGGCCGCACCCACGGCAGCGCCATCGTTCGTGCCGTGATTTCGGCAGCCTGACGGGAATTATCCGCGTGATCCTGCGCCACACTTTCATCCCCCACAACAACACCCGGCTCACCCACCTGTGCGGGCCGGCCGATGTCCATCTGCGCACCATCGAGGTGGCCCTGGAGGTGAGCATTGCGCACCGGCACGAGCAGTTCAAGGTGGATGGCCCCAAGGCCAAGGCGACGCAGGCCATGGAACTGCTGCAGGCCCTGTATGAGATGGCCGACCACCCCATTCCCGAGGACCACCTGCAACTCATGCTGGCCGGCGATACCGAGCTGCTGGAGGCGCCCGACGACGCCATCGTGCTGAACACGCGCCGGGCCGACCTGCGCGGCCGCACCCCCACGCAGGCCCTGTACCTGCAGAACATCGCCACGCACGACATCACCTTCGGCATCGGCCCGGCGGGCACCGGCAAGACCTATCTGGCGGTGGCCAGCGCCGTGGATGCGCTGGAGAGGAGCGCCGTGCAGCGCATCGTGCTCACCCGCCCGGCCGTCGAAGCGGGCGAGCGCCTGGGCTTCCTGCCCGGCGACCTGGCGCAGAAGGTGGACCCCTATCTGCGCCCGCTGTACGACGCGCTGTACGAGCTGATGGGCTATGACAAGGTGCAAAAAGCCTTCGAGCGCAACGCGATCGAGATCGCGCCGCTGGCCTTCATGCGCGGGCGCACGCTGAACAACGCGTTCGTCATCCTCGACGAGGCGCAGAACACCACGCCGGAGCAGATGAAGATGTTCCTCACCCGCATCGGCTTTGGCGCCAAGGCCGTGGTGACCGGCGACGTGAGCCAGATCGACCTGCCCAAGGGCGCGCTGAGCGGGCTGATCGACGCCGAGCGCGTTCTCAAGCGGGTGAAGGGCATCTCGATCACCCGGTTCACCAGCGCCGATGTGGTGCGCCACCCGCTGGTGGCGCGCATTGTGGATGCGTACGACGCGCCGCGCCGCGCCCCGGCGGCACGGGCGCGCGACTAGGCCCGCCCATACTCCTAATTTGATAGCTGCTTACGCTTTCCCATCAAGCGCCAGCAGCCCAGAACACCCCCATGCCCCTGAACCAACTCTCCCTGTCGCTGCAGTTCGGCCAGTTCGATGGCGCGGCCGCCCATCGGGCAGCGCTACCCCGCCACAAGGTCACGCGCTGGATCCGCCATGCCCTGGCCACCGACGCCGAGATCACCGTGCGCATCGTCGGCACCGACGAGGGCCGGGAGCTCAACCGCGAGTACCGTAAGAAGGACTACGCGACCAACGTGCTCACCTTCGACTACACCCAGGAGCCGGTGGTGACCGCCGATCTGGTGCTGTGCGCCCCCGTGATCGAGCGCGAGGCGAAAGAGCAGAACAAGACCCTGGAAGAGCACTACGCCCACATGCTGGTCCATGGCACGCTGCACGCGCAGGGGTGGGACCACGAGACCAGCGAAGCGGATGCTCAGGAGATGGAAGCCTATGAAACGGCCATCTTGCAAGAGCTGGGGTTTGCGGACCCGTATGCGGCCTGACTCGCGCACCAGGGCATCGCGCAAATCACTTTCGCCTTTCATCCACTCAATTCAACCCAAAAGCCGCAGTTTCTCCACCTAAGATCAACCCAATGATCACAACGGCCCGGTCCACCTGACCGGCGAGGAGACATGCTGCTGTTCGAAACCGCCCTGCTGCTGGCCGCCGCCTTCGTGGCCGGCGCCCTGAACGCTGTCGCTGGCGGCGGCAGCTTTCTGACACTGCCCGCCCTTGTGTTCACCGGCGTGCCCCCTGTCGTGGCCAATGCCACCGGCACCGTGGCGCTGCTGCCGGGCTACATCGCCGGGGCCTGGGGTTTTCGCGAGGACACCGCCCCGCCGCCGGGCCTGTCGATGCGCCTCTTGGTGGTGCTGTCGCTCATCGGTGGCGCGGCGGGGGCGGCGTTGCTGCTGGTCACGCCCGACGCCACCTTCCGCCGCGTGGTGCCCTGGCTGCTGCTGGCGGCCACGGCGCTGTTTGCGTTTGGGCCGCAGCTGCGCCGGATGCTGGCGGGCGGCAAGCCGTCCACCGCCAAGGCCACCGCAGGGGTGCTGGCGGTGGCCGCGTACGGCGGCTACTTCAACGGGGGGCTGGGCATCTTGCTGCTGGCGCTGTTTGGCCTGCTGGGGCAAACGCAGCTCAATGCCATGAATGGCCTCAAGAACTGGGTGTCGGCCCTGCTCACCGCCATTGCGGTGGCCATCTATGCAGCGGGCGGCGTGGTGCTATGGCCGCAGGCGCTGATGATGGCCTTGGCAGCCACAGCGGGCGGCTATGGGGGAGCGCGCGTGGCGCGGCGCATCCCGGCCGACTGGCTGCGCGGCGGGATCGTACTGACAGGGCTGGTGATGGCGGCGCTGTTTTTCTGGCGCCAGTAGAGTCGGCCGCCCAGCGCTCATGCATCAAAATTGGCTCCAGCGCTTATCCATCAAGCGCTGGCAGCTATCATTTTTTTATCATTCATAACTGCCCACTGCCCGCCCGGTGCGATCCGACCCGCCCCGCAGGCCTCAGGCTTTGCGCCCCAGCAGCGGCGACCGCGGCAGCCATCGAAACGCCGTCGATGCCGCCGCCAACATGCAGGCGATGCACACCATGACCGCCTGGTAGGGCTCAACGCCCTGCCGCTGCGCCCACGCGGCCAACAGGCCCGTGAGCGATTGCATCAGCGCCACGCCCAGGAACATGGACATGGTGTACAGCGACAGCGCGCGGCCCGTCATCTCGGGTGGATAGGACGAGCGCACGTCCGCGTACTGCAGCACGCCGTAGCCCGACAGCAGCCCCATGAGGAAGATCAGCACCACGTTGGCAGTGGCGTGGTGCCAGAAGGCCAGCAGCAGAAACAGGCTGCCCATGAGCAGGGAGAAGTGGGTGATCCAGCGCCGCCGCCGTGTAGGCCCGGGGTCCATGCGGCCAAACGCGGCGGGCACGAACAGCGCGAGCATCGACAGCACCAGGGCCACGTTGCCGCTGTCGATGAGCGAAAAACCATACCGCCCCATCAGCAGGGGCCCAAGCCACAGGCCGCGCAGGGTCAGGAAGGCGGCGTAGCAGGTCATGCCCAGAATCAGGATGCCCCAGGTGTGCGGCACCTTGAGCAAACTGCCAAACCGGCGCGCCGCCTGCGCCCACGACTCGCGCGGACCCTGGGGTGCTTGCGCCAATGCGGGCTCGTGCACACGCAGAAAAATCAGCAGCCACGACAGAAGCGACAACACCGCCAGAACCGCGAACCCCGCACGCCAGCCGCCGTGCTGCACCATCCAGGCCAGCGGTGTGCCGGTGAACAACAGCCCCAACCCGCCCACCCCCATGCCCACGCCCGAGAAAAAGGCGAAGCGCTGCGCAGGAAAGTGGCGCGCAACGAAGACGGTGCAAGCCAGGAACGCCGGAGAGCAGCCCACACCGATCAGCAGCTGGCCCAGCATCAGCCAGCCATAGCTGGGCGCAAGGGCCGATACCGCGGCCCCCAGCCCCGCCAACGGAAAAGCCACTAGCACCGTGCGGCGCAGGCCGTACAGGTCCATGCCGATGCCCATGAGGAGCTGGGTCACGCCAAACGACAGGCCAAACAGGCCTGCAAACGCGCCCAGCGAGTCTGGCGAAATGCCAAAGTCCGCCTGCAGCCCCGCGGCGATGATGCTGGTGACGGAGCGGTAGGCCTGGCTCAGCGCAAAGGCCGACAGCAGGCACAGGTACATCACCCACAAGGCGCGGGGTGGCGAGGGCGGATCAGGCAGGACAGCGGGGGCGGTTTGGGTCACGGGTGAAGCAGGGCTGGCAGGGGGCGCGCGGCGGGTGGACGGCGGAGCGCGCGCCGCATCAGAAGAAAAAAGAGCAGAAGAACGGAACGCGCGTGCCCGAGCCTACAGAATTTGCTGCCCGCGCGCCGTCGCCGCGCGGACAACCCCACGGCCGGCTGCGGGCCGAACCGAGGTCACGCGTTCAGCCAGCCGCCGCTGCCGCCGGCACAGGCGCCATCCGCAGCGGGATCGTCACCGGTCCGTCGTTGACCAGGTGCACCTGCATGTCCGCCGCGAACCGGCCCGTGGCCACATCCGGGTGCACCTTGCGCGCCTGGGCCACCAGGTATTCGTACAGGCGCTGGCCTTCCGCGGGTGGTGCAGCGTTGGTAAAACTCGGGCGGTTGCCGCCCGTGGTGTCCGCGGCGAGGGTGAACTGGCTCACCAGCAGAATGCCTCCGCAGGTTCCGCGGCCGTCCACGTCCTGCACGCTCTGATTCATCTTGCCGGCAGCGTCCGAAAAGATGCGCAGCTTCAGGATCTTGGCCAGCAGCTTGTCGGCCTCGGCTTCGGTGTCGCCGCGCTCCGCGCACACCAGTACCAGCAGGCCCGCGCCGATGGCGCCCACGGTCTGTCCTTCCACCTCCACGCGCGCCTCGCGCACGCGCTGCAATACGCTGATCACTTCAATTCATCCTTCGGGTCGTCAAAATGCGCCTCCACGTCGGTGGGCAGCAGCTCGATGGTGGCGCGCAGGCCGGGCACGGCGGCCATCAGGGCGCGCTCCACCTGGCCGCGCAGTTCGGCGGCATGGCGCAACGTCCAGTGCGCGGGCATGTGCAGGTGCATGTCCACGAACTGGCGCTGGCCCGCGCGGCGAGTGGACACATGGTCAAAGCGCAGCGCGCCCGGCGGCTGGGCCTGCACGAACTGCTGCAGCGTGGTGTCGATGGCGGCTTGCACTTCAGGCTCCACGGCGGCGTCCATCAAGCCTTGCGAAGAGCGCCAGACCAGCTCCACGCCCTCCTTCAGGATGTTGAGCGCCACTGCGATGGCCGCCAGCGCGTCCAGCCAGAGCCAGCCGGTAAGGGCTGCCCCGGCGATGCCTACGAGCACGCCGGCTGAGGTCCACACGTCGGTGACCAGGTGGCGCGCGTCGGCCTCCAGCGCAATGGAGCGGTGCTCCCGTGCCGAACGGAACATCACCCAGGCCAGCAGCCCGTTGAGGGCGGAGCTGAGGACGGACAGGCCCAGGCCCCAGCCCACCTGCTCGAGCGGCTGCGGGTCCACCAGGCGGTGGCCGGCGGCCCACAGGATGCCCGCCGAAACGCCCACGATGAGGATGCCTTCGAAGCCCGAAGAAAAGTACTCGGCCTTGTGGTGGCCGTAAGGATGGTCATCGTCGGCCGGGCGCTGCGCCACGGTGACCATGGCCAGGGCGAACATGGCGCTGGCCAGGTTCACGAACGACTCCATGGCGTCGGACAGCAAGCCCACCGAACCCGTGACCACCCAAGCCAGCGTCTTGAGCGCGATGGTCACCACCGCCACGGCCACCGAGGCCCAGAGCAGGTTGCGCGGCGAAAGCCAGGGATGGGCGGCGGATGGGGTGGAGGGCATGGGCAAAGGCATGGACCGGAGCAGAAAACAGGCCGGCCATTACACCAGCGCCATCTTAAGCGGGGCTTTCTCCACATCAGCGGCTGCGCGCCCATGCCAGAATCCGCGCATGCCTCCGGCCTGGCGCCATCGCCGTTTTCCGCCCCCGCTCGCCAGCCTGCTGCTGTGGGCAGTGGTGGCGTGCGCGGGGGCGCTCGGGCTGGCTGCCACGCGGCTGCAGCAATTGCACGCCGCTTTCGAGACCGACGCGCGCATCGTGCACCGGCTGCTGAGCCAGCGCGTGGTGCAGCACGACGCCATCATGGCCACCCTGGCGCTGCTGCAGCCCGGCGCCGCTGCTGGCGATGCCGCTTCTGCGGCTCCCCTGCCCCGCCTGCCCTCGGTGTACCCGCAGATCCTGGCCGTGCTGCAGCGCACTGGGCAGGACCCATGGCCCGTCCCGCTGCAGGCCGAGCTGTCGGCCGCCGAGGCCGCTTCGCGCCGCACCGGCCATGCGGCCATGGCGGCACTGGACCTGCCCGCGGGCCGCTACCACCTGGTGCTGGCCGGCACGCCCGCCAGCTATGCGCTGCAGATCGACCTGCGCGCCACCATCCCGGCCGAGGAGTGGCCCATGGACCGGGACCGCAGCCCCGTTCGCGTGACGCTGGAGCACGGCGGCAAGGCCTTTGTGGTGCAGCCCGGCCGCGCAGGCGACGACGCTGGCGCCAGCCGGCTCCGCTCTTATGACTTTCACAAGCAGCTGGCCGCCGCCAGCCAGCCGCTGGAGGTGGTGGCGCTGCGCAGCGTGGGCCTGAGCGAGCTGCCCTGGTGGGGCATGCTGGGCTGGTGCGTGCTCACGGCCGGGCTGTGGGCCGCGGGCCATGCCCTGTGGCGCCAGCGCGCCGCACGCCAGCGGGCAGAGGAACTGCTGCGCCTGGGCCAGGTGGCGCGGCTGAACACGCTGGGCGAACTCGCGGCCGGCATGGCGCACGAGCTGAACCAGCCGCTGACCGCGCTGCTGTCCAGCACCCAGGCCGCGCAGCGCCTGCTGGACGATGACCCGCCCGATCTCGGCACCGCCCAGTCCGCCCTCGCGCGCGCTGTGGAGCAGGCGCGCCGCGCCTCGGCCGTGGTGGGCCGCCTGCGCCGCCTGGTGGAGCGTCCCGACCTGGGCGGCCAGGTGCAGCCCCTGCCGCTGCCCGCCGTGGTGCAGGATGCCCTGCGCCTGCTGCAGCCTGACCTGGCGCAGCACGGCGTGGCCGTGGAAGTGGATGCCGCCGTCCCCGACCTGCCGCCCGTGCTGGCCGAGCCCGTGGCGCTGCAGCAGATCCTGCACAACCTGCTGACCAACGCCTTGCAGGCGCTGGAGCAGATGCCGCCCGCCGAGCGCCGCCTGCGCATTGGCCTGTCGCTTCCGGACGCCGCGCACGTGGCGCTCTCGGTGCGCGACGACGGCCCCGGCATCCCGCCCGAGGCGCGCCAGCGCCTGTTCGAGCCGTTCTTCACCACCCGCCGCGGCGGGCTGGGCCTGGGCCTTACGCTGTGCGAAAGCCTGGCCCAGGCGATGGGCGCCCACTTGGCGCTGGCGCCCGAGGCCCCGGGTTCACAAGGCCGGGGCGCGGAGTTTGTGCTGACCCTTCCCACGGCGCCCGCTGCTCCCACCGCCACGTCCTTCACCACCCCCACCCGGCCATGACCGACACCGCCGCCCCTTCCCTCTCGCCTTTGATCCACCTCGTGGACGACGACGCCGCCGTGCGGGACAGCCTGGGCCTCCTGATCGGCACCGTGGGCCTGCGCGTGCAGACCTGGGCCGACCCGCAGTCGTTCTTGGCCGGGTTCGACCGCGTCAGCATCGGCGCCATCGTGCTGGACGTGCGCATGCCAGGCACCAGCGGCCTCACCGTGCTGGAGCAACTGCTGGCGCAGGGCGTGGACCAGCCCGTGATCCTGCTTACTGGCCACGGCACAGTGGAGATGTGCCGCCGCGCCTTCAAGACCGGCGCCGCCGAGTTCCTGGAAAAGCCGGTGGACGACGAGGTGCTGATCGAAGCCCTGCAGAACGCCGTGCGCCAGCTTGTGCGCTCGCGCGAGCGCCACCAGGCCGACCAGCAGGCGCGCGAGCGCTACGCGCAGCTCTCGGCCCGCGAGCGCGAGGTGCTGGGCCTGATCGTCGAAGGGTTGACCAACAAGGAGATCGGCCGGGCGCTCGAACTCTCGCCGCGCACGGTGGAAACCCACCGCGCCAACCTGTTTGGCAAGCTGGGGGCGGAGTCGCTGGCGCAGCTGATCCGGCGATATGCGGCGCTGGTGGATTCCGTCCCTGGCGCGTAAAGCCGCGGTTTCGCCAGCGGCCGCCTTGCAAGGGCCGCCAAATCAACGTGCAGGCACTGGCGGCGTCCCTCTTCCCGGCCCGCGCAGCGGGGCGAGAGAAGGGGGAAGGCGCGCAGCGCCTCCGGGGGATGCGTCGATTCAGTAGTTCTACGGAGCCGTTCGCGTAGCCGCACGAATGTTCCAAAACACCGGCAATTTCTACAGTTCTCCCACGGCGCCACAACGGGTGGCACCGAACCAGAAACACCGGAGAACACCATGCAAAACCGCCTCGCTACCGTCGCCGCCCTCACCCTGTCCCTGATCGCCACCGCCGCCAGCGCCGAAGGCGTGCGCACCGAAAAGAACATGTCGCTGGACCTGGCCACGCAGATCGCCGCCCAAACCGTGGCCACCTGCACCGCCAACGGCTATGCCGTGACCGCCACCGTGGTGGACCGCGCCGGCACCGTGCGCGCCGTGCAGCGCGCCGACAACGCCGGCCCGCACACGCTGGAAGCCAGCCGCCTCAAGGCCTACACCTCGGCATCGGCCAAGAACACCACGCTGGCCATGATGGAAGGCGCACAGAAGAACCCCGCAGCGGCCAACCTTGTCAACATCCCCGGCTACCTGCTGCTGGGCGGCGGCGTGCCCGTGAAGGTGGGCAACGAGGTGATTGGCGCCGTGGGCGTGGGCGGTGCGCCCGGCGGCCATCTGGACGAGCAGTGCGCCGCGGCGGGTATCGCCAAGGTCGCTGAACTGCTGAAGTAATTGATCGCGCGCAGCCGCCACCCGCGCCCTCACCCGCAACCCACGCCATCGGAGGCCCCCATGAAGCCCTGGAACCTAGCATTCGCCCTGGCCGCCGCACTGGCCTGTGCCACCCCGGCCCAGGCCCAGGTGCCGCCTACGGCGGCAGAAACTGCGGCCTACCAGGGCCTGCATGCGGCTGCGGCGCGGGGCGATGTGCCCGCAATCTCCAAACTGATCGCGGCACGGGCCGACGTGAACGCGCGCGATGGCTACGGCCGCACGCCGCTGCATGTCGCCACCTTTGCCCGGCAGGCCGATGCCATCCGCGCCCTTGCCCAGGCTGGTGCCGACCTGAATGCGCTGGAGAACGACCGTTACGACGCAGTGACCATCGCCGCCGTGGCCGACGACGAGGCCACGCTGCGCCTGCTGCTGCAGCTGGGCGCCAGCGCCAAACAGGTGACCAGCCGCTACGACGGCACGGCCCTGATCGCCGCTGCCCACCTGGGGCACGACGGCGTTGTGCGGCAGCTGATCGCCGCCGGGGCGCCGCTGGACCATGTGAACAACCTGCACTGGACGGCGCTCATCGAATCCATCGTGCTGGGCAACGGCGGGCCCCGCCACCAGGCCACGCTGCAGGCACTCTTGAAGGCGGGGGCGAGCACCGCGCTGACTGACCGGCAAGGCAATACGCCGCTGCAGCTGGCGCGCCAGCGGGGCTTTCGCGAGATGGTGCGGATGCTGGAGGCTGCGGGCGCGGCGGGGCGGTGACTCTTGGAGTTTTTGCGAGGGCGCCGGATTACGCTTCGCCAATCCGATATACGCTACACAATTAATAGCTACCAGCGCTTTTCAAGTAAGCGTTGGAGCCCAATTTCATTCAAACTCCTGATAGCCCGTCACCAGTCGGGCCTTCACGCTCTTGCCCTTGACGCGCCCGCTGTTGAGCCGCTGCACGGCCTGGGCGCCAATCGCGCGATCCACCGCCACGTAGGTGGAGAAGTCGTTCACATTGATCTTGCCCACCTGCTCGCGGGTGTAGCCCATGTCGCCAGTCAGCGCGCCCAGCACGTCGCCGGCGCGGATCTTCTCCTTGCGGCCGCCGATGATCTGGAGGGTGACCATGGGCGGCACCAGCGGGCCGCTGCCGGTGGGCTTGAGTTCGGTGATCGGGAACCAGCGCGACTCGCGGCCCTGCAACTGCTCGATCTTGCCCACGTGGCCCATCTCGTCCATGCTGGCCAGGTTCAGCGCCAGGCCCTCGGCATCGCCCCGGCCGGTGCGGCCGATGCGGTGGATGTGCACTTCGGGGTCGGGCGTCACGTCCACGTTGATCACGGCGGCCAGGTTGGCAATGTCGAGACCCCGCGCGGCCACGTCGGTGGCCACCAGCACCGAGCAGCTCTTGTTGGCAAACTGCACCAGCACCTGGTCGCGCTCGCGCTGCTCCAGCTCGCCAAACAGCGCGAGCGCGCTGAAACCCTGGGCCTGCAGCACGCCCACGAGATCGCGGCACTGCTGCTTGGTGTTGCAGAACGCAATGGACGAATCCGGACGGAAGTGGTTGAGCAGTTGCGACACCACATGCAGGCGTTCGCTGTTCTTCACCTCGTACCAGCGCTGCTCGATCTTGCCTTCGGCATGCTGCGCCTGCACGGTGATCTGCTGCGGGTTCTTCATGAACTGCGCACTGAGCTTGGCAATGCCTTCGGGGTAAGTGGCCGAGAACAGCAGGGTCTGGCGCTCCTTGGGGCACTGGCGCGCCACGGTCACGATGTCGTCGAAGAAGCCCATGTCCAGCATGCGGTCGGCTTCGTCCAGCACCAGGGTGTTGAGCGCTTCCAGCGTCAGGTGCTGGCGCTCCAGGTGGTCCATCACGCGGCCAGGCGTACCCACCACGATGTGCGCGCCGTGTTCCAGGCTCAGCATCTGGCCGCGCAGCGGCACGCCGCCGCACAGGGTCACGACCTTGATGTTCTCCTCAGCGCGCGCCAGGCGGCGGATCTCGGTGCTCACCTGGTCGGCCAGCTCGCGCGTGGGGCACAGCACCAGGGCCTGCACCGCAAACCGGCGGGGGTTGAGGTTGGCCAGCAGGGCCAGCGCAAACGCGGCCGTCTTGCCGCTGCCGGTGCTGGCCTGGGCGATCAGGTCCTTGCCCAGCAAGGCGGGCGGCAGGCTGGCCGCCTGGATGGGCGTCATTTGCGTGTAGCCCAGCTGCTGCAGATTGGCCAGCATGGCGGGGCTCAGGGCCAGCGTGCTGAACGCGGTGCTGGCGGGGGTTTCTTTGGAAGTCATCGGCCGATTATCCGGGTCCGCCCGCGGCAACCCTCATCACTGCAGGGCCAGCACCCCCGCAAAAGCCAAGGTGTGTGCAAGGACGCCCGGCGCCACGGCCAGCGCGTAGCGCCACCCGCCACTGGCCAGCGCCACCGCACACTTGCTGCCGGCATGCACCAGCAGCGCGGCCATCAGTGCCGAAGCGATGGCGGGCCCCGACGGACTTTGCGGCTCGCCCTGTACCAGCACCGCCGCGGTGGCCGCATGCACATCGGCCAGGGCCGCCAACAGGGCGCCGGCGAGCATGCCGGCGTCGCCCTGCCAGGCCGTCAGCAGGTGCACCCCCACCTGGATACCCGTGAGAAGCGCGGCGATCAGCAAGGCGTCGCGCAGCTTGAACATGGGCGTGTCGGGCGGCAAATGCATCGGCTCCCGCAGCCCCTGACCGGCGTCCTGGCGGGCCGACCCGAGCCCCACGCCCCACCAGCCCAATGCCGCCGCCACGCAGCCGCCGGCCAGCGCAGGCAGCCACAGCCGGGTGATCCACTGAGGCTGCACTGTCGCCGCCACCACGACAATCTGGACCATGGTGGCCACGCACGACAGCACCGCCGCCCCCGCGTGGGCGCGCGCCGTTGCATGTCCTGCCCGCACCTCCATGCCCAGGCTCCCGATGGTGGCCGTGCTCGACACGAATCCCGAAGCCACGGCCGAGAGCGCCACTGCGTGGCGCGCCTGCATGAGACGCCGGGCCAGGTGCGCGAGCGACTGGATCACCAGCAGCACGATGACCAGCCGGACCACCACCTTCGGGTTCAGCACGCCATGCCACAGTGGCGCATCGGGCGCGAGCGGATACACCAGCAAGGCCAGCGCGGCCAACACCAGCCCGCTGCGCACTTCGCCGGGCTGGAGCCACTGGTTGGAGAACTGGTGCAAGGCATCGCGCAGCGCCAGCAGTGCCGTCACCACCACCGCCAGCGCGGCGGCCAGCAGTTGGTCGCGCGCGCATGTCACCCCGATCAGGTAGGCCAGCAGCAAGGCGATCTCGGTGGTGACCCCCGGGTCGCCGGAGCGGTCACGCGCGTAGGCCACCACCGCCAGGGCAGCCACGAAGGCCGCTCCCAACACGACCAATGCGGGCATCGCGGCCAGTGCGGCGGCTGCGCCGCTGAGGGAGGCCAGCGTGAACGAGCGTACGCCGGCCAGCGCCCGATCCGGCCCATCCCCCTTGCGCCGCTCACGCTCGATCCCCATCAACAGGCCGCACCCCGCGGCACTGGCCAGCACGGCCATCGCCGTGGAAAAGCCCTCGAACTCTTGCATCGCCCCCGCACACCTTTCTGGGTCATCCGCTCGCACCAGGACCGCATGGTGACAGAAGAAGGAGCCCAAGGCATTCCCTCTTGCCGGGCAACACCATGCTGACTAACCCCAAGGCTCGCGTCAGGTGCATCGGCTATAACGAAATGGTCCCGTTCCCTGCCATGCAAGAACTTTCCACCGCCCTCCCAAACCCTGAGCCGCGCGGCACCAGCGATGCGCTGCTGCGGCTGATCGCGGACTCGGTACCGGCGCTGATCGCCTACTACGACCTGCCAGGGCTGCGCTGCCAGTTCGCCAACCAAGGGTATGCCGCCTACAACGGCCACAGCACCGAGTCCATCCAGGGCTTGACGGTGAAGGAAGCCATTGGCGAGAAGGCGTGGCACGCGATCGAACCCCACGTGCAGCGCTGCGTGCGCGGCGAACACGTGAAGTACACCCGCGAGCAGACCTTGCCCAATGGCGAGGCGCGGGTGATCGAGGTCAACCTGATTCCGCACTTTGGCGCCGCTTCGCTGCAGCTGGGCGCATTCGTGCTGATCACCGACATCACCGAGCGCTGGCGCTCGGAACGGCAGGTGCGCCAGAGCGAAGAGCGCATGCGCAAGTTCACCGAGGCCACGGATGAAGCCATCGTGTTCCACCGTGACGGCCTCATCACCGATGGCAACGAGGCGCTGACCCGGCTCACAGGGTTTGCGCTGCCGGAAGTGGTTGGCCTGTCGATCTTCAACTTCATCAGCCCCGAATGGCGGGCCGTGGCGCTGGACTACACCCGCAGCGGACGCGAGGATCCCTACGAGGTCACGATCCGCCACAAGGACGGCCACACGATTCCCGTCGAAGTGGTGGGCAAGACCATGCCCATGAACCACGCGGACTACCGGATCGTGGTGGTGCGGGACATCACGGCCCGCAAGCAGGCCCAGCAGCGCGAGGCGTTCATTGCGCTGCACGACCCGCTCACGCAGCTGCCCAACCGGCACTTCCTGATGGAGCAGCTGTCACAGGTGCTCTCGCTGGCGCGCCGCCGGCACGGCCAGGCGGCGGTGCTGTTCGTGAACCTCGACCACTTCAAGACCGTGAACGATTCGCTGGGACACCACGCGGGTGACCAGCTGCTGTGTCAGGTGGCCGAGCGGCTGCGCCAGGGTGTGCGTGACGCCGACGTGGTGGCGCGCCTGGGCAGCGATGAGTTCGTGGTGGTGCTGACCGACGTGCAGGGGGGCCATGACGCCGCCACCGTGGCCGACAAGCTGCTGCACGCGATGCACGGCGCATTCACCGTGGATGCGTTGCCGCTGACCATCTCGCCCTCCATCGGCATCGCGCTGTTCCCTGAGCACGCGGCCACCGCGGATGCCCTGCTGCGCTGCGCCGACGCCGCCATGCACCACGCCAAGGACAACGGCCGCGGCCACCGCCAGTTCTACGACCCCGGCATGGAGGCCAGCGCCATGGACGTGCTGCAGCACGAGCGTCTGCTGCGCGAGGCCATCGCCCACAACGGCTTCGTGCTGCATTTCCAGCCGCAGATGCGGCTGCAAGACGGGGCGCTGCAAGGGTTTGAAGCGCTGGTGCGCTGGCGCCATCCCGAGCGGGGGCTGGTGGGGCCCGCCGAGTTCATCCCGTTTTGCGAATCGCGCGGCCTCATCACGCCCATCGGCCGCTGGGTGCTGCGCGAAGCCTGCCGCCAGCTCAAGGCTTGGCAGGACCAGGGCCTGGCCCGCGTGCCGGTGGCGGTCAACCTCTCGGCCCTGGAGTTCCGCCAGCGGGACGTGGCGGGCGAAATCGCCGCGGTGCTGCAGGAAACCGGTTTGGCGCCGCAATACCTGGAGGTCGAGCTCACCGAGTCGGTGCTCATGCACCAGAGCGGCCAGACCCTGGAGACGCTCAACGCGCTAAAGGCGCTGGGCATCGGCATCTCCATCGATGACTTCGGCACGGGGTATTCCTCGCTGGCCTATCTCAAGCGCTACCCCATCGACAAGCTCAAGATCGACCGGTCATTCGTGGCGGACACCCCGGGCAACGCGGACGACGTGGCCATTGTGACGGCGATCATCCAGATGGCCCGCAGCCTGCAGATCCAGACGGTGGCAGAGGGGGTGGAAACGCGGGAGCAGGTGGATCTCCTGCAGCGCCTGGGCTGTCATTTCATCCAGGGGTACGTGGTGGCCAAGCCGCAGGATGCGCAGGAAGTCCTGCGCTGGATGCGCGAGAGACCGGCGTGAGCGACCGTCATAACGGCCACCGCAGGCTTGTGGACAATAGCGCCATGCCCCTCATCCCTGATTTCATCGCACCCACCCGCCATACCGACCCCGCCGATGCCCTGGCCCAGGTGCAGCGCATCTACCAGCAACAGATCGGCCACCTGCGCGACGCCATGCAGCGCTTCGTGGCGGGCGAGACTCCGGCGAGCGCCGTGCGGGCGTTCTACCCCTTCGTGCGCGTGCACACCACCACCGTCGCGCGGGCCGACACCAAGCTGGCCTACGGCTTCGTGGAAGGGCCGGGCCGCTACGAGACCACGCTCACCCGGCCCGACCTGTTCGCGCGCTATTACCTGGAGCAGTTCCGCCTGCTGCGCGCCAGCCACAACGTCGAGCTCGAAGTGGGCACCAGCGCGCACCCCATTCCGATCCATTTTTCGTTTGCCGAGCACGACCACATCGAAGGCACGCTAAGCCCCGAGCGCCGCATGCTGATGCGCGATGTGTTCGACCTGCCCGACCTGGCCGCCATGGACGATGGCATCGCCAACGGCACCTGGCAGGCGCGCCCCGGCGAAGCGCAGCCGCTGTCGCTGTTCACCGCGCCGCGCGTGGACTACTCGCTGCACCGCCTGCGCCACTACACCAGCACGGCGCCCGAGTGGTTCCAGAACTTCGTGCTGTTCACCAACTACCAGTTCTACATCGACGAATTCGTGCGCCTGGGCCACGCCGAGATGGCCAAGCCGGACAGCGAATACATCGCCTTCATCGAACCCGGCAACGTGATCACGCGCCGCACCGGCCTGCCGGCCGAGGCCAACGACGAGCTGGGCGTGGCCCCGCCGCGCCTGCCGCAGATGCCGGCCTACCACCTGGTGCGCAAGGACCATAGCGGCATCAGCATGGTGAACATTGGCGTGGGCCCGTCCAACGCCAAGACGATCACCGACCACATCGCCGTGCTGCGCCCCCACGCCTGGATGATGCTGGGCCACTGCGCGGGCCTGCGCAACAGCCAGCAGCTGGGCGACTACGTGCTGGCCCACGCCTATGTGCGCGAGGACCATGTGCTGGACGAAGAACTTCCGCTGTGGGTGCCCATCCCGGCCCTGGCCGAGATCCAGCTCGCGCTGCAGCAGGC
Source organism: Acidovorax sp. (assembly GCF_022763525.1). Taxonomy (GTDB): domain Bacteria; phylum Pseudomonadota; class Gammaproteobacteria; order Burkholderiales; family Burkholderiaceae_C; genus Acidovorax. The sequence continues at coordinate 49,407 of NZ_JALEGG010000242.1, forward strand.
CGTGGCCGACGTGACCCAGGTGCCCGAGGCCGACCTCAAGCGCTTCATGCGCACCGGCACCGTGGCCAGCACCGACAACCGCAACTGGGAGCTGCTGCCCGACAACATGCCCCAGCGCCGCTTCAGCCAGAGCCGCGCCGTGGCGCTGGACATGGAAAGCGCCACCATCGCCGCCAACGGCTTCCGCTTTCGCGTGCCCTACGGCACCCTGCTGTGCGTGAGCGACAAGCCCCTGCACGGCGAGATCAAGCTGCCCGGCATGGCCAATCACTTCTACCGTGAACGCGTGGACCAGCACCTGCGCATCGGCATGCGGGCCATCGAGATCTTGCGCAAGGGAGGCGTGGACCGCCTGCACAGCCGCAAGCTGCGCAGCTTTGCCGAGGTTGCGTTCCAGTAAAAGACCGTCGAAGAGAACCCAAGGAAAAAGGCCCAGGGGACGCGCGGCGGCGCCGTTCGCCCTCCCCACGCACTGGTACTTTCCCCGCCCCGCTCCATTCATGCCCTTGGACTTTTTCACGCTCATGACCGTCATGGCAGCGAACCTGTTCATGATCTCGGCCGCCCTGCCGCTGATCATGGGCCGGGACGTGAGCCGCGCGGCCCGCAACGTGCAGGCAAGCCTGTTGCTGCAAGCGGTGGGCTGGTCGGCCATCATCGCGTCGTCCTCGCTGTGGGACCAGGCCCTGTCGACCGTCGCGATGGTCTGCCAGGCGACCGCGCAGTGGGCGCTGTACCGTGCGCTGGAGGAGTGGCTGGGCCCGCGGCCGCTGCGGCGCACGCTGCTGGTGCTGGTGGTCGCGATGCCGCTGGGCTACACGCTCGGATTCGACCACTACGCCTGGCGGGTGGGTTGGGCCAACGGACTGCAGGCGGCCATCCTGTGCATCGTGGCCCGCGCCACGATGCACCCGGTGACTCCGTCCGACGGCCGCTGGCGCGCCCTGCTGCTGGGCTGCCTGCTCACGTCGGCCTGCTTCACCCTGGCGCGCGGCCTGCTGGGCGCCTTCACCGACCAGTACCCCACCTTTCGCACGCCGCACCCCGTCAATCTGGCGGCAGCGGTGGCCACCAACGTGAGTCTGGTGCTGGGCACGGTGGCGGTGCTGGTGGCTTGGCGCGCGGAAGCCGAACAGAAGCTGCACGCCCTGGCCATGACCGACGGCCTCACGGGCCTGCTCAACCGCCGCGGCTTCGACACCCAGGGCGAAACCCTGCTCTCGCACGCATGGCGCCATCGCCTGCCAGTGACGGCCCTGATGCTGGACCTGGACCATTTCAAGCAGATCAATGACTCCCACGGGCACGACATGGGCGACCGCGCCCTGCAGCTGTTTGCGCGGCTGCTGACCGACACGTGCCGCACCGGGGACATCATCGCCCGCCTGGGCGGCGAGGAGTTCGGCGTGCTGCTGCTGCACAACGGCACGCCCGCAGGCAGCGCCTTCGACAAGCGGCTGCGCCAGCGCCTGCTCGACGCGAGCGCCGCCGAACTGGGCTTCATCCTGGACTACAGCGCGGGCATGGCGCAGTTGCGGCCCGGCGAATCGTCGCTGGCCGCGTTGATGACCCGGGCCGACGAGGCGCTCTACAACGCGAAAACGCAGGGCCGGGGGCGGCTGATCTCGGCCACCTGAGGCTGCCCTGGGCAAGCCTCTCCACGGGCATCAAATGCTACATATTTGATAGCTATCAGCGCTTTCTGCACAAGCGCCAACGGCCGTTTTCATCCAGACCTCCAGCCACAAAGCCCTCGCGTCCCGGCGCAGGCCCGAGCCCCGCTGCCCCCGCCTTGCGCGCCCGCACGCGCCGTGCCGCACCGCCATGGCACACAATCAGCCCATGACCGCACTTTTTGAAGCGCTGAACCTGCGCAAAAGCTACGGCGGGACCACCGTTGTCGACGACGTTTCGTTTTCCATCGCCCCCGGCGAGTGCCTGGGTGTCATCGGCCCCAACGGTGCGGGCAAGACCACCACCATCCGCATGTGCCTGGGCCTCACGGTGCCCGACGGCGGCGCCGTGCACTTCCACCCGCCGGGTGCGGCTGCACCGCTGCACATGCCGCGCGACGCGCTCGCCATCAAGGCACAGCTGGGCGTGGTCACGCAGTTCGACACCTTGGACCCGGACTTCACCTGCGCCGAAAACCTGCGCGTGTTCGGCCGCTACTTCGGCCTCCAGGGCTCGGTGATGGACGAGCGCGTGCCCCAGCTGCTGGAGTTCGCGGCGCTCACCCACAAGGCCGACGCCAAGCCCGGCGAGCTCTCGGGCGGCATGAAGCGGCGCCTGTCGCTGGCCCGCGCTTTGGTCAACAACCCGCGCCTGCTGCTGCTGGACGAACCCACCACCGGCCTGGACCCGCAGGCCCGCCACCTGATGTGGGAGCGGCTGCAGTTGCTGCTGCAGCAGGGCAAGTCGATCTTGCTCACCACCCACTTCATGGACGAGGCCGAGCGCCTGTGCTCGCGCCTGCTGGTGCTGGACCACGGCAAGAAGATCGCCGAGGGCCGCCCGCGCGAGCTGATTGCCCAGCACCTGGAGCCGGATGTGGTGGAGGTGTTCGGCATGGGCGCCGTGGCCCTGGCGGAAGACGCTGCCCTGCGCCCGCTGGCTGCGCGGGTGGAGATCAGCGGTGAAACGGTGTTCTTCTACACGCAAGACGCCCAGCCCCTGCTGCGGGCTTTGGGCCAGCACCCGCACCTGCGCACGCTGCACCGGCCGGCCAACCTGGAAGACCTCTTCCTCAAGCTCACGGGGCGGCAGATCCGGGAGGATGGTTGAGGCTGCGTCGGGTTACGCTGCGCTAACCCGACCTACCAAAACGATAGCTACCCGCCCCGGCCCGCAGATGCACACGGCGCGGTGGTTCATGCCGAGGATCCCGGGGCCCTGCCGGCCCGTGCCCCCGCGCGGCGCGGCGCGGGGGCAGCTTCTGTCGGCGCGTGCGTGGCAAAGGGCGGCAAGGGGCGCGCCATGACCTCAGCGGCATCGGCGGGCGACATGCCCAGCCCGCGCAGCACCATCTGCAACAGGGCCTGCACATACGCGGCGGAATCCGGCACTTCGCCCTGCGCGATGCGCGCCTGCGCCCGCATGCAGGTGCCGAACACCATGTCGATCGCGGCCTCCTCGTCCGCCACGTGAAAGCGGCCTTGCGCCTGGGCCATCCGCAGGTCGGCACGCGAATAGGGCTTGATCAGTTCAATGGCTTCTGGATAAGCGCTTGCCAGCTGGATGAGCAGCAGGGCCCAGGGCGCGCTTTCCTCGGCCAGCCAAAGGAAGCGCCGCATGCCAATGCTCATGCGCTGCGCGCCGTCCTCGATGTGCTGGTAGCTCTGCACCACCCGCTCGTTGAGCGTGGTGGAGAGTGCGACAGCCAGCGCTTCAAAGATCTCTTCGCGCGTGCTGAAGTGGTTGTACACCGTGCCCGGCGCCATGCCGGCCACGCGCGCGATCTCCTGGATGCTGGTCCCCGCCACGCCCCGCGAAGCCACCACCTCCACCGTGGCGTGCAGCAGCTGCCGCCGCGTGCGGTCGCGCTTGGACGGACGCTCGCCTTCGCCCGGCAACAGAAAACGCGCCAACGGCTGCGGCAACGGAGGCATTGACGGCGCCCCGTAAATTGATTCAGAATTCATTTTTGAATAGTCTATTCAATTTTCATTGGATCAATCAATTCTGAAGGATAACCCCATGTCCCCTCCCCTCCGCCTCGCGTACCTGGTGTTTGAGGTCCGCAAGCCTGTCCGATGGCACCGCTTCATGCAAGAAATGCTGGGCCTGCCCGAGCCGATAGCGCACCCGGGCGGCGGCACGGGCTGGCGAGTGGACGGGGCACGCCAGCGGCTGGTGGCGCTGCCCGGCGCCGCCGACGATCTTCTCGCGCTGGGCCTGGAATGCGCCACCGAGGCCCATCTAGCGCAACTGGTACACCGCTTGCAGGCCGCCGGCCACGCGGTGGTACAGGCCGACGCCGCGCTGTGCCGCGAGCGCGCGGTGCAACAGCTGTGGTGGCTGCGCGATCCGGCGCAAGGCCGTGTGGAGCTGTGCGCGGGCCTGGAGCAGGCGCCCACGCCCTTCGCCAGCACGGCGTTTCCCGACGGGTTTGAAACGGGCGCGCTGGGCCTGGGCCACGTGGTCCTCGCGACCCAGGACCTGCCCGCCATGGAGGCCTTCTACACCGACCTGCTCGGCTTTGGCGTGACAGAGCGGCTGGCCACGCAGGTCGGGCCGGTGCACCTGCGCGGCACCTTCCTGCACTGCAACCAGCGCCACCACTCGCTGGCGTTGTTCGACCTGCCCTCCTCGCACCGCATCCACCACTTCATGCTGCAGGCGCGCAGTCTGCGTGACGTGGGGCGCGCGTTCGAACGGGCCGAGGCCCTTTCGGTGCCCATCGACCTCGGCCTGGGCCAGCATCCGGACCCGGACGGCACCTTCTCGTTCTACGGCGAGACGCCCTCGGGCTTTGCCTTTGAAATCGGCGCGCAAACCCGGCAGATCGACCCCGGTGCCTGGCGCACCATGCACACGCACGAAACCAGCGCATGGGGACACCGGCCGCGGCTGCGCCTGAAGCTGAAGATGGCGCGCGAACTGCTCAAGGCGCGGCTGCGCACCAGGCGGGCCCCGCGCCCGGTCGCCCAGGCTGCCGCGCTGGGAGACGCACTGTGAGCCGCGCACTGCGACGCACGCTGTCGGCGGGCGCCATATTGGCGGCCGTGGTGGCGGCGACGACCGCGTTGGGGGCACTGTGGGCCGAACGCAAGATGCAGCGCCAGTTGGTGCTGGACGTGCCCGCGGTGCCGGCGCGGGCGGATGCCGCCAGTATTGAGCGCGGCCGCTACCTGTTCGCTTCGCGGGGCTGCGTGGACTGCCACGGCGCGAACGGCGCGGGCCGCACGTTCATTGACGACGCGAACGGACTGCGGGTCCGCGGCCCCAACCTGACGCCGGGCGCATACGGCGTGGTGGCGGGCTATGCAGGTGCGGACTGGGACCGTGTGGTGCGCCACGGCATCAAGCGGGATGGTCGCCCGGCCCTCATCATGCCCAGTGAAGACTACAACCGCCTCACCGACGATGACCTCGCGGCGCTGGTGGCCTATGTGCAGCAGTTGCCTGCAGTGGCCGGCGAGCCCGGCGAAGTGCGGCTCCCGCTGCTGGTCAAGCTGCTCTATGCGGCGGGCGTTGTTCAAGACGCCTACGAGAAGATCGACCACACCTTGCCGTCGCAGACACCGGTGACCGAGACAGTGAGTGCGGAGCACGGCGCCTACGTGGCCAACATGTGCATGGGCTGCCACGGTGCCAAGCTGGCGGGCGGCAAGATTCCGGGCGCGCCACCGGACTGGCCCGCGGCCTCCAACCTCACCGCGGCCGTAGACGGCGCCATGCACCGCTATGCCAGTGCGCAGCAGTTCCGACAAATGCTGGCCACCGGCAAACGCCCGGACGGTTCGCCCGTCAGCACGGTCATGCCGTTCAGTTCGCTGCAATCCCTCAGCGAGACCGACGCGCACGCCCTGTACCTCTACCTGAAGGCCCTGCCCCCCGTGCCCACGGGCAGCAACCGTTAGGGGCTGAGGCCCGCGCGGCGCAGGCCCCCGGCGCAAACCGAACGCAACGGAACGCAAACCGGGCGCAAAACTTGCGACGTCCCGGCATGCACGCCAAGACGCCCCCCACCGCCCCGCACAGCCCGGCCACCGACTGGCACGCGCAGGAGCTTCTGCTGATGCGCGAGGTGATGCGCCTGATCGGCCGCAGCCTGGCGCCCGGCCTGGTCCTGCGCGAGATGCTGCACCTGATGAGCGAGCTGCTGGGCCTGAACCGGGGGCGCATCGTGCTCATGGATGGAGGGCAAGCTGCCGAGGCGGGAGCGCCACGCACCGCCTCCGTCCAGCACGCCTACGGCCTCACCCAGGCCGAGGTGGCGCGGGGCCGCTATGCCTGGGGCGAGGGCGTCACCGGCCGCGTGCTGGCCACCGGGCAGCCGGCCATCGTGCAGGACATCGATGCCGAACCGCTGTTTCTGGGCCGCGTGGTGCCGCGCAGCCAACTGCCGCCCGAGACGGTGGCCTTCATCGCGCTGCCCATCGAGGTCAACAACGTGCCCATCGGCGTGCTGGCATGCCACCGCATCCGCAGCCGCCAGCGCCACCTGAACGACGACCTGGCCGTGCTGCGCGTGCTGGCCACCCTGGTGGGGCAGCTGCTGCAGCTGGAAGCGCTGGTGGCGGACCAAACGCGCCAACTGGAGGCGCGCAACGCCGTGCTGGCCAATGCGCTCAACACCAAGAGCGCGCGCTACGGGCTCATTGGCAGCTCGCCACCGCTGCTGCAGGCCTTGAGCGAGCTGGAGCGCGTCTCGCAGACCCAGGCCACCGTGCTGCTGCTCGGCCAGTCGGGCACGGGCAAGGAGCTGTTTGCGCGCGCCGTGCACCTGGCGAGCGGGCGGCGCGACCGGCCCTTCATCAAGGTCAACTGCTCGGCCATCCCGGAGGCGCTGTTCGAATCCGAACTGTTTGGCTACGAAAAAGGTGCGTTCACCGGCGCCAGCACCGCGCGCGCCGGATGGTTCGAGCAGGCGGACAGCGGCACCATTTTTCTGGACGAGATCGGCGAGCTGCCGCTGGCCATGCAGTCCAAGCTGCTGCGCACGCTGCAAGAAGGCACGCTGGTGCGCCTGGGCGGGCAGCGCGAGGTCAAGGTCAATGTGCGCCTGGTGGCGGCCACCAACCGCGACCTGGCGCAGGAGGTCGAGGCTGGCCATTTCCGGCAGGACCTGTACTACCGCCTGAACGTGATCCCCATCCGCCTGCCCTCGCTGGCCGAGCGGCGCGAAGACATCCGCGCGCTGGCCCTGCACTTTGTGAGCCGCGCCAACCAGGCGCACCAGCGCAACGTGAACCTGGCGCCCGACGCGCTGGCGCGGTTGGAAGAACACCCCTGGCCCGGCAACATCCGGGAGCTGGGCAACGTGATCGAGCGGCTGGTGCTGCTGGCCAATGACACGCTGGTAACGCGGGCTGAGCTGGACCGGTTTCTGCCCGCAGCGGCTGCGCCGTCGTCGCCCTCGCCGCCGTCTGCACAGCAGATCGTGTCGGGGCCATCCTTGGCCGCCGCAGCGCCGCTGGTGCGCGACTACACCCCGGCCCAATCCCACAGCGTGCAGGTGCTGCAGGCGGCGCTGGCCGAGTACCACGGCAACCAGTCGCGCGCTGCGCAGAGCCTGGGGCTGACGCTGCGGCAGTTCGCTTACCGGCTGCGCAAAGCGGGATTGAAGTGACGCCTAACACTGTGTCGACAATTTGTAGACACAGTGTTCAACGGCTGCGTTGAACAGGCTGCTCTGCGGTCAGCGCGGGGACAATAACGCTATTAAATAAATAGCTGTTTGCGCTTTACAGATAAGCGCTAGCGGCCAATTTCATTCAAATTTCTTTGTATCCGACCGCTCTGGCACACCTGTTGCGATAAGGAGGGTAGGCATTCCGCCCTCCTCCGCATCGAAAGGTTTCCCATGAGCACCGCTTCCGCCTCCGACGCCGTCCTCATCTCGCCCACCCAGTTGCAGGCCCTGCAAGCCGCAGAGCCTGTGGTGCTGATCGACACCCGCGACGCCGACACCTACGCCCTGGGGCACATCCCCGGCGCGGTGAACCTGCGCGAGACATTCACGTATCTCGCCACCTCCACGCCCCAAGGCCTGCAGGAGCTGAAAGACACCTTTGCCGCGCACCTGGGCGCCATCGGCCTGTCGGGTGCCGAGACGGCCGTGTTCTATGAAGACGCGCTCAACAGCGGTTACGGCCAGTCCTGCCGGGGCTACTACCTGCTGACCTGGCTGGGCTACCCCAAGGTCAAGGTATTGAATGGCGGTTACTCGGCCTGGAAGGCGGCAGAGCTGCCCGTCTCCACCGAGGCCGTGGTGCCCACGCCCGCCATCTTCCCCACCCAGCTGGCCACCACCGATGTGATGCTGACCAAGGAGGATGTGATCGAAGCCCTGGGCACCGACACCGTGCTGCTGGACGTGCGCGATGTGGACGAGTGGATTGGCGACAGCTCCAGCCCTTATGGCAAGGACTTTGCGCCACGCAAGGGCCGCCTGCCCGGCGCCAAGTGGCTGGAGTGGTACCGCTTCATGAAGCCCTCGCCCCAGGGCCCGGTCTTCAAGTCACCCGACGAAGTGCGCGCCGAATGCGCCACGGCGGGCATCAGCCCGGCGGACACGGTGTACCTGTATTGCTTCAAGGGCGCACGCGCGTCCAACACCTTCCTGGCGCTCAAGCAGGCGGGCTTTGCCGATGTGCGCATGTACTTCGGCTCGTGGAACGAATGGTCGCGCGACGACAAGCTGCCGATCGAAAGCGGGCTGCCGCTGGTCAAGTTCCCCAAAAAGCCTGCGCTGGCACTGGCGGCCTGAGCCCCGTGCGTTGTTGCAGCGGGCGTAGCCCGCTGCGAACCCTGTCCTTCTTTTTTTTGCATTCCCTTCTCTTTCTTCAAGGAACACCATGTCCACCGATCTGCTGGAACCCTCTGCCCCCGTCACCACCGTGCACACGCACCTGCGCCCCATCGACCGCGACGGGCTGATGGCCTTTGCCGACAAGGGCCGCAACAACCCTGCCAGCCGGGGTACCAACAAGGTCCATACGGTGATGGAGGGCCAGTACCGCTCGCTGAGCTATGTGGGCAACCATGCGCCGGTGGTGGTGGATGAGCCCCTGCACCTGTTCGGTCAGGACACGGCACCCGCTCCCGGCGAGATCGTGCTGTCGGGCCTGGGCGGCTGCCTGGCTGTGGGCATCACGGCTGTCGCCACCTGGAAGCAGGTCAAGCTCAGCAAGATCGAGGTCTTCATGGAAGGCGACATCGGCAACCCCGCCGCCTGGGGTGCGGGTGGTGCACTGCAAAAGACGCCGCCGGAGATGGGCTTTCAGGCGATCCGCGTGAAGGTGCTGGTGGAGGGGGATGCGCCGCGCGAGGTGCTGGACGAGATCGTGAAGCACGCCAACTTCTACTCGCCCGTGGCCAACAGCATGCGCAACCCCATTCCGTTCGAGATCAGCCTCGCGGACTAAATAGCCCCGCAACCGAGCCCGCCTCGCGCACCCAAGGAGCCCCATGAACCCCGCCGACCTCCCTCCCCAACTCCACCTGGACGGCGCCCTGCGGGGCGATGCGCTGCTGGCCGCTGTGCGCCAGATCGCCCAGGGCCCGCTGGCCGCGCAGGTGGAGGCGATTGACCGCACCGGCTACTACCCCTGCGCCGAGCTGCAGCAGCTGGCCGCCGTGGGCGCGATGAGCGCGCACCTGGACAGCACGGCGGGCCCGGCCGACTACGGCCTGGCCATCCGCGCCATGGCCGAGGCCTCGCGCGTGTGCGGCGCTACCGGCTTCATGATGTGGTGCCAGGCGGTGTGTGGGCTGTACCTGCAGCAGTCGGGCAACCCCACGCTGATGGGCGATGTGCTGCAGCGCCACGCCAGCGGCGCAGGCATGGGCGGCACGGCGCTGTCCAACCCCATGAAGAGCTACGCGCAGATCGAAAGCCTGCTGCTCAAGGCCACGCCGGTGGAGGGCGGCTACCTCGTCAACGGCACCCTGCCCTGGGTGAGCAACCTGGGGCCCGACCACTACTGCGGCGCGATTGCGGCGGTGGTGGAGGCCGACGGTGCGGCCAGCCAGCGCGAGGTGATGTTCCTGCTGCGCTGCGACGCACCGGGCGTGGAGATGCGCGAATGCCCCAGCTTCTCCGCCATGGAGGGCACGGGCACCTATGCACTGCGGCTCAAGGACCATTTCATCGGCACGGCCGACACCATGGCCGACCCTACCCGGCCTTTCATCGCCCGCATCCGCGCTGCGTTCGTGATGCTGCAATGTGGCATGGCGGTGGGCATCACCCAGGGCGCCATCGACTCGATGTGGGCGGTTGAGGCCCAACTGGGCCACGTCAACCAGTTCCTGGAAGACCGGCCCGACGCCCTGCAGGCCGAACTGGATGCACTGACCGCACGCGTCATGCAACTGGCCCAGACGCCGTTCGACACAAGCACTGATTTCTTCATTGATGTGCTGGACGCCCGTGTCCACGGCGCGGAGCTGTGCCTGCGCGCCGCCCAGTCGGCCCTGATGCACCAGGGTGCGCGCGGCTACCTGATGAGCTCGGACGTGCAGCGGCGCGTGCGCGAGTCGCACTTTGTGGCCATCGTCACGCCCGCCATCAAGCACCTGCGCAAGGAGATCGCCCGGCTCAGCACCGAGGAGATGCCTGCATGACGCCCGCCCTCCCCACCGCCACCACGCCGTCGGTTGCCTCCGAGTTCGTGTTGAGCGCGGCATCGCAGGCGCTGTGCGATGCGTTTGCCGACGCGGCCACCCAGGCGCCCTGGCAAAGCTACATCTGCAATGCCTGCGGCTACGTCTACCACGAGGCCGACGGCGACCCCGATGGCGGCCTGCCGCCGGGCACGCGGCTGGCGGACATACCGGACGACTGGGCCTGCCCGCTGTGCGGCGTGACCAAGGCCGATTTTTCACCGTACGAAGCCCCCACGCTGGAGGCGCTGCGGGCGCAGGCCAGCGCAGCGCCAGCCGCCTCCCTGCGCGTGCGTGGCGAGCCGGGCGTGGTCATCGTCGGCGCGGGCCGTGCAGGCTGGCAACTGGCCGAAACCCTGCACCAACACAGCGCCACGCTGCCCATCACCCTGGTGACGGCCTGCGCGGGCGACCGGTACGACAAGCCTTTGCTGTCGGTGGCCATGGCGCGCCAGCTGGACCCGCTGGCCCTGGTGTCCGAAACCGGTCGCGATGCGGCGCACCGCCTGGGCGTCACCCTGCTGGCCCACACCCATGCCGTGCGCATCTGCGCCGACACCCGCCAATTGCGCACCACGCGGGGCGTGCTGCGCTACGGCCACCTGGTGCTGGCCCACGGTGCGCAGGCCGCCTTGCCTCCGGGCTTGCCCGCCAGCCTGTGCTGGCGCATCAACCACCTGGACGCCTACCAGCGCCTGCGCCAGCACCTGGGCGACCAGCCCAAGGACGTGCTCATCATCGGCGCGGGCCTGGTCGGCAGTGAGCTGGCCAACGACCTGGCACTGGGCGGCCACCACATCACGCTGCTGGACACGGCCACCGAACCACTGGCGCGCTGGCACGACCAGCAGGCGGGCCCGCAGCTGCTGGACGCCTGGAAAGACCTGTCCATCCGCTTTGAAGGCGGTCTGCAGGTGGAGCAGGTGGAACGCGTGGGCTCGCGCTACCGCGTCACCACCACCAGCGGGCGGCGTTTTGCGGCGGACGAAGTGGTGGTGGCTGCAGGCCTGCTGCCCCCCCACCGCCTGGCGCAGAGTGCAGGGCTTGATTGGACCCATGGCATTGCGGTGGACGCAGGCACGCTGCAAAC
>NZ_JALEGG010000243.1 GCF_022763525.1 Acidovorax sp.
GGGGCTGGTGCTGCTGGCTCTGCTGTGCGTGCAGGCAGTGCGCCAAACCCAGAGTGCCCGGGGCCAAGGGCCCGTGCCTGTCTCCACGGGGTTGCGTTGGGGGCTGGTGATCACCGGCGTACTCGTGGCGGTCCAGGTGGTGCTCGGCGGCTGGGTGAGCACCAACTACGCGGTGCTGGCCTGCACGACCTTTCCCACCTGTCAGGGGAGCTGGTGGCCCGCCATGGACTTTGGCCAGGGTTTCCAGGTCTGGCGCGCCTTGGGCATGCTGCAGGACGGCAGCCACATCAGTTTCGCCGGGCTCACGGCCATCCACTATGCCCACCGCCTCATGGCCTATGTGGTGCTCGCGGCCCTGGGCATTTTGTGCTGGCGCCTTCGGGCGGCGGGCGCGTTGCCCGTCCAGGCCCGCTGGCTGGCGGCGCTGGCGTTGCTGCAACTGGTCACGGGGCTGTCCAACGTGGTGCTCGACTGGCCGCTGCTGGCAGCCGTACTGCATACCGGCGGCGCCGCGGCGCTGGTGGTGGTGGTGACCTGGTCCCTGGTGTCGAGCCGCGCGGCGTCCGCGCCGCAAGCGTTTTCCGCGCCCTCGGGTGCATCGAGAGTTTCCGCATGAGTGTTGCCGCCCCTACCGCCGTTTCCCCGCCATCACGCTTTGCGCAGTTCTATGCGCTGACCAAGCCCCGCGTGGTCCAGCTCATCGTTTTTTGTGCGCTCATCGGCATGGTGCTGGCCGTGCCGGGCCTGCCATCGCTGCAGCAACTGGGCCTGATGGCGCTGGCCTGCCTGGGCGTGTGGCTGGTGGCGGGCGCCGCCGCGGCATTCAACTGCATCGTGGAACAGGGCATTGACGCCAAGATGAAGCGCACGGCGTGGCGACCTACCGCCAAGGGCGAGTTGTCCAATACGCAGACGTTGGTGTTCTCGGCCGTGCTCTGCGCGGCCGGGTCTGCGCTGCTGTACTTCTGGGTCAACCCACTGACCATGTGGCTCACCTTCGCCACCTTCGTGGGTTACGCGGTGATCTACACCGTGATCCTCAAGCCGCTGACGCCGCAGAACATCGTGATCGGCGGGGCTTCGGGGGCCATGCCGCCCGTGCTGGGCTGGACGGCCATGACCAACGATGTCGGTCCCGAGGCGCTGATCCTGTTCCTCATCATCTTCTTGTGGACGCCCCCCCACTTCTGGGCGCTGGCGCTGTACCGTGTGGAGGACTACCGCAAGTCCGGCCTGCCCATGCTGCCAGTCACGCATGGCAACGAGTTCACCCGCCTGCAGGTGTTCTTGTACACGCTGATCCTGTTTGCCGGGTGCCTGATGCCGTTCGTTTATGGCATGAGTTCCTGGATCTACCTGACCGCGGCCGTGGTGCTGAGCGCCGGCTTCTGCGCCTACGGCTTTGCCCTCTGGCGCAACTATTCGGATGCGCTTGCGCGCAAGACCTTTCGCTTCTCCCTCATTCACCTCAGCGCCTTGTTTGCCGCCCTCCTGGTAGACCACTACGTGCTGTGAATACCGCTATACCCATGCTCAAAAGAAATGCTCTTAAAACAATAGCTGTTAGCGCTCTATCCATAAGTGCTGCGGGCATTTTTAGTGCCTGCTCCGAGAAAAAGGCAGAGTTCCGCGGCGTGGACGTGACCGGAGCCGACTACGCCAAGGACCTGCCGCTGACCGACCACCATGGCAAGGCCCGTCACCTGGCTGACTTCAAAGGCAAGGTGGTGGTCGTGTTCTTCGGCTTTACCCAGTGCCCCGATGTGTGCCCCACCTCCATGCAGGAATTGGCCGAAGTGAAGAAGATGCTGGGCAAGGACGGTGACCGCTTGCAGGGCATCTTCGTCACCGTGGACCCGGAGCGCGATACGCCCGAATTGCTCAAGGCCTACATGGAGAACTTCGACCCCAGCTTCCTGGCGCTGCGCGGCAGCCCCGAGCAGTTGGCCGCCGTGGCCAAGGACTTCAAGATCTACTACAAGAAGGTCGAGGGCAAGACGCCCACGAGCTACACCATGGACCACTCGGCCGGCAGCTACGTGTATGACACGGCAGGGCGCCTGCGCGTGTACAACCGCTACGGCAGTGGCCCGCAGGCCCTGGCGGCCGACGTGAAGACGCTGCTGGCCGAGGCGGGCTGATCCGCCGCAGTCAGGCGCGGCAACGTTCTGGCGTTCCAGCCGGTGTCGCGGAATTGCCGCACGCCATGCATTCGAAAAGTGATCTACATCACGTTGGCATCAAGTAGACCTGCCGCTTCGGGCGGCCCTGGATGCCAATTCCGCCCCGATTCCCTAAAGTGAACCAAGCCATCGACCAGCTTGCGCGAGGTCGGTGCGACACGTCTTTTTCTCCTCTGTCCCTTTTCGAGGCTCTGGCATTGATGTGCTTGTTGGTTGACGCGAGAAACCTGGATCGGCCATGTGGCTGCGATGCCCGCCGCAGTAACCCCGGCCGCTGCGCTGGCGCGGTACCTCGACAGCGGTGCAGCGGGCCATGAACGCGACGTTCATCGGGGCCGCCGGCGCGGATGGCGGCCCGGTCCACGGCGCCGCCGGGCCCGGCAGTGCGCCGCCACCCCCCGTCCCCCCGGCCGTGGTCGCCCGGGACGGCGCCCTGGTGCTTGCCGCCATGAACGCAGCGCCCGACGGCATCCTGCTGGTGGACCGCCACGCTCGCATAGTCATGGCCAACGCAGCCATGGAAGCGATCTCGGGCTACACGGCCGACGAACTGCATGGCCAGCCGCTGGGCCTGTTGCTACCGCCCGAGCGGCGCGAGGCCCATGCGCACCACTTTGAAAGCTACTTCCATGCCCCTTCGCGCCGCCCCATGGGCATGGGGCGCGACCTTTGGATCGCGCGCAAGGACGGCCGCCTGACGCCGGTGGACATTGCCCTGGGCCATACCGACGCGCGTGGCGGCACGGCCGTGGCCTTTGTGCGCGACATCTCCGAAGTGCGCCGGCTGGAGGCGCAGATGCACTTCCAAGCCACGCACGATACGCTCACGGGCCTGGTCAACCGCTGGCAGTTCGGCCAGCGGCTGGAGCAGGCCATCGTCGAATCCACCCGCAGCGGCCA
>NZ_JALEGG010000244.1 GCF_022763525.1 Acidovorax sp.
GTCGGTGATAAACCCCAGCCGGCCCTGGTTGATCCCGATGAGGGGTGTTCCGAAGCGGGCGAGCCTCCGCCCAATGCCCAGCATGGTACCGTCGCCTCCTACGACCAAACCCAGGTCGCATCGATGGCCTATCTCGTCCACGTTCAGCACGGGGTAATGACCGATCCCGGTATTGCTTGCGGTTTCGGCTTCGAAGACCACTTCGCAGCCCTGGCGCTCGAGAAAATGCGCAATGTCCACCAAGGCCTGACGGGAGCTATCTCCCACGGAGCCTGCTGATGCGGCCTGGTACTTGCCTATGAGTGCCACATGGCGGAAATTGGACGTCATCGCGAAATTACATCATTAAAATCATTCCATGCTCGATGACCGTGCCAAGTTGTTGCTCAAAGCGCTGGTCGAGCGCTATATAGCCGACGGCCAGCCCGTCGGGTCGCGGACCCTGTCGCGTGCTTCGGGGCTGGACTTGTCGCCAGCGACGATCCGCAATGTGATGGCGGACCTGGAGGAATTGGGGCTCATTGCCAGCCCGCACACGTCTGCCGGGCGGGTGCCCACCGCCCGCGGCTATCGATTGTTTGTGGACACCATGCTGACGGTGCAGCGGGACCCGCTCACTGCGCCTCAGCTGGCCCCTGAACAGCCGCAAAAGGTGATCGCCAATGCTGCGCAACTGCTGTCCAACTTGTCGCAGTTCGTCGGGGTTGTCATGGCCCCTCGGCGCACGTCGGTGTTCCGTCACATTGAGTTTTTAAGGCTCTCCGCGCGGAGGTTCTTGGTCATCATCGTCTCACCCGAGGGGGACGTGCAGAACCGAGTGATCTTCACGGAAGTCGACTATTCGCAGTCGCAACTTATCGAAGCTTCCAATTTTCTGAATGCCCATTACGCGGGGTTGGCGATGGAGCAGGTGCGAGAACGCCTGAAGTCGGAAGTGGATGTGCTGCGTGGGGAGATCGCGTCTCTCATGCAAGCGGCGGTGAATGTCGGGTCCGAGGCTTGGACCCAGGCTCAGGACGAGGTCGTGATCTCTGGCGAACGCAATCTGCTGGCCGTGAGCGATTTCTCCAGCGACATGGGCAATCTGCGGCGTGCCTTTGATCTATTCGAGCAGAAGACACAGATTTTGCGGTTGCTTGATATCTCGAGCCAGGCGGAGGGTGTGCGCATCTATATCGGCGGTGAGAGCCAGGTCGTCCCGTTCGAAGAGTTGTCCGTTGTCAGCGCTCCCTATGAAGTCGATGGCAAGGTCGTTGGCACCTTGGGCGTGATAGGTCCCACCCGCATGCCCTATGACCGGATGATCCAGATCGTGGATATCACCTCCAAGCTGGTGTCCAACGCGCTGAGCCACCGCAAGTAAGCCCCTACAATACGCCGCTTGTCTCCGCCCTGCAGCGCAGGTTGATGGCTTGGGGCGTTAGCTCAGTTGGTTAGAGCAGAGGACTCATAATCCTTTGGTCGTTGGTTCAAGTCCAACACGCCCTACCACCTTCATCCAGCGAAACCAGTTGTGGAGATGCGGGCTCTTTTTTTGCGCCATCGGGCACGTTTCTTCCGAGAAGCGCTTTTGTGTGCATTACAATCGATGCTTGCGCTGAATTGAGCTTCTGTTGATTTGTGCACTAGCTGCTGAAGAAACAAAAGATGTGTGATTTTGAAGGTCGCTTGGAAATCATGCTATAATTCAAAGCTTAGCGGCTGTAGCTCAGCTGGATAGAGTACTTGGCTACGAACCAAGGGGTCGTGGGTTCGATTCCTGCCAGCCGCACCAATAGGTAAGCCCTGCAAGTCTATGATTTGCAGGGCTTTTTCCTTTGTGGGTTGCGTTTGTCACGCTACCCGCTCCAGTGCCCTTGTGGGGACTTTTGGGGGACTTGCTTCCCCGGCCTTGCGCGCCTGGTGCTCCGCGCGCAGTGTCGCCAGCGACTTGTTCCAGGCTCCGCTGTCGGCCGTGATCTTCTCCAGCGCCCCGTGCAGCTCCACGATCTGCGCCGTGCTGTAGTGCTGCGTCATGCTCCGGGTGCTGTGCCACAGCACATCCGCCACGGTGCTCTCGGGCACGCCGGCCTCGCGCAGGCGCATGCCCACGGTGTGCCGCAGGTCGTGCACGTGCAGATCGCCCAGCCCGGCCGCCTTCCGCGCGTTCTGCCAGCCCGTGTTGTTCATGGTCTGGATGGGGCGGTACTTCATGGCCGGCGTCTGGTCGGTGTTCGTGGTGCGCTCGCGGCGGTAGACGAACACGAAGCGCGGGTGTTGGCCCCGTGCGGCCTCGATCACCGATTGGGCGACCGAGTTGCACACGACCAGGCGGCCACGCTTCTTGCCCTTGACATGCTCGCGCGGCACATCGAACACTGAGATTCCCAACTCGGGGATCTGGATTTCCCAGGCCCACTCCAGGCTGCACACCACATCGTCGCGCACGCCGGTGTTCAGGACGAACAGCGCCATGCGGGCGAGATGGTCAGGCAGCAGGGGCAGCAGCTTGCGCTGTTGGCCCCAGCTGATGGGGGCTGGTTCGCGCTGATGGCCCACGAGGGGCAGCATGGTGATCTTGGGCGCGGCGTCGAGCCACGTCCGGCCATCTTGATCGCGCCAGACGGTGGCGGCCAGATTCAGAATCCGGCGCACCACGCCCAGTGCAAGGTTAATGGTCTTGTTGGCGCGGCCCTCCTGTTTGCGCGCGGCGATGTACGGCGCCAGGGTGGCGTCGTGGATCTGCGGCAGTTCCAGGCGACCGATGAAGGGCATGACCGATTCGAGCATGTAGGCCTCGGTTTCGAGCGAGGCTTTGTCCTGGTGGGTCAGCAGGTAGTGGGCCGCGACGCTATCGAAGATGCGCGCCTGGCGGGCTCCATGGAGCACCACCTCGCGCTTCTCGGCTAGCTGCTTGATCAGCCAGCGTTGCGCCTCTTCATAACTAACGAGACCGCGCTGGCGAAATCGCTCACCGCGCCACCACTTGTCGACTTCCCAGGTGTTGTTGCTTTTGTTGGGGTAGATACCCCGCGTGCTTTGGCCCATATGTTCCTTCCTTTCTCTTGACTGGGCCGTCCGTTCCTGGCCGCATTGTGCGCGCTGTCGTTGGCCGCGTCTTGTTCCTCGGGTTGCTGTTCGCCTGCCGCCTCGGCCTTGATGGCGTCGAACAGCTTGTCCAGATCCTGTCGGTCGTAGATGAGGCACACGCCCTGGTGGATGCCGGTGAGGCGGGGAGCCCAGTTGGCCTCCCAGGTGCGGCGCTTGACGCCGACGTA
>NZ_JALEGG010000028.1 GCF_022763525.1 Acidovorax sp.
ACGCGCACAAAAAAGGGGCGGCGTCTATGAAGAGGTGGATGGTCGTGCAGGGAGGGCGGCGACGGCACCGCGTGCGGCCCGCTGGCTCGGGCACCCACTTCCACACATCCCTCGCCACCACCCCAGCGATGCGGGACGCGCGATGCAGGTGGTGTGCGGGGCGCGACCCTCGCGCTCCCGCGAAGGGCGTTGGCGTCAGGTCTATCGGTAGATCTCTGCGAGGTCGCACAGATCCCAGTTGCCGCCGCTCAGCACCAGGCAGACTTTCTCGGAGGGGCTCACCTTCACGCTGCCCGCCAGCAGTGCGCCAAGGCCGATGGAGGCCGCGGGTTCTGCGATCAGCTTGGCATCCTTCGCCAGCGCGCGCATGCCCGCAACGATGTGCTCATCTTCGACCAGCACGATCTCGTCCACGTACTTCTCGATGATGGGAAAGGGGTTCTGGCCCGGAACGCTGATGCGCACCCCATCGGCAATGGTGTCCTTCAAGGGGAGTGAGGTGCGCTCGCCATGGATCCGGCTCTGGTAGTACTTGGGTGTCAAGGCGGGCTCTGCGCCAATGACGCGCACGGACGGATTTGTTTCCTTGATGGCCGTGGCAACGCCGGAGATCAGCCCCCCGCCACCGAGCGGCACGATGACGGTGTCCACACCCTCCAGGTCCTCCAGGATCTCGCATCCGAGGGTGCCCTGGCCCGCCATGACCAGCGGGTCTTCGAAGCCGTGAACCGCGGTGTAGTGGTTCTCTTCGGCGATCTCGCACACCCTTTTCCACCGCGCGGCCGTATCGCCATCGAAAAGAATGACTTCCGCGCCCAAGGTTTGGGTGTTCTCGATCTTGATCCGCGGTGTCGTTACCGGCACGACGATGGTCGCCTTGACGCCCAGCATCCTGGCGGCGTAGGCGATGCCCTGCGCATGGTTGCCGGATGAGGTCGCGATGAGGCCGTTGGCAATGGCTTCTTGGGGCAGCGACAGCGCCTTGTTCAGCGCGCCGCGGATCTTGAACGCGCCCGTGATCTGCAGGGTTTCAGGCTTCAGATACAGCTGGCAGCCCACCGCCTTCTCGATTTTTTCGGCGCGCAATATCGGCGTGCGCTTGATATGGGGCTTCAGCCGCTCGCGGGCCTGGTGGATGTCCGCGAGGGTGGGGTGTTCAAGCAAGGGAATCATGACGGAATGAACTCAAAAGTTGTGCCGACCTGGCCGGCGATGGCGTTGCGGTAGATGCGGGCGGCGGTGGTGTTGTCCTGGATGGCCATGCCGGTGGAGTCGAAGATCGTGATCTCGTCGTCCCGCTCGCGACCGGGCTTCTGGCCCAGGAGGATTTCGCCCAGCTCCGCGTGGATGTCTTCGCGGCGGATGATGTTCCGGCGCAGCGGGTGCTGGGTTTCGCCCTTTTCGATGCACTGCGCAATCGAATCGTTGACGATCTTGGCGCCCTTGAAAACCTCGGGCTCGAATTCCTGCTTGCCATAGGTGTCGGTGCCGATGGCCACCACGTGCGTGCCGGGCTGCACCCACGCGGCCTCCACCAGCGAGCCCTTGCCGCGCGTGGTGGTCACCAGGATGTCGGCCCGCTCCACCGCCGCCTGTTTGGAGGCGGCCGCCACCACCGGGATGCCGAACTCGCGCTCGATGTCGGCTTGGTACCGGGCCAGGGTCTCGGGGTGGTGGTCCCAGGCGTGGATGGTTTCGATGGGCATCACCTCGCGAATGGCGCGGATCTGCATGCGGGCCTGGTTGCCGGTGCCGATGGAGGTGACGGTCTTGGTGTTTTTGCGCGACAGGGCCTTGACCGAGACGGCCCCCGCCGCGCCAGTGCGCAGCCCGGTGAGCAGGCTGCCATCCATCACGCAGAGGAGCGCGCAGCTGCGCGCGTCAAACAGCAGGACGGTGCCCATGCCGCTGGGCACGCCGTGCTCGGTGGGGTTGTTGGGAAAGCCGCCGGACGAGGCTTTCATCGAGATGATGCCGTTGGCGCTGCTGTGGCTGATCTTGAAGTCGATCTCGCCGCTGGGTGGCAGGTGGATGCAGGTGTAGGGCGGCTGGTTGACATGGCCGCTGTTGAAGGCTTTGTAGGCTTCCTCCACCGTCTCGATGACTTCGCGCATGTGGATCAGCCGACCCACGTCCGCTTTGTTGAGCAGCAGTGTTTTCATGGTTTTTCTTCTCATGAAGGTGGATGGGATCGGGCGGGCCTCAGTAGCCCAGCGTCCGGTCCACCAGCCCGACCATGGGCAGGCCCTGGCGGTACCGGCGCAGGTTCTCGACCACGGCGTCCACGGCGGTTTCGGGTTGCGTCATGCTGGCGATGTGCGGCGTGAGCACCACCTGCGGGTGCGTCCAGAACGGGTGGCCGGGCGGCAGCGGCTCGGGGTCGCATACGTCCAGTACGGCGTTGCCGAGCCGCCCGGTGCCCAGTGCCTGGAGGAGGTCGTCCTGCACCAGGTGGCCGCCGCGCCCCACGTTGATCAGGGTGGCGCCGCGAGGTAGTTGGTCGAAGAGGCGTTGGCAGAGGATGCCGCGCGTGCTGTCCGTCAGCGGCAGCAGGCAGATCAGGATGTCGGTGCGCGCGAGCAGGGCCTGCAGCCCTTCGGGGCCGTGATGGCAGTCCACACCGTAGAGTTGCTGCGGCGAACGGCTCCAGCCCGCGCACGGGAAGCCGAAGCTGCGCTGCCGCTCCAGCACCGCCCGGCCCAGCGTACCCAGGCCCAGCACGCCCACGCGGCGCGACGATGCGGGCTGCACGCGGTGCGCCTGCCAGGTGCCGGCGCGCTGCTGGGCTTGGTAGGTTCGCCAATCGCGGTGCTGGGCCAGCACGGCCAGGGTCACGTACTCGACCATGCCCTGCACGATGCCGGACTCCACCATGCGCACCACCGGCAGTGCGGGGGGGATGGCGGCAAAGTCGAACTGGTCGGTGCCGGCGCCGGTGGAGAACAGGATCTCCAGGTTGGGGAACTGCGTGGCCAGATCCCGCGGCGGCTCCCACGCGGCCAGAAAGCGCACGGCATGCGGGTCGCCAATGTCGGGCCAGATGCGAAACGGCAGCTCCGGCATCTTCTGGGCCAGCAGCTCGGCCCACACCGCGCCACGCGCCGGGTCGGCTTTGTAGAGAAAAGTCATGGCAGAACCTCGGGCGGCGTTCGATGGGGCGGCCTACTTGGGGCGGTAGATCACATACACCTTGGCCACCTGCCCGCGGCTGTCCCAGGTGCACCGCGCGCCTTGCTCGACGAGGAAGACGTCGCCTTTCGAGAACGTGGCGCTGCGGCCCGTTTCGTCCACAAAATCCACGCTGCCTTGCAGCAGGTACATCAGCTCACAGTGCTTGTAGAACAAGGGGCGGCGTGCGTAGGGCGTGGAGTCCCAGGTGCCGCACATGAACTCGCCATCGGCCGACTGGTAGTCGGTGAAGTTGCGGCAGGAGGGGGCGGGCGTGGTCAGCAGGTCCGCCGGCGGCGTGCCCGAAGGCTTGAGCTCGGGCGATTGCTGGATGGGCACGATGGCGCCGTTGCCGGGCTGGCTCAGGTTGTAGCGCGTGAAGAGGAGCGACACCGGGCCCGTGGCCGACCAGGCGAAGGCCGCACCGTGCGGGATGACCGCGCTCTGGCCGGGCTCCAGAGTGAGCTTGGCGGGCTGCTGCTCGCCCTGCTGCGCCAGCGTGAGCCGCCCTTCGTGGACGAAGATGAACTCGTCCGCAGGCAGGCTGGGCACTGCACCGCTGCCGGCGTTGAGCGTGATGACGCCCGCCGTCACGGGGCTGTCGGACGCCCAGTCCAGCGTGCGGCGGTTGGCCAGAAACGGGTCGTCGCCCGCCGAAGAGGCAGCGACGATGCCTTGGCGGGCATCGCGCGCAAACGCGCGCAGGTCGATGAACGAGCGCACGGGGGAAGCTGGGGCCACGGGGGGCAGGGCGGGCTGCAGGGAAGACATGCTGGTTTTCAATGGAAGGTTGTGGAAAGACTGCGTCGGAATACGGCGGGGCTATGCGGCCTGGGCCGCAGGCGCCGCAAACCGGCCGATGTGGTACGGGCCGATGGGCGTGGTGGTAGCGCCGGTGTGGATCAGCTCGGCCATCACGTCGCCCACGCCGGGCCCCAGCTGAAAGCCGTGGCCCGAGAAGCCGAAGGCGTAGTACAGCCCGGGCACGCGGGCGCTCGGCCCCATCACGGGGCGGCTGTCCTGCATGTAGCCCTCGATGCCGCTCCACACGCGGATGATGCTCAGGCGGTTGAAGGCCGGCACCACGCGGGGCAGCTGCGCGAGCGTCATCAGCGTGCGGCGCGGGTGAACATAGGCGCGGCGGTTTTTCATGTCCACGGGCTCATGGCCGCCACCCCCGATGACGATGTTGCCGCGTGCCACCTGGCGGAAATAGACGATTTCCTCGGGCACATCGGTGGCCAGGCCAATCGTCGGCGCGACGGCGTAGGGCACGGGTTCGGTCACACACATCTGCGGGCCCTTGACCTGCATCGGCACGGGCTCGCCGAAAGCCGCGCTGATGCGGTCACCCCAGGCGCCGGCCGTGACCAGCACGGCGGGCGCGGCAAACTGGCGGCCGTCCGCAGCCTGCACGGCAAAGTCTTCGCCCGCTTTTTCGACGTGGAGGATCTCGGTGTTTTCCAACACCCGGGCGCCCGCGCGCACCGCTGCGCGCCCAAAGGCGGGGGCCGCCAGGCGCGGGTTGGCATGGCCGTCGTGCGGGGCGTAGCAGCCGGCCGTCACCTCGGGCCCGAGGAACGGAAAACGTTCCCGTACCACCTGGGCTGTGAGCATCTGCAGGCCCAGGCCATAGGGCTCTGCGTCGCGTGCATAAGTTTCCAGGCGCTCGGCATGCTCGGGGCGGTAGCCCACGCGCAGGTGGCCGCTGAGCATCAGCTCCACGTCTTCGCCAATCAGCTCCTTGAGGCGGCCCCAGATCTCGCGCGAGCGGTTGGCCAGCGGCAGTTGTTCAATGGCGCGGCCCTGGCGGCGGACGTTGCCGAAGTTCACGCCGCTGGCCTGCTGGCCGATCAGGCCGCGCTCCAGCAGGATGACCGAGAGGCCGCGCTGGCGCAGGAAAAACGCGCTGGCCGCCCCCATGAAGCCGCCGCCTACGATGATCACATCGGCCTTCAACGCGCTCATGCTGCTTTCTCCTCACGCACTGCAACGGGCAGCGGCTTGACTGGCGCCTGCCCGCGCAGGCGGCCGACTTGCTCCACCGGCACGCCCGCCGCGCTGGCGATCACTTCGGCACCGGCATGCCCGCAGTACCGGCCCTGGCACCGCCCCATGCCCACGCGGCTGAACGCCTTGGCGCGGTTGGCCTCCTGCGCGCCGATGTCGCACACCACGCGGCGCAGTTCGCCCGCGGTGATGGCTTCGCAGCGGCAGACGATGGCCTCGTCGGGCAGCCGCGCGGCCTGCTGCGCGGGCCAGGGGAAGGCCGTGGCGAGCCCCTGGCGGAAGCGCTCCATCGTGGCCTGCTGCGCGCGCAGCTGCTGCAGCTGGTCGTTGGCGACCGTCAGCCCGAAGTCCTTCAGCACGGCCATGGCGGCCAGGCGACCGGCAATCTCGGCGGCGTCCGCGCCGAGCACGCGCATGCCGTCGCCCGCCAGATACACGCCGGGCACGGTGGTGCGGCCGTCTTCGCGCACCTCGGGCAACCACTGGCGTGTTTCGGGGTCGAAGTGGAAGGCGCAGCGCGCCAGGTCGGCCAATTGAGTTTCTGGCCGCAGGTGGTAACCCATGGCGACGGCATCGCAAGCGAAGGTGTGGGTGGCGCCGCTGGCGTCCGTCACCGCGACACCCTGCACGCCGGTCGCTGGGTTGCCGGTGATTTCCACGGGGGTGATGCCGGTGAGCACCTGCACGCCCGCGCGCTTGATGCCTGCCACCAGCGCCACCCCGTTGAGCAGCACCGAAGGCCGTGCCAGCAGCTTGGGCAGCGCTGCAAAGCGTCCCGCCAGCGGCGAGGTATCCAGCACGGCGGCTACGTTCGCGCCCGCTTTGAGGTATTGCGATGCCACCAGGTAGAGCAGCGGCCCCGTGCCCATGAAGACCACCCGGCGACCAAGGGCGCAGGCCTGGGCCTTCAGCGCGATCTGCGCGGCGCCCAGGCTGTAGGTGCCTGCCAGTTGCCAGCCCTTCACCGGCATCAGGCGGTCGGTCGCGCCCGCGCAGATCACCAGCGCGTCGAACGGCAGGGCCGATGCCTGCTCGCCGCATGCCACGTGCACTTGCTGGTCGGCGATATTCCAGGCCAGCGTGTTCGGGTGGTAGTCGACGTGTGCTCGCAGCGCGTCGAAGCAGGCGTGCAGCGCCTGTGCGCGACCGGCTTCGGTACCGTACAGCTTGGTGTAAGGCCGGGTGAAGTTGTCGGGCTGGCGGCGGTAGATTTGTCCGCCGTCGCGCCGGTTCTCGTCCACCACGGTGGGCCGCAGGCCGGCTGCGACCAGGGTTTCGGCGCAGCGCACGCCTGCGGGGCCGGCGCCAATGATGACTACGCGCGGTGGTTGGGCCATGTTGCCTCCGGCTGGTGGGTCACGATGTGCATGCCTTCTTCAACCACCGTGGTGCAGGCGCGAAGCCGTTGGCCATCGGCCGTCCACACCCAGCAGTCCTGGCAGGCTCCCATCAGGCAAAAGCCCGCTCGTTTGCCGTCGCCAAATTCCGATTCGCGCAGGTGCCGCGTGTGGCTGAGCAGGGCCACCATCAAGGTGTCGCCCGCCAGCGCGGCCGCCATCTCTCCGTCGATCAATATGCGCACGCGGGCGCGCTCCTCCTCCGCCACACGCACAAATCGTTGGCTCATCTGAGGTCTCCTGTGTGCCTGCCGAGGTGCTGGCAGGCCGATGCAATCAGCGCGTGTTCAGCACAGCGCCTGGGTGACGATGGCGAACAGGCGCGGGGCGCCTTCGGGGTGCTGCAGCGGCGCGCCGCGCACCATGGTGGTGGGGGCATCCACGCGCAGCAGTCCGATGCTCTCCAGCCACTCGGCCAGGCCGGAGTCGAAGTCGATGTCGATGCGCGTGAAGCGTCCGGCATTCATGCCGGCCAGGTGGGCAATGAGCGCCTTGGCGCCCTCTGCATCCGGAGCCACCACGGGGCCGATGGCGTGGCCGCGGCCAAAGCGGCGCAGGATGGCAAAGCCTTTTTGCGTGCCGTCGTGGTCCAGCACCACGCAGGCGTCGGCTTGCGCGATCAGCTCGTCGATGAGCGCAGCCCGGGGCATGCCGCGCGCGTCCTGGTCCAGCTGGTGCAGGGCGGCCGCCTCGTTCAGCCCGGCGGGGCGCAGGCGCCAGCCGGCGGGCAGTGCAATCAGCGGCGTGGGCTGCGCCATGCCCTGGTGCTGGCGGATCTCGCCGACACGCACAAAGCCCAGGCGCTCGTACAAGCCCCGGCCCTCAGCCGTAGCCTGCAGTAGCACCGTGCGGTCGTCCATGCCTTCGAGCAGCGCACTCATCAGCCGGTGGCCGATGCGCCGGCCCTGGCAGGCGGGCGAGACGATCACCAGGCCGATGGTGGCGTGGCGCTCGCCCCAAAGCCAGCGCTGGGCCGTGGCCACGACCTTGCCATCGCGCTCGGCCACCAGGCCCTCGCTGTGGGCAAACACCTGCTCCCAGTCCACGGGCCGGTGGGGCCAGCGCTGTTCGGCCGAGAGGGCATGTGCCTCGGGCAGGTCGTCGGCAGTCATCGGACGCAGCAAGACGCCGTCGTCGGCGACAGCGGCGTGCGAGGGAGAAATGGCGGGCTTTGGCGGCATGGAAAGCACCTCAAGGCAATGGAAATTGGTGCTTATCTTGGACGACATCTCGGCGTTGCACCAGGGCCGAATGGGGGTTTGCCCGCAACTTGCAAGCATCGTCTGCAGGGTGCTGCGGTTTTGCAATTTGCTGCGGCCTGGGGGGTGCTTATGAACACAAATGCTGGGCCTTCCTGCCTAGCATCAACCATCCTTTTTCACTCCTCGCCCAGCGCTGCTGGCGCCCCCATTGCCATGCCACTTTTCGACCCCCACACCATCGCCGTAGCGTCCGGCCATTTCATCGGCGGCCGGGTGGTTGCCGACACTGAGCAGCTTGCGGTGCTGCGCCCCTCCGACGGACAAACCCATGCCGAGTTGCCCGTGGCCGATGCCTCCACCGTGGATGCTGCGGTGCAGGATGCATGGCGCGCCTGGCGCACCTCCGACTGGGCGCGCCGCGCGCCACGCGAGCGGGCTCGCGTACTGCGCCGCTGGGCCGACCTGATCGAGGCCGATGTGCAGCACATGGCGCCGCTGGAGGCCGTATGCTCGACGCGGCCCGTGCGCGATGCCGCCGCGTGGGATGTACCTTTTACGGCCGAAGGGCTGCGCTTCTTTGCCGAGTACGCCGACAAACTGGGTGGCGAGGTGGCCGCCACGCGGCACGACCACCTGGGCATGGTGGTGGCCGAGCCCTATGGCGTGGTGGGCGCCATCACGCCCTGGAATTTTCCGCTGGTGATGGTGTCATGGAAAGTGGGCGCCGCTCTGGCTGCGGGCAATGCCGTGGTGCTCAAGCCTTCCGAAATGACGCCATTTTCCGCCGTACGCCTGGCGCAGCTGGCCATCGACGCGGGCGTTCCGCCCGGCATCTTCAACGTCGTGCAGGGCGACGGCCGTACCACGGGCGATGCCCTCACGCGCCATCCGCTCATTGCCAAGATGACCTTCACAGGCTCCACCCGCACGGGCGCGGCCATCATGGCCAGCTGCGCCCTGCAGGGCCCCAAGCCCGTCACGCTGGAGCTGGGCGGCAAGAGCCCGCAACTGGTGTTCGACGATGCGCCCGACGTGGACCGCCTGGCCGGCATCATCGCCGGCGCCATCACGGGCAACGCGGGCCAGGTGTGCGTGGCGGGATCGCGGCTCATCGTGCAGCGTGGCATCGCGGAGGCGCTGGTGGAGCGCATCGCGCAGCGCTTTGCTGCACTGCGCCCCGGCGCCACCTGGGACGCGGAGGCCACCTTGCCGCCCATCATCTCTGCGGCCCAGGCCGCACGCATCCAGGACATCGTGGAACGTGCGCGGGATGCCGGCGCGCAGGTGCGCAGCGGCGGTGGCCTGTTTGAGGGCGGGCCGGGCGGTGCGTACTTCCAGCCCACGTTGCTTCAAGGCGTGCGGGCCGACAACCCGGCGGTGCAGGAAGAGATCTTCGGCCCCGTGCTCACGGTGCAGACCTTCGACACCGAAGAGGAAGGCCTGGCGCTGGCGGCACATGCCCACTATGGCCTCGCGGCGGGCGTGCACACCGCGGACATCGGCCGGGCGCTGCGCTGCATGCGCGGCATCTCTGCCGGCACGGTGTGGATCAACCGCTACGGGCGCAGCGCGGACTTCGTGATCCCCACGGGCGGCTACCACCAGTCGGGCATCGGCAAGGACCTGGGGCGCCAGGCAGTGGAGGCCAATCTCCGTTTCAAGAGCGTGCTGGTCGACTTTGCTGCGGCGCACTAATGGTGCGGCTTTGCACCCATGCTGTGCGCACCACATGAGATGCCAAAGGCCCCCATGCAATGCGCAACTTTGTCGCGTGCAAGGGGGCCATTTCCCAACACGTTCTGCGTTGTGGAGTGCTCCAATCTCTTCGACATCATCTTGTCGCAAACAGTAATTCCAGGGTGCGGCCTGCGAGGGCCAGCACATCCACTTTGAAGGAGCAGAGGGCATGACTTTCCGTCCCAAGTACGTGACTTTCGACTGCTACGGCACGCTCACCCGCTTTCGCATGGGCGAGCTGACGCGTGAACTGTTTGCCGACCGCATTGCGGCCGAGCACATGGATCGGTTCATCGCCGACTACACGGCCTACCGTTTCGATGAAGTGCTGGGCGACTGGCAGCCCTACGACGTGGTGCTGAAGAACGCCGTGCGCCGCCTGTGCAAGAAGTGGAAGATTCAGTATTTCGACACTGACGGCCAGGCCTACTACGACGCCGTTCCAACCTGGGGACCGCACGCCGACGTGCCCGCGGGCCTGGCCAAGGTGGCCAAGGAGATCCCGCTGGTCATCATCTCCAATGCGATGGACAGCCAGATCCAGAAGAACGTGGCCATGCTGGGCGCACCTTTTTACCGCGTGTACACCGCCCAGCAGGCCCAGGCTTACAAGCCGCGTCTCAAGGCTTTTGAATACATGCTCGACTCGCTAGGCTGCAACCCCGAGGATGTGCTGCACGTGTCTTCCAGCCTGCGCTACGACCTGATGTCGGCCGACGACATCGGCATCAAGCACAAGGTGTTCGTGAATCGGGGCCACGGCCCCGGCTGCCCCGCCTACAACTACACCGAGATCCAGGACATCGGCGGCCTGCCTGGCGTGGTCGGGCTCTGACCCGGCCGCACCCCGCACACCTCTCGTCTTCCTCCACAGCACGCACCACACCATGAAGCTCGATTCATATTGGAACGATGGCCTGCCCGCCTGGCAGGCACCTGCTGCGGGCAGCCTGCCGGCCAAGGTGGACGTGGCCATCGTGGGCGGCGGCTTTACCGGGCTGTCGGCAGCCCTGGCGTTGGCCCGCCGAGGCGCGCGCGTAGCGGTGCTAGAGGCAGGCAACACGGTGGCGCCCGAGGCTTCGGGCCGCAACGGGGGCCACGTGAACAACGGGCTGGCTGTGGACTATGCGGATGTGGCCGCGCGGGTAGGCGTGCCCCAGGCGAGGGCCTGGTATCACGCCTACGACGACGCGGTGGATACCGTGGCCCGGCTGGTGACGGAGGAGGGCATCGACTGCGACTTCCTGCGCCACGGCAAGCTCAAGCTCGCCACACGGCCCTACCAGCTGGAAGCCCTGCAGCGCAGCGCCGAGAGGCTCGTGGCAGATGGCGTGGATACGGACGTGGAGGTGCTCGACGCCGACCGCGTGCGCGGCGAGGTGCAAAGCGAACGCTTCCACGGTGGCCTGTTGTACAAGCGAAGTGCGCAGATGCACATGGGTCGCTTCGCGCAGGGCCTGGCCCATGCCGCGCAGCGCCAGGGCGCTCAGATCTGCATCGGCACGCAGGTGGACCGCCTGGAGCGCATGCAAGGCCATGCCCACCGCCTGCACACCCGCCAGGGCGTGGTGGCCGCCGACCAGGTGCTGCTGGCCACGGGTGCCTCGCGCCACGGCGCCTACGGCAGCTTTGGCTGGCTGCGGCGGCGCATCGTGCCCATTGGCAGCTTCATCGTGGTGACGGAGCCTTTGGGTGCGGAGCGCGCGAATGCCTTGCTGCGCGAGCGGCGCACCTACACCACCATCGCCAACATCCACCACTACTTCCGCCTTACACCGGACCACCGCCTGGTTTTCGGAGGGAGGGCACGCTTTGCCATCTCCAGCCCGCAATCGGACGCCGCCAGTGGCGAGATCCTGCGCGTGGGCCTGGCCGAAACCTTTCCGCAACTGGGCCCTGTGCGCCTGGACTACTGCTGGGGAGGGCTGGTGGATGTGACGCAGGACCGCCTGCCCCAGGCCGGCGAGCGCGATGGCCTTTTCTATTCCATGGGCTACAGCGGTCATGGCACGCAGATGTCGGTGCACATGGGCCAGCGCATGGCTGCGGTGATGGCGGGCGATGCCAACGCCAACCCGTGGAAGGACCGGCGCTGGCCGGCCATTCCGGGCCACTTCGGTCCACCCTGGTTCCTGCCGGCGGTGGGCCTGTACTTCCAGCTCAAGGACCGGCTGGCCTGAGGGGCTCCCTTTTGGCCAGGACCCTCTCCCCTCTCTTTTCTTGACAACCATAACCCCGCGATCCGTTCCACTTTTCAACCAGGAGCATGACCATGAGCGATAGCCAAAAAAAGTTCGAGCAACTTGTCGGTCCCAGCGAAAGCCTTCGCGTGATGAACTCGCTCACGCGTGGGGCCACCCGGCGCGACGTGCTGGCCATGCTGACCGCCTGCGGCATGCAGGCCACAGTGGCAGGCAGCATTGCCAGCCTGGCCACCAGCGCCCACGCGCAGACCCCCAAGCGCGGCGGCCGCATCCGCGTGGCGGGCGCCACGGCTTCGGCCAACGATACGCTGGACCCGGCCAAGCAGTCCAACCAGACCGACTACTCGCGCTGCAACATGCTCTACAACGGGCTGACGTCGCTGGACGCTTCGCTCTCGCCTCAGCCAGCGCTGGCCGAGTCGTTCAACACGCAGGACGCGAAGACCTGGGTGTTCATCCTGCGCAAGGGTGTGGTCTTCCACGACGGCAAGGCACTGTCGCCCGCTGACGTGGTGTTCTCGCTCATGCGCCACAAGGACCCTGCGACGGCCTCCAAGGCCAAGGTGCTCGCCGAGCAGATCGACACCGTGCGCGCCAGTGGCCCGAACGAAGTGACCATCGTGCTGTCAGCGCCCAATGCCGATCTGCCGGTGATCCTGGGTACATCCCACTTCCAGATCGTCAAGGAAGGCACCACCGACTTCAGCGCCGGCATCGGCACCGGCCCCTACAAGCTCAAGGAGTTCAAGCCCGGCGTGCGCTCCGTCCACGTGCGCAACGAGGCGTACTGGAAGCCCGGCAAGCCTTACCTGGACGAGATCGAGTTCGTGGGCATCGGCGACGAAAACGCCCGCGTCAACGCGCTGCTGTCGGGCGGCATCGACCTGGTGGGCGTCATCAACCCGCGCTCGGTGGCCCGCGTCAAGGGCACGCCCGGCTTTGCCATCATGACCACGCAATCGGGCCAGTACAGCGACCTCATCCTGCGCAAGGATGTGGGGCCTGGAATGAACCCCGACTTCGTGCTCGCCATGAAGCACCTGTTCGACCGCGACCAGATGAAGAAGACGATTGCGCTCGACCATGCGGTGGTGGGTAACGACCAGCCCATCGACCCCACCAACCGCTTCTTTTTCAAGGACCTGCCCCAACGCCCATTCGACCTGGACAAGGCCAAATTCCATCTGCAGAAGTCGGGCGTCACGGGCAAGATTCCGGTAGTTACATCGCCGGCGGCCATGTATTCGGTGGAGATCGCGTTGCTGATGCAGCAGACGGGCCAGCGCATTGGCCTGGACCTGGACGTCAAGCGCATGCCCGCCGATGGCTACTGGTCCAACCACTGGCTCAACAGCCCTGTCGGATTTGGCAACGTCAACCCGCGTCCCAATGCCGACACCATCCTCACGCAGTTCTTCAAGTCGGATGCAGCCTGGAACGAGTCGCGCTGGAAGAGCGCCCAATTCGACCAGTTGCTGCTGGCCGCGCGCTCGGAAATCGACCTGGCCAAGCGCAAGCAGATGTATGCCGACATGCAGACGATGATTCACAACGAGGCGGGCATCGGCATTCCCATGTTCCTGGCCAGCATCGACGGGCATAGCACCAAGCTCAAGGGCCTCTCGCCCATCCCGGTGGGCGGGCTGATGGGCTACATGTTTGCTGAGAACGTGTGGCTCGACGCTTGAGCGGCTGAACCCGCGCACCAGCCATATACATAGCGAACGGACCAGTCATGAACACAGACAACCCCTCCCTGGGCGGCCTGCAGGACCCGCGCGACTGCGCGGGGATGCTGCAGGCCATCGCCCGCGGCGCCACGCGCAGGGACGTGGTGGCCATGCTCATGGCCGGCGGCATGCAGGCGGGTATCGCGGGCAGCATGGCGGCGCTGGCAGCGACTGCGCATGCCAACACGCCCCGGCGCGGCGGCCGCATCCGTGTGGCAGGCACCACCGCCACGGCGGCAGAGACACTGGATCCCGCCAAGCAGGCCAACCAGATGGACTATGCGCGCGGCCACATGCTCTACAACGGGCTGACGGCGCTGGATGGATCGCTGACACCCCAGCCCGCCCTCGCGGAATCCTTTGCCACGCAGGACGCCAAAACCTGGGTCTTCACGCTGCGTAAAGGGGTGGAGTTCCACGACGGCAAGTCCCTTGCCCCGGCCGATGTGGTGTTTTCGCTCTTGCGCCACAAAGACCCGGTGGTGGGCTCTAAGGTCAAGGCGCTGGCCGAGCAGATTGCGGCGGTGCGCACATCCGGCCCCGGCGAGGTGACTGTGGAACTGGCCGCGCCGAATGTGGACCTGCCGGCATTGCTTGGCACCTTCCATTTCCACATCGTCAAGGCGGGCACGACCGACTTCTCCAAAGGCATCGGCACCGGCCCGTTCAAGCTCAAGGAATTTGCGCCCGGCGTGCGCTCGGTGGTGGTGCGCAACGAGCGCTATTGGAAGCCCGACCGGCCCTACCTCGACGAGATCGAATTCACCGGCATCGCGGATGAAAAAGCCCGGGTCAGTTCCTTGCTGCATGGCGACTTCGACCTGGTGGCAGGCATTGACCCGCGATCGGTGGCGCGCGTCAAGAGCACCAAGGGCTACGCCATCTTCACCACGCAGGGCTCGCACTACACCGACCTCGTGATGCGCCGGGACAGCGGGCCTGGCATGAATGCTGACTTCGTGCTGGCCATGAAGTACCTGATGCACCGAGAGCAGATGCGCAAGATCGTGGCGCTGGACCACGCCCTGGTCGCCAACGACCAGCCGATCGGCCCGGGCAGCCGCTTTCACTTTGACGGTTTGCCACAGCGGCCTTTCGACCTGGACAAGGCGCGCTTTCACTGGAAGAAATCTGGCGTGACGGGGCCGGTGCCGGTGGTCGCTTCGCGGGCTGCGATGTACTCGCTGGACATGGCATTGCTGCTGCAGCAGTTCGGGCAGCTGATTGGGCTGGAACTGGATGTGCAACAGGCGCCGGCTGACGGCTATTGGTCCAAGCACTGGCTCAACAGTGCGGTGGGCTTCGGCAACATCAACACCCGCCCCACGGCCGACGCTGTCCTCACCCAGTTCTTCAAATCTGACTCCGCATGGAACGAATCGCGGTGGAAGTCCGAGCGTTTTGACCAACTGCTGCTGGGCGCTCGGGCCGAGCTCGATGGGGGCAAGCGCAAGCGGATGTACGCCGACATGCAAACGATGATCCACCATGAGGCCGGCATCGGTATTCCGTTGTTCCTGGCCAGCCTGGACGGGCATACCACGCGGCTCAAAGGCCTGCAGTCCATCCCCCTGGGGGGGCTCATGGGCAATGCGTTCGCCGAGCATGTCTGGCTGGATGCCTGAGGACGGGATTCCTTTTCGATAGAGGAGACAAGAATAAATCATGAACCACGTCATTCTTTCATTGCTGATCAAACGGGTTGCGCTCGCCTGCGTGTCGCTGCTCGTGGTGTCAGCCATCGTGTTCTCCATCACCGCCGTGCTGCCCGGCGATGCGGCGCAGGAACAGCTGGGCCAGGACGCAACGCCCGAGGCGCTGGCGGCCCTGCGTGCGCAGATGGGCCTGAATGTGCCCGCGCCCGAGCGCTACCTGAAATGGCTCGGGGGGGTGGCGCGCGGCGATCTGGGGCAGTCCATCACCACGCAGCTGCCGG
>NZ_JALEGG010000245.1 GCF_022763525.1 Acidovorax sp.
CAGGGCCTGGCGCAGCGCACCGGGTGCGCTGCCCTGCGGGGCGCTGGCGTGGGGATGGGCCAGTGTGGCTTGCATGGTGGTGTTCCTGCTCTCTCAACGGTTCAACAACAAGTCTTCAAACACGCATCACTGCGTGGCCCAGGCGGCAAAGCGCTTCTCCAGCGCTTCGCCCTGGTCGGCCCAGAAGCTCACGCTGAACTGCAGGGCTTCCTTGGCGTTGGTGGCCGAGGTGGGCAGGTCGTCGAGCACCTTCTTGTCCAGCGATGCCAGGGCCTTGTTGTTGGCCGGGCCGTAGGCGATGTTTTGTGCGTAGGCGGCCTGTTGCTGGGGCTGCATCGTGAAGGCGATGAACTTCACTGCAGCGTCCTTGTTGGGCGTGCCCTTGGGGATGGCCCAGTAGTCCAGGTCATAGATGCCGCCGGGCCAGTAGATCTTCAGGTTGCGGCCTTCGCGGTTGGCGGCATCAATGCGGCCGTTGAACACCGTGGTCAGGGCCACGTCACCCGCCACCAGGAACTGAGGCGCCTGGGCACCGGCTTCCCACCACTGGATGTTGGGCTTGAGTTCGGTGAGCTTCTTGAAGGCGCGGTCGGCGCCGTCCTTGGTGGCCAGCACCTTGTACACGTCGGCGGGCTTCACGCCGTCGGCCAGCAGGGCGAATTCCAGGTTGTAGCGCGCGCCCTTTCGCATGCCGCGCTTGCCGGGGATCTTCTTGGTGTCCCAGAAGTCGGCCCAGCTGGTGGGCGGGGTCTTGAGCTTGTCGCCGTTGTAGGCCATCACGGTCGACCACACGAAGATGCCCACGGCGCATTCGTTTACAGCAGCGGGCAGCAGGTCGGCCTTGGGCACGATCTTGCTGTAGTCCAGCTTCTCGTACAGGCCTTCGTCGCAGCCGCGGGCCGCGTCGGGCGATTCGACTTCCACCACGTCCCAGGTGACCTTCTTGGTCTCGACCATGGCTTTGACCTTGGCCTGCTCGCCGTTGTACTCCACGGCCACGATCTTGTTGCCCTGCTTTTCATAGGGTTCGTAGAACGCCTTCTTCTGCGCATTGGCATTGGCGCCGCCGAAGTTCACGACGGTGAGTTGCTGTTGCGCAAAGCTGGGCAGGGCCAGGCAGGCAGCCACGCATGCGCAAGCGATAAGGCTCTTTTTCATGGTTTTTCCTTAGGTTGTGGAGGAACGGAACGGAACGGGAACACGAACGGGAACACGAACGGGAACAGGACAACGGGATAACGGAACAAAGGCAGACGGCGAAACCGCGCGGTGGCAGGCGCAGGGGCGAGCCCGCCGCGCTGCGTCACACCGTGTAGATGCGGGTTGCTGCGGGAGGAAACTCCAGCAGCACCTGGTCGCCCGGCTGCGGGTGGCTGCAGGGCGCCCCAGCGGGGGCCAGGGGCAGCTTCACCGTGGCCTGCTCCTGGCCATGGCCGAGGTCGCACATCAGGCGCTGGTGGTCGCCGTAGTAGATGGTGCGCGCCACGGTGGCCGGGATGGCGTTGGGGCGGGGGTAGTCGGAGGACGGGTGCAGCAAGATGCGCTCAGGGCGTACACAAGCCTGCACGCGCGCGCCCAGCGCAGCCTGGTTGACATTGACACCCGGCAGCAGAAAGCCGCCGGGCATCTGGATGGCAGCATCGGCCCCGGCGCCTTGCAGCGTGCCAGTCAGCACGGTGCTGTCGCCCACGAAGCCCGCCACAAAGCGGTTGCTGGGCGTTTCATACAGGGTTTCCACGTCCGCCAGCTGCTGGATCACGCCTTCGTTGAACACCGCCACGCGGTCGCTCATGGTCAGGGCTTCGCCCTGGTCGTGCGTTACGTAGACGAAGGTCACGCCCAGCTGGTGGTGCAACTCCTTGAGTTCGATCTGCATGTGCTCGCGCAGCTGCTTGTCCAGCGCGCCCAGGGGCTCGTCCATCAGCACGAGCTGCGGGTTGAACACCAGCGCGCGCGCCAGGGCCACGCGCTGCTGCTGACCGCCGGACAGGCGCGCGGGGAGGCGGTCGGCCATGCCGCCCAGGCGCACCATGTCCAGCGCCTTCTTCACGCGCTCGGCCTGCTCGGCCTTGGGCACCTTGCGCACCGTCAGCGGGTAGGCCACGTTTTCGCCCACGGTGAGGTGTGGGAACAGCGCGTAGTTCTGGAACACCATGCCAAAGTTGCGCTTGTGCGGCGGTGTGCGCGTGATCTGCTTGCCGTCCAAAAGGATGTCGCCGGCCGTGGGCGACTCGAACCCGGCCAGCATCATCAGCGTGGTGGTCTTGCCCGAACCCGAGGGACCGAGCAGGCTGAGGAACTCACCGCGCTGGATGTCCAGGTCCAGCGAGCGCACGACCAGCTGCTCGCCGTCATAAGTCTTTTGCACACCGCTGAAGCGCACCAGGGGTTCGGCTTGGGTCATGGTCGGTGGCATCTGGTAGGTGGAGTGAAGGGCCGGGCGCATGTCAGTTTGCCGCCGCGGCCACCGCTTCAAAACTCTCTGCCAGGATGGACAGGCCTTCCTGCAGCAGCTCGTCCGACGCCGTGAGCGGCACCAGGATGCGGATCACGTTGCCGTAGGTGCCGCAGGACAGCAGGATGAGCCCGCGCCGTGCGGCTTCGGCGACCACCTTCTTGGTGAGCGCAGCGTCGGGGCGGTGCACGTCGCCGTTCTCGAACAGCTCGATGGCCACCATGGCCCCCAGGCCACGCACGTCGCCAATGGCCGGTACTTTGGCCGCCATTTCTTTCAGGCCCCTGACCAGCAGGGCGCCCATGTCCTGGCTGCGGGCCAGCAGTTGTTCTTGCTCAAACGCTTCGATCACGGCAAGGGCCGCAGCGCAGGCCACGGGGCTGCCGGCGTAGGTGCCGCCCAGTCCGCCTGCTGCGGGTGCGTCGATCACGTCGGCACGGCCCACCACGCCGGACAGGGGGAAGCCCCCGGCCAGCGACTTCGCGGTGGTGATGAGGTCGGGCGCCACGGGCCATTGCTCGCAGGCGAACCAGGTGCCGGTGCGGCCGGCGCCGGTCTGCACCTCGTCGGCAATGAGCAGGATGCCGTAGCGGTCGGCCAGGGCCTTCAGGCCGGTGATGAACTCGGGCGGTGCCACATAGAAGCCACCTTCGCCCTGCACGGGCTCGACGATGAAGGCTGCCACGCGCTCGGGCTCGATGTCGTTCTTGAAGATCAGCTCGACCGAGTGCAGGGCCTGCTCCACGCTCACGCCGTGCAGCGCATTGGGGAACAGCGCGTGGTACGTCTCGCCGGGGAAGGGGCCAAAGCCCACTTTGTACGGAACAACCTTGCCCGTGAGGCCCAGCGTGAGGTTGGTTCGGCCGTGGTAGCCGCCCGTGAAGGCGATCACGCCGGGGCGCTTGGTGTAGGCGCGGGCGATCTTGATGGCGTTTTCCACGGCCTCGGCGCCGGTGGTCAGCAGCAGGCTCTTCTTGGCAAAGGCGCCGGGGGCCAGCGTGTTCAGGCGCTCGCACACTTCCACATAGGGCTCGTAGGCCACGACCTGGAAGCAGGTGTGGGTGTACTGGTCGAGCTGGGCCTTCACCGCGGCGATCACCGCCGGATGCAGGTGGCCCGTGTTGAGCACGGCGATGCCGCCAGCAAAGTCGATGAAACGGCGGCCCTCCACGTCCCACAGTTCGGCGTTGCGGGCCCTCTGGATGAACAGTTCATGGGCCTGGCCCACGCCGCGTGCCACAGCGGCATGGCGGCGGGCGAGGAGGGCGGCGTTGGTGAAGTGGCGGTCTTGCTGCATGGCGGTGGTTCGGGGTGGTAGTGAACGGGAAATGAGGGAATGGGGCGGATTCTGGAAGTCGCGCCACACACCGTCCATGTACACCGGCATGCTGTTTTGCGTGCACTGTGCAGGGCCTGGGGCCTGTACAGGCAATCCCTGATTTGGTGTGAACCAACACGGTGCACAATGCGGCCCCTTTTTCGTTCCATGGGCGCGCGCTCAGTGCGTATCTGCCGGCGCAACGGTGTGTTCAGGGGGGGCGCTTTGATAGGGCACGCAGCGGTGACTGGTTTGCAGCTTTCCAAAATAGTGCGCGCCAAAAGAAAGGGCCTCGCAGCTTGCTGCGAGGCCCCGGTCGGCTGGAACGGGAATGAGAAAAGTTACTCTAGCGGGCACACGCCCCGGTTGTTGCGGCTGCCCCGGTCACCATGGTGTTGTTCGTGACCGCACTGTTCGGTGCGATCACGCGCACCACCGTGCTGCCTGCGTGGGGCGTGGGAAAACACGCGATGTTGTTGCGCACAACGGCATTTCCATCGGGTACGTCGCCATTCCGAAATTCGGTGTGCCCCACGTTGATGGCCGTCTGGAAGGTCGTCTGCGTGTTGATGATGACGTTGCCTTCAATCACGATGCCGGGCGCGGACTGTACCGCCATGCCTGTGTTGCCGGCATTGATGAGCTTGTTGTTGCGCACAACGAAGTTGCGGAACCACTCGGCTGTGTCATACCCCTGCGTGATCGACATCTCCCAGCAGCCATCCGTCGCAGCATCCTGTTCGATCCGGTTGCCCTCAATCAGCACGCCGTCCATCTGGCCGTGGAAAGTCATGTTGCCTCCTTGGCAGACGCCGTTGACCACCGAGTTGCGGATGTAGCGGTTATTGCGCAGTGTGATGTTGGTGCCGCTCAGTCCGTTGCTGCCCGACAGGTAGGTGCCGTGGTTGAATCCGCTGCCGCTGAAATTGTTGGCCTCGATCAGGTTGCCTTCGATCACACTGTTGCGGAACTGGCCCAGGATGCCCATGCTCCCGTTGTGATGTATGTGGTTGTTGCGAATGAGCACGTTGTTGACGCCGTGGGGGGCGCGCGCCTGCGAGTGGATGGCGATCTGAAAGCCGGATATCTCCACGTTCTCGATCACGATGTCACGCACATTGCCGCTGAGCCAGAAACCCCATGCCGAGTTGTTGGACCCGTGGATCCGCAGGTTGCGGAAGACGTAGCCACCGTCGTTCGTAGTGTTGGCGTAACGCCCTCCCAGCTCAAAGGGCGCGATGGCATTGCTGTTGGTGGTCAGCAAGGGTGCAGGCCCGGCGCCGTACGCATCGAACCTGAGAGGGGCGTCGGCACGGACGTTCAGGTTCTCGAACGTGGTGACGCCCACCACCCACGAGCCGCCGCGTGCAAACAGCAGGCTTGAGCCCGCAGGCAGAGCGTTGACATTGATGCCCGCCAGATTTTGCTTGGGTGCCGCCTGGGTGCCGGGATTGGCGTTGGTGCCGGGCACACAACCGACGGCGGCCCCAGCCTGGCAATCGGAGAAGTAGTACGTCATCGCACCAGGTGCGGGAGGTGGGGGAGGTGGGGGCGGTGGGGGCGGTGGTGTGGGGGAAGGC
>NZ_JALEGG010000246.1 GCF_022763525.1 Acidovorax sp.
CACAGCGGTGCCGCTGGAACCTGCCTCCATCAGCTACCCGCCGCTGGAAGCCCCCGCGCGCTAGCGCACGGCCAGACATTGCGGCCCACGGGTGCCCGGTAGCGGCCGGCAGCAGCCCGTTGGGCCGTGCTTCGACCCCCTACAACGTACAGGACTCTCATGACCGGAGCATCTTCGCCCGCCAGCCCATCCAGCGCTGGCGCCCCCACCAAGCCGTTGCGTGTGGCCGTGGCTGGCGCCTCGGGTCGCATGGGCCGCATGCTGATCGAAACCCTGCGCAGCGCGGATGATTGCGTGCTGGCCGGTGCGCTGGATGTGCCTTCCAGCCCCGCCATCGGCTCCGACGCCACCGCATTCCTCGGCCACGCCAGTGGCGTGGCCATCACGGCCGACATCGCCGCCGGCCTGAAAAATGCCGACGTGCTGATTGATTTCACCCGCCCTGAAGGCACGCTGGCCCATCTCGCGGTGTGCGCTGAACTGGGCGTGAAGGCGGTCATCGGCACCACGGGCTTTACCGATGCGCAGAAGGCCGAGATCGCGGCCTTCGCGCAGCGCACGGCAATTGTCATGGCGCCCAACATGAGCGTGGGCGTCAACGTGACGCTCAAGCTGCTGCAAATGGCAGCCAAGGCCATGGCGACGGGCTATGACATCGAGATCATCGAAGCCCACCACCGCCACAAGGTCGACGCGCCTTCGGGCACCGCGCTCAAGATGGGCGAGGTGATTGCCGAGGCCCTGGGGCGCGACCTGAAGGAGTGCGCCGTCTATGCCCGCGAGGGTGTGACCGGTGAGCGGGACCCGTCGAGCATCGGCTTTGCCACCATCCGTGGTGGCGACATCGTGGGCGACCACACGGTGCTGTTTGCCGGCGTGGGCGAGCGCATCGAGATTTCGCACAAGTCGTCCAACCGGGCCGGCTACGCGCAGGGCAGCCTGCGCGCGGTGCGCTTTCTGGCAGGGCACAAGACGGGCATGTTCGACATGTTCGATGTGCTGAACCTGAAATGAAGCCCCCCCTGAGCTGCTTGGCAGCTTCCCCCTCCAGGGGGACGCCACCCGTGGCCTGGCAAAGCCGGTTCCACGGTGGCACTGGTCCGGATCGCGCCAGTTGCGGGCGAAGCGCCCAGTAGCAGGAGGGCTGGATGGACGCTCTTCACTGGTGGCGCCAGGGCGATATGGTGACCCAGGGCACGGCCCTGGTGCTCCTGGCCATGTCGGTCGCGAGCTGGGTCATCATTGTCTGGAAGTTGCGGCTCATGCAGCGGGCGAGTGCCGACGTGGCGCGCTGCACAGCGGCGTTCTGGCAGGCACCGTCGTGGGACCTCGCTGCGCAACGCTTGCAGTCTTTTGACCGTGCAGCGCTTGTCCTGCCTTTGGTTGCTGCTGCAAACTCCATAGCAAAAGAAGAAGACTCCGGCCAGCCTGCCACGCTGGCCGCCGCCGGCAGCCTGTCGCAGCGGCTGACCCGTGTGCTGCGCGATGCCCTGCACGAGGTGCTG
This sequence comes from Acidovorax sp., assembly GCF_022763525.1. Classification (GTDB taxonomy): domain Bacteria; phylum Pseudomonadota; class Gammaproteobacteria; order Burkholderiales; family Burkholderiaceae_C; genus Acidovorax. The sequence goes on from NZ_JALEGG010000246.1 coordinate 1,506, forward strand.
GGGCGGCTGCAGTTCGGGCAGGTCCTGCTGGCCACGGTGGGGTCCACCGCGCCGTTTGTCGGGCTGCTGGGCACCGTGTGGGGCATCTACCATGCGCTCACGGCCATGGCGGGCGCGGGGCAGATCACCATTGACCGCGTGTCCGGCCCGGTGGGCGAGGCCCTGGTCATGACGGCCGCGGGGCTGGCTGTGGCGATTCCGGCCGTGCTGGCCTACAACGTTTTCGGCCGCCGCATCGGCCGCATCGAGGCCGACCTGGAAGGCTTTGCCCGGGACCTGCGCGAGCTCGTCATCGACACCGCGCCAACGCATGGCGCTACCCCGTCCCAGCGGACCGCGCCGCCATGAGCTTCGGCCGGCTCGAGCGCACCCAGGGGTCCCAGCCCATGGCCGATATCAACATGACACCGCTGGTCGACGTCATGCTGGTACTGGTGGTGATCTTCATCCTGACGGCGCCGCTGATGGCCAGCTCAATCCGGCTGGATCTCCCGCGCAGCGAGGGAACCGTGCCCGGGACCGCGCCGCAGTTTGTCACGCTCGTGGTCGATGCATCAGGCCAGGCCTTTCTGGACGACCAGCCGCTGTCGCAGCCTGCCCTGGCCGAGCGCCTCCGCCGTATCGGCGCGGACCGGCCCGGCACCGAAATCCAGCTGCGCGCTGATGCCGCTGTGCCTTATGGCCGGGTGGTGGAAATCATGGGTGCTGCGCACCAGGCGGGCTTGCAGCGCATCGGGTTCGTCTCGGAGCCTGCGACCGCTGGGGCGCCAGCGGCGCGCTCCAAGGCACCCTGACCCTCCCTGCCGCCGACCCGTTTTTTTCTTCATCACCGCGCGTTCCGGCGGCAGCCTGCCCGGCGGCGGCGATGCCCAGGGGCCGCACCCGATCCGACAGCCTAAAATCCCGCGCAGTGCAGCCCCGCGGCTGCCCCCATCTCCCATCTCCGAGCCCCCATGCAAGACAAATACTCTCCCCAAGACGTCGAGCGCGCCGCGCACGGCCACTGGACCGCCCGCGACGCCTACCGCGTGACGGAAGACACGAGCAAGAAGAAGTTCTACGCCTGCTCCATGCTGCCCTACCCCAGCGGCAAGCTGCACATGGGCCACGTGCGCAACTACACCATCAACGACATGCTCACGCGCTACCTGCGCATGAACGGCTACAACGTGTTGATGCCCATGGGCTGGGATGCCTTCGGCCTGCCCGCCGAAAACGCCGCGCTCAAGAACGGCGTGCCGCCTGCCAAGTGGACGTACGAAAACATCGCGTACATGAAGAAGCAGATGCAGGCCATGGGCCTGGCCATCGACTGGAGCCGCGAAGTCGCCACCTGCGACCCCGAGTACTACAAGTGGAACCAGTGGCTGTTTTTGAAGATGCTGGAAAAGGGCATTGCCTACCGCAAGACCCAGGTCGTGAACTGGGACCCGGTGGACCAGACCGTGCTGGCCAACGAGCAGGTCATCGACGGCAAGGGCTGGCGCACCGGCGCCGTGGTGGAGAAGCGTGAGATCCCCGGCTACTACCTCAAGATCACCGACTATGCCGAAGAGCTGCTGGGTTTTGTGACGGGCGACAAGCTGCCCGGCTGGCCCGAACGCGTGAAGCTGATGCAGGAGAACTGGATCGGCAAGAGCGAAGGCGTGCGCTTTGCGTTCACGCATGACATCCAGGGCGATGACGGCGCGCTGATTGGCGACGGCAGGATGTACGTGTTCACCACGCGCGCCGACACCATCATGGGAGTGACCTTCTGCGCCGTGGCGCCCGAGCACCCGCTGGCCGCCCACGCCGCCAAGACCAACCCTGCGCTTGCGGCCTTCATCGAGGAGTGCAAGACCGGCGGCACCACCGAGGCCGAGCTCGCCACGCAAGAAAAGAAGGGTGTGCCCACGGGCCTGTTTGTCACGCACCCGCTCACCGAGGAAAAGGTGCAGGTGTGGGTGGGCAACTACGTGCTCATGGGCTATGGCGACGGCGCCGTGATGGGGGTGCCCGCGCACGACGAGCGCGATTTTGCGTTTGCCCTCAAGTACGGCATCGAGATCAAGCAGGTGGTGCTGGTGGACGGCGAGACGTTCAACTACCACCAGTGGCAGGACTGGTATGGCGACAAGCAGCGCGGCGTCACTATCAACTCCGACAGCTTCAGCGGCCTCTCCTACAAAGACGCCGTGAACGCCGTGGCCCATGCGTTGGAGCAGCGGGGCCTGGGCGAGAAGAAGACCACCTGGCGCCTGCGCGATTGGGGCGTGAGCCGCCAGCGCTACTGGGGCACGCCCATCCCGATCATCCACTGCGACGAGCACGGCGCCGTGCCGGTGCCTGAAAAAGACCTGCCCGTGGTGCTGCCGCAGGACTGCATCCCCGACGGCTCCGGCAACCCGCTGCACAAGCACGAGGGCTTCCACGCCGGCGTGACCTGCCCCGTGTGCGGCAAGCCCGCGCGCCGCGAGACGGACACCATGGACACCTTCGTGGACAGCTCGTGGTACTTCATGCGGTATTGCGACCCCAAGAATGCCGAGGCCATGGTGGCGGGCGGAGCGGACTACTGGATGCCAATGGACCAGTACATCGGCGGCATCGAGCACGCGATCCTGCACCTGCTGTACGCCCGCTTCTGGACCAAGGTCATGCGCGACCTGGGGCTGGTGAAAGTGGACGAGCCCTTCACCAAGCTGCTCACGCAGGGCATGGTGCTCAACCACATCTACAGCCGCCGCACCGCCAAGGGCGGCAAGGACTACTTCTGGCCGCACGACGTGGAGCATGTGCTGGACGAAGGCGGCAAGATCATCGGCGCCAAGCTCAAGAACGAGGCCACCAGTGGCGACGGCCTGCTGCCCGTGGGCACGCCCATCGACTATGAGGGCGTGGGCACCATGTCCAAGTCCAAGAACAACGGCGTGGACCCGCAGGACCTGATCGAAAAGTACGGCGCCGACACCGCCCGCCTGTACACCATGTTCACTGCACCGCCCGAAGCCACGCTCGAGTGGAACGACGCCGCCGTGGAGGGCAGCTACCGCTTCCTGCGCCGCGTATGGAACTTCGGCGTGAAGCTGTCTGCCATGGACATGGGAGCTGCTACCGCCAGCGTGGCCAGCGCCACCAGCCTGAAAGATGTGGAATTCGGCAAAGAGGCCAAGGCCCTGCGCCTGGAGATCCACACCGTGCTCAAGCAGGTGGACTACGACTACCAGCGCATGCAGTACAACACCGTGGTCTCGGGCGCGATGAAGATCATCAACGCGCTGGAAGACTTCAAGGCCACGGACACGGCCGGTGGCCAGGTGGCGCTGATTGAAGGCTTTGGCATCCTGCTGCGCGTGCTGTATCCGGCGACGCCGCACATCGCGCACAGCCTGTGGAGTGGCCTGGGCTATGCCAGCCACCTGGGCGACCTGCTGGACGCCCCCTGGCCGCAGGTCGATGCCGGCGCGCTGGTGCAGGACGAGATCGAGCTCATGCTGCAGGTCAACGGCAAGCTGCGCGGCTCCATTCACGTGCCCGCGCAGGCCGACAAGGCGGAAATCGAGCGCATTGCGCTGGCCAGCGAAGCCTTCACCGCGCACAGTGGCGGCGCCGCGCCCAAGCGCGTGGTCGTGGTGCCTGGGCGCCTCGTGAACGTGGTGGTCTGATGCGCTGGTGCGCACCCCATGGCATCGCGGGCCTTCCGCAAGGCGTGCCCTTGCCTGGGTGCGCCGCTGTCTTCAACGGCCCTGGATGGCGCGCCGCGCCGCGGAAAACTGAACTATGCAAAGACGCACGCTGCTGACCTTCGCCCCCGCCGCAATGCTGGCGGGTTGCGGCTTCCGCCTGCGGGGTGTTCCCGAATTTGGGTTCGAGACGCTCTACATTGCCGCGCCCCCCGCATCGCCGCTGGCGCGTGAACTCGCGCGCACGCTGGAAGGCTCCGGGGGCAAGCTGCGCGTGGTGCGCGAGGCCACCGGCATGACGACGGCCCAGGCCATCATGGACCTGCTGATGGAGCAGCAGGAGCGCGTGGTGGTGGGCCTCAACGCCTCCGGCCAGGTGCGCGAGCTGCAACTGCGCCTGCGCGTGAAATTTCGCCTGCGCACCCCGGCCGGCACGGAGCTGATCCCCGAAACCGAACTCCTGCAGCAGCGCGACATCAGCTACAACGAAACCATCGCCCTGGCCAAGGAAGCGGAAGAGGCACTGCTCTACCGCAACATGCGCACGGACATCGTGCAACAGCTGCTGCGCCGCCTGGCGGTCGTCAGGCTTTGACGAGTTTCTAAGCGTTAGCGTCCCGCTGGGGAACTACCTGGATGGGGCTGCATTTCGGCGCCGCCCGTAAACACTGGCGCGCCCCAGTGCGAGGGATGCCAAGCAAGGGCCGCCCCGCAGCGAGGGCATCGTCCCCCTTCCCGAATCGCAACGCGATCCGAGAGAAGGGGCTGAGGGCCGAGGCTCCAAGCCTGCCTGCGCAGGCTTGGACGGCCCGAAGAGCTGTCGCCTCTGGCGACCAGCACCGAGGCGCGCAACGCCTCAGGGGGATCGCCTCATGAGCGTGCTTTTGCCAAACAGCGATTCCACCAGATCCACCGCCAGCAGCGCCGTGCGGTTGCGCACATCCAGCGCGGGGTTGACCTCCACGATGTCGAGCGACGCCAACCGGCCGCTGTCGGCAATCATTTCCATGCACAGCTGGGCCTCGCGGTAGGTCGGTCCGCCAGGCACGAGGGTGCCAACGCCGGGCGCGATGTCCGGGTCCAGGAAGTCCACGTCAAAGCTCACGTGCAGGTGCGTGCCTTCGTCCACGCCCGCCAATGCCTGCAGCATGGTGTGGCGCATGCCCACCTCGTCGATGTAGCGCATGTCGAATACTTCGAGGCCCTGTTCGTGCACAAAGCGCTTTTCGCCCGGGTCCACACTGCGGATGCCGATCTGGCGGATTTGCGAGGGGTGCAAGGCTGGGCCTCCGCCGGGCATGCCCGCCAATTGCGTGAGTTCGGGGGGGCCAAAGCCGCACAGGCAGGCGACGGGCATGCCGTGCACGTTGCCGCTGGGCGTGAGCGCGCTGGTGTTGAAGTCCGCATGGGCGTCGAGCCACAGCACGCGCAGCTTCTTGCCCACGGTGGCGCAGTGGCGGGCCACCGCGCTGATGCTGCCCAGTCCCAGGCAGTGGTCGCCGCCCATCAGGATGGGCAGGTGGCCCTGCTGCAGCTCGGCATGCACCGCATCGAAGACATGCTGGTTCCATTCCACCACCTCGGCCAAGTGGCGGTAGCCCTGGTCGGGGGGCTGCCAGGGGTTGGCGGGCCCGTTCAGGTTGCCCCGGTCCCACACCGTCAGGCCATGGCTTTCCAGGGCTGGCTGCAGTCCCGCCACGCGCAGGGCCTCGGGCCCCATGGAGGCGCCGCGCGCCCCCGCGCCCACATCGGTGGGCGCGCCGATGAGCGCGATGGTGGGCAGGGGATGGGTCAGTGCAGGGGTCATGGGCGGTGCCTTGGTAAGGGTGCAGAGCGGCCGGGGCGCCAGGGTGCTGTTGCGCCGGTGGCGGGATTGTGATGGCAGAGGGCGCCAACGGAAAGTCGGACAGCCGCCCAAAACCGGCAGCTGACTGTGCATTGTGCGAGGCTGCGCTGCCGATATGCACAAGGCCCGGCCTGCGCAGGGCGGGCGCTGCAGGGCAAGGCGATAAACTTTGCCGCATGCAAGTCGCCCTGGCCCAACTCTCCTCGCACCTTCAAAAGGGCCTGTCACCGCTGTACGTGCTGCATGGCGACGAACCCCTGCTGCAGCAGGAGGCGGCCGATGCCATCCGCGCCGCGGCCCGCGCCCAGGGCTATACCGAGCGCAGCAGCTACACCGTGGCGGGCGCCCACTTTGACTGGAGCGCCGTGCTCGCGGCGGGCGGGTCTTTAAGCCTGTTTGCCGACAAGCAGATCGTGGAAATCCGCATCCCCTCGGGCAAGCCCGGCAAGGACGGCAGCGTGGCGCTGCAGCAGGTGGCGGAATCCGCCCGGGGCAACGACAGCACGCTGACGCTCGTGACGCTGTCCCGGCTGGACAAGGCCACGCGCACCGGCGCCTGGTTTGCCGCGCTGGAAGGCAGCGGCGTTTCCATCCAGATCGACCCCATCGAACGCGCCCAGCTGCCGCAGTGGATTGCCCAGCGCCTGGCCGTGCAGGGCCAGCGCGTGGTGACAGGCGAGGAAGGCCAGCGCACCTTGCAGTTCTTTGCCGACCGGGTGGAAGGCAACCTGCTGGCCGCGCACCAGGAGATTCAGAAATTGGCCCTGCTGCACCCCGCGGGCGAACTCACCCAGGCCCAGGTCGAAGCCGCTGTGCTCAATGTGGCGCGCTACGACGTGTTCAAGCTGTCCGAATCCGTGCTCTCGGGCCACACCGCCCGCGTGCAGCGCATGCTCGACGGCCTGCAGGCCGAAGGCGAGGCCGAGGTGCTGGTGCACTGGGCCCTGGCCGAGGACATCCGGGCCCTCAAGCGCGTGAAAGACGCCATGAACGCGGGCCGGCCCCTGCCCATGGCCCTGCGCGAGAACCGAGTCTGGGGCCCCAAGGAAAAGCTCTTCGAGCGCATCCTGCCCAAGGCCAGCGATGCCGCGCTGGCGCGCCTGCTGCAGTCGGCGCACGTCGTGGATGGCATCGTCAAGGGGCTCAAGCAGCCCGACTGGCCCACGGACGGGTGGCAGGCGCTGCAGCGGCTGGCGTTGCAGGTGTGCCGGCTGACGCAGGCGGCGCGGTGAGGCACCCCGAAACCTAGTTTTTTTGGCCGCTGGCGCTTGTCCATCCAGCGCAAAAAAGCTATCAAAAAAGTAGCATGGTGCGCGCATGCCCCCGCGACTCACGCCTGCTGCAGCAGAAGCCCACGCGCCTTGTCTACCCACATCTGCAGGCTGTCCAGCAGGTCTTTCTGGCTGAAGGAGCAGCTCTCCTCAGAGAACAGCGCGCTGGATTCCAGCCGGTCCAGCAGGCCCAGCAGTACCTCTGTGTAGCGCGGGGGGAGGGCGGCCAGCAGCTGTGCTTGTTCTCGCGCGGTGGCGCTCAGGCGGGTGGCATGGCCCGGGTTGGTGGCCGTCTGCTGCAGCGCCTGCTGCAGGGTGTTCAATTGCGTGAGGGCGCTGAGGGACATTTCAGAAGACATGGCGTGGGCCGGGTGGTTGAGGGGGGAGCGGCAGCTTATCAGCGCGCCCTGCCGTATCAGAAAAAGAAAGCGCGGGCGATGCGGGGCTTGCAGTGGTACCACTGGCCTTCCCGCTGCTGAAAGGTGCGCACGTGCCAGACCTGGTCTTCGCGCTGCGCCAGCGGCGGATGGGCCTCCGTCACCGCTGCGTCAGGCAGCACCACGCAGATCGGCCACGCAGCCCAGGATGCCAGTGCGGCCGCCAGCAACAAGGGGATGAGCACCCAGGCGATGGCGGCCCGGCGGGGCGCAGCGGACGGGGGCGGCGGCGAAGGTGGCGCAGGGGAGGGCATGGTCAGGTGCGGGAGGGAGCGCGACACCGCATTGTGGTGCTGCGCGAGGGCTCTTGCCTGAGAACACCCACACCCAGCACGGGTGCGGCAAAATCGCCGGATGAACGCCCTGAACGTCGCTGAATACACGCAAACCCTTGGCCTGCAGGCCAAAACGGCCTCCGCGCTGATGGCCAAAGCGCCCGCAGCTATCAAAAACAAAGCGCTCAAGGCGCTGGCCCGCCTGCTGCGCGAGAACGTGGAGGCGCTGCAGATCGACAACGCCCGCGACCTGGAGCGCGCGCGTGCCGCCGGCCTGGCCGAGCCCCTGGTGGACCGCCTCAAGCTCAGCCCCAAGGTGCTGGAAACCTGCGCCGAAGGCTGCGAGCAGCTGGCCGCCATGCCCGACATCATTGGCGAGATCCTGGGCATGAAGCAGCAGCCCAGCGGCATCCGCGTGGGGCAGATGCGTGTGCCGATTGGCGTGTTCGGCATGATCTACGAGAGCCGCCCCAATGTGACCATCGAGGCCGCGTCGCTGTCGATCAAGAGCGGCAACGCCTGCATCCTGCGCGGCGGCTCCGAGGCCATCGACTCCAACAAGGCCCTGGCGAAGCTGGTACAGCAGGCGCTGGCCGAGGCCGGCCTGCCGCAGGACGCGGTGCAGCTGGTGCAGACCACCGACCGCGAGGCCGTGGGCCAGCTCATCGCCATGCCGCAGTTTGTGGACGTGATCATCCCGCGCGGCGGCAAGGGCCTGATCGAGCGCATCAGCCGCGATGCCAAGGTGCCCGTGATCAAGCACCTGGACGGCAACTGCCATACCTATGTCGACGATCCCTGCGACATCGCCATGGCGGTGAAGGTGGCCGACAACGCCAAGACGCAAAAGTACAGCCCCTGCAACGCGAGCGAGGGCCTGCTGGTGGCGCGCGGGGTAGCGGCCGAGTTTCTGCCGCAGATCGGCGCGGTGTATGCCGCCAAGGGCGTGGAGATGCGCGGCTGCACCGAGTCGCTGGCCCTCCTGAAAACGGTGCCCGGCGCCAAGCTGGTGCCCGCCACCGAGCAGGACTGGAGCGAGGAGTACCTGGCGCCCATCATCAGCGTGAAGGTCGTGGCCGGTGTGGAGGAAGCCATTGCCCACATCAACCGCTACGGCAGCCACCACACCGATGCGATCCTCACCCGCGATCACATGCATGCCCAGCAGTTCCTGCGCGAGGTGGATTCGGCCAGCGTGATGGTGAACGCGAGCACGCGCTTTGCCGACGGCTTCGAGTACGGCCTGGGGGCGGAAATCGGCATCAGCACCGACAAGTTCCACGCGCGGGGCCCGGTGGGCATCGAAGGGCTCACCTCGCTCAAGTACGTGGTGCTGGGCGAGGGTGAAGTGCGCAGCTGAATTTGCTCACTTTTTAATAGCTGCTTGCGCTTGTCTGGAAAGCGATGCGGCTCTGCAGGACACCAAACCTCGGTAGCCCATGAAAATCATCATCCTCGGCGCGGGCCGCGTGGGCCAAAGCGTGGCAGAAAGCCTGGTGTCCGAGCGCAACGACATCACCGTCATCGACACCGATGCCGAGCGCCTGCGCGACCTGGAGTCGCGCTACGACCTGCGCGGCGTGGTGGGCAACGGCATCGAGCCCGCCGTGCTGGCCGAGGCGGGCGCCAACGACACCGACCTGCTTGTGGCCTGCGCTGCGCAGGATGAGACCAACCTGGTGTGCTGCAAGGTGGCGCAGCTGGCGTTCAACATTCCCAAGCGCATCGCGCGGGTGCGTTCCACCGGCTTCACGCTGGACGAGCGGCTGAGCGGTCCCGAGGGTTTCGGCGTGGACCGCATCATCTGTCCCGAAGAGTCCCTGACCCGCTATATCGGCAAGCTCATCGAATACCCCGAGGCCATGCAGGTGCGGGAGTTTGCGGGCGGGCGGGCCTGCCTGGTGGCAGTGCGCGCGCGGGCTGGGGCGCCCATGGTGAGCCACACCATCTGCGAGCTGCGCGAAAGCTCGCCCGACGTGGCGATGCGCCTCGTGGCCATCTACCGGCGTTTTCAGGACGAGCCCGACCGTTTTGTGGCCTGCGACGGCAACACGCGCATCGAACCCGGAGACGAAGTGTTTGTCCTGGCAGCCAGCGGCCACATTGCCGACGTGCTCACGGCTTTGCATCGGCGCGATGGGCGACCCGTGCAGCCCGTGCGGCGCATCATGATCGCGGGCGGGGGGCGGGTGGGCCAGCGGCTGGCGCGCCAGTTGGCCAAGGCGCCGGGCAAGTTCCACCTCAAGATGATCGAGGCCGACCCGGACCGCTGCATCGAGCTGGCTTCCACCCTGCCGTCCGACGTGCTGGTGCTGCAGGGCGACACCACGGATGAAGACCTGCTGGGCGGCGAGAGTGTGGAAGAGATCGACCTGTTCCTCGCGCTCACCGATGACGACGAGGACAACATCATGTCATCGCTGCTGGCCAAGCGCATGGGTGCCAAGCGGGTGCTGGCGCTCATCAACCGCCGCAGCTACGCCGACCTGATGCATGGCACGCAGATCGACATTGCGCTGTCGCCCGCGCAGGCCATGCTGGGTGAGCTGCTGGCCTATGTGCGCCAGGGCGACGTGCAGGCCGTGCACAGCCTGCGCCGGGGTGTGGCCGAGGCCCTGGAGATCGTGGCCCGCGGCGACCGCAAGAGCTCGCGCGTCGTGGGCCGCAAGATCAGCGAACTGCAGCTGCCGCCCGAGGTGCACATGGGGCTCATCGTGCGCGGCCTGCCCGATTCGCCCGAGGTGTCTGCCGAAGACCTGCGCGAACCGCAGGTGATCATCCCGCGCAGTTCCACCGTCATCGAGAGCAACGACCACGTGGTGTTCTTCCTGCCCAACAAGCGGCTGGTGCGCGACGTGGAAAAGCTCTTCCGCGTGAGCGCAACTTTTTTCTGATGCACCCCCCCGAGTCGCTTCGCGCCTCCGTGCAGTTGCCAGAGGCATCAGCCCTTCGGGGCCGTCCAAGCCTGCGCAGGCAGGCTCGGAGCCGCGGCCCTCAGCCCCCGCTCTCGCAGCGCTGCGCGCAGCGGGCAGGGGGACGCAGCGTGCTGGAGAACAGGCAGTCGCCATGACAGACATGTTCCCCGTCCTGCGGGTGCTGGGCATCCTGATCATGATCTTCGGCGCGTCCATGGGCTTGCCGCTGGCGGTGTCGTGGTTCATGGAGGATGGCGTCTGGCACACCTACCCCGTGGCCATCGCCGCCGCCGTGGCCTTTGGCGCGGGCCTGTGGTGGAAGCTGCGCCTGTTCCGTCGCGAACTGCAGCCGCGCCATGGCGTGATGCTGGTGACGTTGGTCTGGGTGCTGCTGCCGCTGTTTGCGGCCCTGCCGCTCATGCTCGCCACCCATGAAATCGGGCGGCCCATGTCGTTCACCCACGCGTACTTCGAGGCCGTTTCGGGCCTGACCACCACCGGCTCCACCGTGCTGACGGGTCTGGACGCGCTTCCCGTGTCGATGAACGTGTGGCGCACCTTTTTGCAATGGCTGGGAGGCATGGGCATCCTGATCCTGGCGGTGGCCGTGCTGCCGCTGCTGGGCGTGGGCGGAAGCCAGCTGTTCAAGGCCGAGGCAGCGGGCCCGGTGAAGGACGCCAAGCTCACGCCCCGCATGACCGAAACCGCGAAAGGGCTCTGGGGGGTGTACGCGCTGTTTTCCACCGCCTGTGCTCTGGCCTACTGGGCCGGGGGCATGGACCCGGTGAACGCGCTCATGTACATGTTCTCCACCGTGAGCCTGGGTGGGCTGTCGCCGCACGACGCTAGCTTTGGCTTCTATCAGTCCGCGCTGCTGGAGGCGATCGCCGTGGGGTTCATGCTGGTGGCCAGCTGCAACTTCGCGCTGTATTTCGTGGCCCTGCGCAAGGGCAATTGGCAGGGTTTCTGGCGCGACCCCGAACTGCGCGCCACCTTGTTCACGCTGGTGGGTGGCGGGCTGCTGGTATCGGTGCTGCTGTGGTTCAAAGGTGTCTATGCGCCGCTGGACGCGTTGCGCTACGGCATGTTCAACGTGGTGTCCATCGCCACGACCACAGGCTATGCCACCGTGGATTTCCTGAGCTGGCCCGTGTTCGCGCCCGTGTTCATGCTGCTGCTGTCAGGCGTGGCCACCAGTGCAGGCTCCACCGGGTGCGGCATCAAGATGGTCCGCATGCTCATCCTGCTCAAGCAGGCGCGGCGCGAGATGAACCGGCTGGTGCACCCGCGTGCCGTGCAGCCCGTACTGCTGGGCGACGCCGTGGTGGACAACCGGGTGATTTTCTCGGTGCTGGCCTTCATGCTGGTCTACGGCGCCACCATCATCGGCCTGAGCATGGTGCTGCTGCTGACCGACCTGGACCCGGTCACCGCGTTCTCGGCCGTGATCGCCAGCGTCAACTGCATGGGGCCGGGCCTGGGCAGCGTGGGCCCGGCCTCCAACTACGCGGTGCTGACCGATTTCCAGATCTGGGTGTGTACGCTGGCCATGCTGCTGGGGCGGCTGGAAATCCTGAGCTTCATGGCCCTGCTCACACCAGCGTTCTGGCGGCGCTGAGCCAGGACGCGGCGCCCAAAAATACGCCGGGCGGGCTTGCGAATTTCCAGTCACGCCCCAACCCTACAATGGATCGCAATCGTTTCCGTCTCGCTTGAGGGCTCTCCATGGTTCCGCATCTCATCACGGCCCTCACCGGGCCGATCAACGAACTCGAACAGCGCATTCTCGACTCGATGCCCGCCATCGAACGCTGGTTCCGGCTGGAGTGGATGGAGCACACGCCGCCGTTCTATACCTCGGTGGACATCCGCAACGCCGGCTTCAAGCTCGCGCCCGTGGACACCAACCTGTTCCCTGGCGGCTGGAACAACCTGACCAAGGAGATGCTGCCCCTGGCCGTGCAGGCCGCCATGGCCGCCATCGAGAAGATCTGCCCCGAAGCGCGCAACCTGCTCATCATCCCCGAGAACCACACGCGCAATACCTTCTACCTGGCCAACGTGGTGCAGCTGCAGCGCATCTTCAACATGGCCGGGCTGAACGTGCGCGTGGGCTCGATCAGCCCCGAGATCAAGAAGCCCACCCGCATCGAGCTGCCCAATGGCGATGCCGTGACGCTGGAGCCCGTGGTGCGCACCAAGCGCCGCCTGGGGCTCAAGGACTTCGACCCCTGCACCATCCTGCTCAACAATGACCTCTCCGCCGGCGCGCCGGGCATCCTGGAGGACATCCACGAGCAGTACCTGCTGCCCCCGCTGCACGCAGGCTGGAGCGTGCGCAGGAAGAGCACCCATTTCAAGAACTACGAAGAGGTAGCCAAGCGCTTCGGCAAGATGCTGGGCATCGATCCCTGGCTTATCAACCCGCTGTACAGCCAGGTCGACGGGGTGGACTTTGCCGAAGAGGTGGGCATGGACAAGCTGCAGGCCGCCGTGGATGCGCAGCTGACCAAGGTACGCCGCAAGTACAAGGAATACGGCATCAACGAAAAGCCGTTTGTCATCGTCAAGGCCAACAATGGCACCTATGGCATGGGCATCATGACGGTGCGCGACGCCAAGGAACTCGATGCCGTCAATCGCAAGACCAGGAACAAGATGTCCGTCATCAAGGACGGCCAGCCGGTGCACGACCTGATCATCCAGGAAGGCGTGCTGACGCAGGAGCGCGTGCACGAGGCCGTGGCCGAGCCCGTGGTCTACATGATGGACCGCTATGTGGTGGGCGGCTTCTACCGCATGCATGCCGAGCGCGGCGTGGACGAAAACCTCAATGCACCGGGCGCCAGCTTCGTGCCGCTGGCCTTTGAGCACAGCACCCACATGCCCCAGCCGGGCGTGCGCCCGGGCGTGAGTGCACCCAACCGGTTCTACATGTATGGCGTGGTCGCGCGGCTGGCCATGCTGGCCGCCAGCTACGAGCTGGAAGCTACCAATCCCGATGCCGAGGTGTATGACTGAAGGCCCCCGCTGAGCCGCTTCGCGCCTCGGAGCCCTCGCCAGAGGCGACCGGCCACCGTTGCCATCCAAGCCTGCGCAGGCAGGACGGCCTGCCATGCCCACGCTCGCTTGCCAAGAGCAAGTTGCTGCATCGCAACATGATGCGGTGCCAGAGGCGCTTGATCTGGCTCAGGCGCACAATAGCGTTCCCAAAAGTAACGGAACCCCGCCCGGCTCGGCGCGGGGGAGGTCAGTGCAAAGCTCCAAGTCATCGCTCGCAGCGCTCACGCTCGGCGCCATCGGTGTGGTTTATGGCGATATCGGCACCAGCGTGCTGTACGCCGTCAAGGAAGTCTTCGGGTCCGGCCATGTGCCGTTCACGCAGGACAACATCTACGGCATCCTCTCCATCTTCTTCTGGACGCTCACCGTCATCGTCTCGCTGAAGTACGTGGTGCTGGTGCTGCGGGCCGACAACCATGGCGAGGGCGGGCTCATCGCCATGCTGGCGCTGGCCTCGCAGGCCGTGAAGGACAAACCCCAGCTGCGCGGCGTGCTGCTGGCGGTGGGGATTTTTGGAACCTCCCTTTTCTACGGCGACGGGGTCATCACGCCGGCCATCTCCGTGCTGTCGGCGGTCGAGGGGCTGGAGGTGGTGTCGCCCCACTTCAAGCAGTACGTGATTCCCATCACGCTGGTCGTGCTGTTCTGCCTGTTTGCCGTGCAGAAGCGCGGGACCAGCGGGATCGGCAAGTTCTTCGGACCCATCACGCTGATGTGGTTTCTCAGCATTGCCTTGCTGGGCGTTTCGCACATCGTCGGCCACCCTGAAATTTTGTGGGCGCTGAGCCCGCACCACGCCCTCGGGTTCATGTGGGCCAACCCGGGCACCAGCTTCATCATTCTGGGCGCCGTGGTGCTGTGCGTGACCGGCGCCGAGGCGCTCTACGCCGACCTGGGCCACTTTGGCAAACGGCCCATTCGCCTGGCCTGGTTTGGCGTGGCCATGCCCGCGCTCACGCTCAACTACTTTGGCCAGGGTGCGCTGCTGCTGGCCGAGCCCGAGGCCGTGAAGAACCCCTTCTACATGATGGCGCCCGACTGGGCGCTGCTTCCGCTGGTGGTGCTCGCCACCATGGCCACGGTGATCGCGTCGCAGGCCCTCATCACCGGGGCGTTCAGCGTGACCAAGCAGGTCATCCAGCTGGGCTACCTGCCGCGCCTGAACATCCAGCACACCAGCGTGCGCGACACGGGGCAGATCTACATGCCGCTGGTCAACTGGGGCCTGTTTGCGGCCATCGTGCTGGCCGTGGTCATGTTCCGCTCGTCGAGCAACCTGGCGGCGGCCTACGGCATCGCCGTCACGCTGGACATGCTGATCACCACCACGCTCACGTTCTTCGTGATCCGCTATGGCTGGGGCTATCCGCTGGCGCTGTGCATCGCGGCCACGGGCTGCTTCTTCGTGGTGGACCTGGCCTTCTTCACGTCCAACCTGCTCAAGCTTTTTCAGGGCGGCTGGTTCCCGCTGCTGATCGGCGGCATCGTGTTCGCGCTGATGATGACGTGGAAGGAAGGGCGCCGGCTGCTCAACGACAAGCTGCGCGCGGACGCCATCGACCTCAAAGACTTCCTTGCGTCGGTGTTCATCAGCCCGCCCACGCGCGTGGACGGCACCGCCGTTTTCCTCACGGCCGAAACCGGGGCCGTGCCCAATGCGCTCCTGCACAATCTCAAGCACAACAAGGTCCTGCACCAGCAGAACCTGTTCGTCACCGTGCACAACCACGAAACCCCGTGGATCGGGCTGGACAAGCGCCTGCAGGTCGAGCCGCTGGGGCACGACTGCTGGCAGGTGGTGATCCACTACGGCTTCAAGAACGACCCCGACGTGCCCCGCGCGCTGGAACTGCTGCGTGGCCGCGGCTGCGAGCTGGAGTCCATGACCACCAGCTACTTCCTTTCGCGCGACACCGTCATCCCCACCATGGGCGGCGGCATGGCGCCCTGGCGCGAAAAGCTCTTTGCCCAGATGCACCACAACGCCAGCGGCGCCGCGGACTTCCTGCACCTGCCCAACAACGCGGTGGTGGAGCTGGGGTCCAAGATCGAGATCTGAGCTCTCGGCGCTCGGCGGTACGCGAGCTATCAATAAAAATAGCTGCCAGCGCTTGCTGAACAAGCGCTGGCAGCTATTGTTTTATGAGCGCCGCCCCGTGCGATGCAGCGCCGGGTTTGCGGCCCGCTCAGGCGGCTTGCGCCGCCTTGAGCTTCAGCCGCCAGGCGTGCAGCAGTGGCTCGGTGTAGCCGCTGGGCTGCTCCTTGCCCTTGAAGACCAGATCGCACGCCGCCTGGTAAGCCATGCTGGTGCTGAAGTGGCCGGACATCGGGCGGTACAGCGGATCGCCCGCGTTCTGCTTGTCCACCTTGGCGGCCATGCGCTCGAAGGTTTCGCGCACCTGCGCCTCGGTCACCACGCCGTGGTGCAGCCAGTTGGCCATGTGCTGGCTGCTGATGCGCAGCGTGGCGCGGTCTTCCATCAGGCCCACGTCGTTGATGTCGGGCACCTTGGAGCAACCCACGCCCTGGTCCACCCAGCGCACCACATAGCCCAGGATGCCCTGGGCGTTGTTGTCCAGCTCCTGCTGCTTCTCCGCGTCGCTCCAGTTCGGGTTGGCGGTGACCGGGATGGTCAGCAGGCCGGTCAGCAGGTTGTCGCGCTCGGCGGTCACATCGGTCTTTTCGAGCTCGGCCTGGATGTCGCTCACCTTCACCTGGTGGTAGTGCAGCGCGTGCAGCGTGGCGCCCGTGGGGCTGGGCACCCAGGCGGTGTTGGCGCCGGCCTTGGGGTGGCCGATCTTCTGCTTGAGCATCTCGGCCATCAGGTCGGGCATGGCCCACATGCCCTTGCCGATCTGCGCCTTGCCGCGCAGGCCGCACGACAGGCCCACCAGCACGTTGTTCTTCTCGTACGCCTGGATCCAGGCGCTGGTCTTCATGTCGCCCTTGCGGATCATGGGGCCGGCCAGCATGGCGGTGTGCATCTCGTCGCCGGTGCGGTCCAGGAAGCCGGTGTTGATGAAGGCCACGCGGCTGGATGCCGCCGCGATGCAGGCCTTTAGGTTGACGGAGGTACGGCGCTCCTCGTCCATGATGCCCAGCTTGACGGTACTGTCCGGCAGGCCCAGCAGCTTCTCCACGCGGCCGAACAGTTCGGCGGCAAAGCCCACCTCGGCGGGGCCGTGCATCTTGGGCTTGACGATGTAGACGCTGCCTTTGCGGCTATTGCGGATTCCGTTCGCGCCATGGCCTTGCAGGTCGTGCAGGGCGATGGCGGTGGTCACCACCGCGTCCATGATGCCTTCGGGGATCTCGCGCACTTGGCCCTGGGCGTCGGTCCACAGGATGGCCGGGTTCGTCATCAGGTGGCCCACATTGCGCAGGAACATCAGCGAGCGGCCATGCAGGCGCACTTCACCACCTTGGGGGCCGGTGTAAATGCGGTCGGCGTTCAGGCCGCGCGTGAAGGTCTTGCCGCCCTTGGCGACCTGCTCGGTCAGCGTGGCCTGGAGGATGCCCAGCCAGTTGCTGTAGCCCAGCACCTTGTCTTCGGCGTCCACGGCGGCCACGGAGTCTTCCAGGTCCAGGATGGTGGAGAGGGCCGCTTCCAGCACCAAGTCGCTCACGCCCGCAGCGTCGCTCTGACCGATCGGGGTGGAGCGGTCGATCTGAATATCCAGGTGCAGGCCGTTGTGCTGCAGCAGCACCGATGAGGGCGCGGCGGCGTTGCCCTGGTAGCCCTTGAACTGCGATGGGTCCTTGAGACCCGTGGTGCTGCCATTGGCGAGCGACACCACCAGCTGGCCGCCTTCCACCCTGTAGCCCGTCGAATCCTTGTGTGAGCCGGTCGCCAGCGGCGCGGTGTCATCCAGCACCTGGCGCGCAAACGCGATCACCTTGGCGCCGCGCACAGGGTTGTAGCCCTTGCCCTTCTCTGCCCCGTCGGTCTCGCGGATCGCATCCGTGCCATACAGCGCGTCGTACAGGCTGCCCCAGCGGGCGTTCGCAGCGTTCAGCGCGTAGCGGGCGTTCAGGATGGGCACCACCAGCTGGGGGCCGGCCTGGGTGGCCAGCTCGTCGTCGACGTTGGCGGTGGTGGCCTGCACATTGGCGGGCTGGGGCACCAGGTAGCCGATCTTTTCGAGGAAGCTGCGGTAGGCCACCATGTCCTGGATCGGGCCGGGGTTGGCCTTGTGCCAGGTGTCCAGCTCGGTCTGCAGGCGGTCGCGCTCGGCCAGCAGGGCGATGTTGCGCGGGGCCAGGTCGGTGACGATGGCGCCAAAACCCTTCCAGAAAGCGTCGCTCGCGACGCCCGTGCCGGGCAGCACCTTGTCTTCGACAAAACGGAACAGGGACGTGGCCACTTGCAGGCCGTGGACGGTGGTGCGCTCGGTCATGGAAAAGCTCTCCAAAAAAGGAATCAAAAGCCGGGGATGGCCACAATGGAAAGACTGTATTGCAAATGACCGTGCATATAAATACGCTGAAAATCTCTAAACCAGTGACTTTTTAGCAAAAGTAGCTACCATGAAAAGCTTGGCGCACGCTGCTATTGAAAGATGAGCTGGCAGCGCTTGGCAGGTAAGCGCCAGAGCCCAATTTTTCTCAGAGTTCTCTCCCATGGACAAGCTCAAGGCCTTTGAATCCTTTGTGTCGGTGGCCACCCGCGGCAGCCTCACGGCGGCGGCCAAGGCCGAGGGCGTGGCGCCCGCCATCATGGGGCGCCGCTTGGATGCGCTGGAAGAACACCTGGGCGTGAAACTGCTGGTGCGCACCACCCGGCGCATATCGCTCACGCACGAAGGCGCCGCCTTCCTGGAAGACTGCCAGCGCCTGCTGTCCGACGTGGCCAATGCCGAGGCCAGCGTATCGGCTGGCGGCGTGAAAGCCACCGGGCATCTGCGCATCACCGCCCCGGCCGGCTTTGGCCGCCGCCACGTGGC
Source organism: Acidovorax sp. (assembly GCF_022763525.1). Taxonomy (GTDB): domain Bacteria; phylum Pseudomonadota; class Gammaproteobacteria; order Burkholderiales; family Burkholderiaceae_C; genus Acidovorax. The sequence continues at coordinate 19,921 of NZ_JALEGG010000246.1, forward strand.
GCCGCTGGTGCCGCGTTTTCGCAGCGCCCACCCGGACGTGACGATCTCGCTGAACCTCAGCGACCGCGTGGTGGACCTGGCGGGCGAAGGCTACGACTGCGCGGTGCGCGTGGGCGACCTGCCCGACTCGTCGCTGGTCAGCGTGCGCTTGGCCGACAACCGCCGCCTGTGCGTGGCCACGCCCGCCTACCTGCAGCGGCGCGGCACGCCCCAGCATCCGTCTGATTTGCTGCACCACGACTGCCTCACGCTGTCCAGCGAAGCCTCGCAAACGCGGGGCTGGGCTTTTCGCATGCCGGCCGACGGCGGTGGCACCGAGGTGGTGTTCCTCAAGCCCGGCGGGCCGCTGGACTGCTCGGACGGGCAGGTGCTGCATGACTGGTGCCTGGCTGGCTACGGCATCGCCTGGCGCAGCACCTGGGAGGTGGAGGCCGAAATCGCCGCCCAGCGGCTGGTGCCGGTGCTGGAGGACTTTGCCGCGCCGCCCAACGGCATCTTCGTGGTGTTTCCCCAGCGCAAGCACATGCCGCTGCGCGTGCGGCTGTGGATCGAGTTCCTCAAGCACCACTATGCCCAGCCCGCGTTCTGGAAGGGGACGTGACTTCCGCCAAGCCGCGTCGCGCCCTTCCCCTGGGAGCGCTTTCGAGGGCTCGCCGCCACGTGCATGACTGCACCGTGGCAGACTGCGCACTCCATGTCCGAGCCCACGCTCCTGGTCGCTGACGACCACCCGCTGTTCCGCGCCGCCGTGCTGCACGTGCTGCACGGGCGCCTGCCACAGTTCCGCACGCTGGAGGCCGCCAGCGCTGCCACCCTGGGCCAGATGCTGGCCGAGCACCCAGAGATCGAACTGGTCTTGCTGGACCTGAGCATGCCCGGCACGCGCGGCTTTTCGGCCCTGCTGCACGTGCGCGGCGAATATCCTGAGCTGCCCGTGGTCATCATCTCGTCCAACGACCACCCGCGCGTCATCCGCCGCGCGCAGCAGTTTGGCGCGGCGGGCTTCATCCCCAAGTCCGCCCCGGCCGACGCCATGGGCGAGGCGATCGAGGCGGTGCTCGAAGGCGGCAGCTGGTTCCCGCCCATGGCGGCCGAGCGGTCCGAGGCCGACGCCGAACTCGCCGCGAAGCTGGCGCAGCTCACGCCCCAGCAGTTCCGCGTGCTGCTGTGCCTGGCCGACGGGTTGCTCAACAAGCAGATCGCGGCGACGCTGGGGCTGGCGGAAAACACCGTCAAGGTGCATGTCACGGCCATTCTCAAAAAGCTCGGGTGCTACAGCCGCACGCAGGCGGCGGTGCTGGTGAAGGGCCTGGAGACGGAGGACGGCGTGCCTTCTTGAGGCGGACTCTGGCTGACTCTGGCTGTTTGCCAGCAACGGAAGGCGAGGGCGGGGCGACGTCCTGGCTTCGACAGGCTCAGCGTGAACGGCCAGGGGCACGTCGGCTCCACAAGGCCCATGCCGCTGCACTGGGCCCGCGTTACTTCTCCTGCAGCCGCAGCAAGGTCTGGCTCACCAGCGCCCGCAGGGCTGGCGGACGGACGGGCTTGGCCAGAAAGCCCCAGCCGCGTTCGGCGGCCTGGCGGCGCAGGGTAGCGTCGCGCTCGGCGGTGACCAGGATCACGGCGGGCGTCTGCCCCCAACGCTGGCACAACTGCGCGAACACGTCCGGGCCGTGGTGGCCCGCGCCCAGGTGCACGTCCAGCAGCACCAGCTTCGGGGCCTGGCCCGGTGCGGCCTGGGCCAGCGCCGCGGGCGCGCCTGCGGCCAGCGGCACCTGGCAGCCCCAGCGTTCCAGCAATGCCTGGGTGGCGGCGCAGGTGGGGCCGTCGTCGTCGATCACCCAGGCGCTGCTGCCGTGCAGCGGCGCGTCGCCGGCGGGGGCCAGCGGGGTATCGGGCAGCCTGGGCGGCTGCACGGCGGCCGGGTCGCCCAGCGGCACGCGCACCGAAAAAACGCTGCCCCGTCCCAGCTGCGAGCGCAGGCCAATCGGGTGGCCCAGCAATCGCCCCAACCGGTCCACGATGGCCAGGCCCAGCCCCGCGCCGCGGTCGCCGTCCTGGCCTTCGTCCAGCCGGCGGAATTCTTCAAAAATCTCGCGCTGCAGCGCCTCGGGAATGCCCGGTCCCTGGTCGTGCACCTCAATGCGCACATGGCCATCGCCGTCCCGGCGGCAGCCCACCACGATTCGCCCGTGCCGGCTGTAGCGGATGGCGTTGGAGACAAAGTTCTGCAGGATGCGGCGCAGCAGGTTCTCGTCGGTGCGCACCACGGCGGTGGTGGGCACGCAGCGCAGCGCCAGGCCGCGGCTCTCGGCCAGCACACCGAAGTTGTGCGCCAGCACCTGCAGAAGCGGGCCCAGGGCCACGTCGCGCACGCGCACTTCCAGCTGGCCCGATTCCATGCGCGCAATGTCCAGCAGGCTGCTCAGGATCGCGTCCTGCGACGCCAGGGCGCCGTCGATGCTGTCCACCGCGTGCCGCTCCGCGTCGCCCTGCAAATGGCTGCGCAGCAGCGAGGTGAACATGCGTGCGGCGTTCAGCGGCTGCAGCAGGTCGTGCACGGCGGCGGCCACGAAGCGCGTCTTGTAGCGGTTGGCGCGCTCGGCCTCCTGCCGGGCGGCGTCCAGGTCGCGGGTGCGGTCGGCCACACGCTGCTCCAGCGCATCGGCGAGGGACCGCAGTTCGCGCGCCGCATTCTTGTAGCTGGTGATGTCGGCGTAGCTCGTCACAAAGCCGCCTTCGGGCAGCGGGTTGCCCCGGATCTCCAGCACCGTGCCGTCGTCCTTGGCGCTTTCGTGCAGGTGCGGCGTGCCGCTGCGCAGGTGGGCCAGGCGGCGTGCAATGGCCTCGTCCACCGGGCCCGGGCCCAGCAGGCCCCGCCGCGCGTTGTGGCGCAGCAGGTCGGCAATCGGCTGGCCCACGCGCATCAGGTCGCTCGGAAAGCGGAACAGCTGCACGTAGCGCGAGTTCCAGGCCACCAGGTTCAGGTCGGCATCGATGATAACCACGCCCTGCGGCAGGTGCTCCAGGCTGCGGGAGAGGCCTTTGTCGGTCTGCCCTGCGGCCTGCTGCGCCGCCTGCACGATGCCATCCTGCGCGGTGCGCAGCTCCTGGGCATGCTGCTGCAGCACGGTCTCCAGCTCCTGGCGGCTGCGCTGGCGCAGTCGGGCCAGGCGCTGGCGCTGGCGCACGAACATCACGAGCAATGCCAGCGCCAGCCACCCGCCGCCTCCCGCCGCGGCGGCCCAGCGGCTGTCGGCCACGCTGCTCTGCGTTTCGTGCACCAGATGCAGCTGCCAGGGCGTGCCGGGCAGCGGCTGGGTTTGCCACAGCATGCGGCCGGGCAGGGGCGGCAGGTCGGGCGACAAGAGGCGCACCAGGCGGCCGCCGTTGTCCATGCGGTCGTCCACGCGGATTTCCAGCGGGCGCAGCGGCTGGTCCGAATACTGGCGCGTGGCGTTGAGCTCGCGGCGCTCATTATCGCCCAGCGGCTCCAGCAAGCGGTAGCGCCACGCGTCCTGGCTGGCCAGGAACACCACGCCATGCGCGTCCGACGCCAGCACGATGTCGGGCGTCTGCAGCCATTCGCGCTCCAGCTCCTGCAGCGCGATCTTGATCGCCACCAGGCCCAGCACCTGGCCGCTGGCGCCGCGGATGGCCTGCGACAGGAAGTACCCCGGCTCCCCCGTGGTCACCCCGATGCCGTAGAAGCTGCCGCGTCCTTGCGCCAGCGCCTGCTGCACATACGGGCGGAAGCTGTAGTCCACCCCCACGTTGCTGGTGGCGGTGCGCCAGTTGCTGGCGGCCACAGCCAGGCCGTCGCGGTTGAGCAGGGTGAGCGTGGACGACTGGCTCGCGCCGTTGGCCTGCTCGAGCTTGCGGTTGAGCTGCTCCACCTCGCTGGCGGCCAGCGGGCGGGCCAGCGCATCCTGCAGCTGCGCGTCCAGCGCCAGCACTTCGGGCAGCGTGCGGTAGCGGTCGATGCGCTGGGCGAGCGTCTGCCCGTAGAGGGCCAGCTGGCGCTGCACGCTGTCGCTTTCCTCGTGCAGCGAATGCTGCCAGGCCCACTGCCCGGCCAGGAACATGCTGGCGGCCATGCCGCCCAGCAAGATCAGCAGGGTCCGGAGCTGGCGAAGGCGCTGCGTTGTCATGGCCCAAAAAATGGTGGTCCGGGAGTGTGCCGCACCCGGTGAAAGATCAGGGTTTTCCCTATATTGGGGCAACGGGCGCCCTCTGGTGGTGCTGCCGACTAATACCAATAGGTTATCGGCCGAAACGAAGGGCGGCGGTACAAACGGCACCCTCAACGCACCCCGCTGGTGCAAAGCCAGGAGACCTTTCCATGCATCCGCTGCCCGCCCCCACCGCAGAATCCCTGCGACTGCCCTTTTACCGACAACTGTACTTCCAGGTGGTGCTCGCCATCGTCCTGGGCGTGTTGCTGGGCCATTTCGAGCCCGCCTATGGCGAGGCGCTCAAGCCCCTGGGCGATGCCTTCATCAAGCTGGTGAAGATGATCATCGCGCCGGTGATTTTCCTGACCATCGTGACCGGCATCGCCGGCATGTCGCAGCTCTCCACCGTGGGCCGCGTGTTCGGCAAGGCCATGGCGTACTTCCTGTTCTTCTCCACGCTGGCGCTGGTCGTGGGGCTGGTGGTGGCCAACGTGGTACAGCCCGGCGCGGGCATGAACATCAATGTGGCCGACCTGGACCAGACGGCCGTGAAAGGCTACGTGGCCAAGTCGCACGAGATGACGCTCACGGGCTTTGCGCTGGACATCATCCCCAAGACGCTGGTGAGCCCCTTCGTGGGCGACAACATCCTGCAGGTGCTGCTGGTGGCCGTGCTGTTCGGCATCGGCCTGGCCATGGTGGGTGAGGCGGGCCGGCCCGTGCTGAATTTCCTGGAAGCGCTGACGACGCCCGTGTTCAAGGTGGTGGGCATCGTGATGAAGGCGGCGCCCATCGGTGCGTTTGGCGCCATGGCGTTCACCATCGGCAAGTTCGGGCTGGGCTCGCTGGTCAATCTGGCCTGGCTGGTGGGGTCGTTCTACATCACCTCGCTCCTGTTCGTCGTGGTGATCCTCGGGTTCGTTTCGCGCCTGTGCGGCTTCTCGGTGCTCAAGCTGTGCCGCTACCTCAAGGCCGAGCTGATGCTGGTGCTGGGCACCTCGTCGTCGGAGTCCGCCCTGCCGTCGCTGATGGAAAAGATGGAAAAGGCCGGCTGCAGCAAATCGGTGGTGGGCCTGGTGGTGCCCACGGGCTACTCGTTCAACCTGGACGGCACCAACATCTACATGACCCTGGCCGCGCTGTTCATCGCCCAGGCCACGAACACCGAACTGACGCTGGGCCACCAGGTGGCCCTGCTGCTGGTCGCCATGCTCTCGTCCAAGGGCGCCGCGGGCGTGACGGGGGCGGGCTTCATCACCCTGGCCGCCACGCTGGCGGTGGTGCCCGAAGTGCCGGTGGCCGGCATGGCGCTAATCCTCGGCGTGGACCGCTTCATGAGCGAATGCCGCTCGCTCACCAACTTCATCGGCAACGCCGTGGCCACAGTCGTCGTGTCGCGCTGGGAAAACGCGCTGGACCTCGAGCGCCTGAATGCCGCGTTGAACGGCCATGCCCTGCCAGCGCCAGCCGTGGTGGCCGAGCCCGCCGTGGCGCCCGAGGTGCCTGCAGGAGCCATGGCGCGATCGGCAGCCTGATTTCGGGCTCTGTCATTCTGGCGGCGCAGGTGTTCGGCCTGCGCCGCCTTTGTTGCATTTCCTCCCGCAAAATGGCGGCTGGGCCCGAGCGCCGGTTTGCACCCAGGCGCGCGGGAATTGCACTCTCGCCAAGGAAACCTGATGACCCTCGAAGCCGTTCTTGCCGCCCTGCACCTGGTCGCCATCCTGACCTTCGTGGTCTTTCTGTCGAGCCAGGCGGCGCTGTGCCGCACAGAGTGGATGAACGCCGCCGTGGTCGAGCGCCTGGCCCGGCTGGACGTGATCTATGGCGTAGCTGCCGTGCTGATGATTGCCAGCGGCCTGGCGCGCCTGTTCTGGGGCATCAAGGGCCTGTCCTGGTACGTGTCGCAGCCCTTGTTCCACATCAAGATCACCATCGTGGTGGCCATGGCTGTCCTGTCGATCTGGCCTTCCATCATGTTCCGGCGCTGGCTTCGCCATCTGCGGGAAACGGGCGCCATGCCCGATGCGCTGGAGGTCAAGAAGGTCCGCCGCCTGGTGATGATCCAGTCGCATGTGCTGCCGGTGGTGGCGGTGATCGCAGTGTTCTGGGCGCGGGGCTGGTAGGCCCGTTCCCTCCACCACCCATACTTCGCGAGCGCACAAAAAAAGCCGCTGGCCCGGATCGGGTCAGCGGCTTTGTTTTTTGGGGGGAGATGGCAGGCTTACTTCTTCTTCAGGCACTCGCTCATGAAGGCCTTGCGCTCATCGCCCTTCTTGTCACCGGCTTCGGCATTGCAGGTTTTCATCTTGCTTTGCTGCGTGGGCTTGTTGCTCAGGCAGGTCTTCATGAAAGCCTTGCGCTCGTCACCTTTCTTGTCGCCCGCCTCGGCGTTGCAGGTCGCCATGCGGGTTTGCTGCTTGGTGGGGGCGGCTGCGTCGGATGCCGCGGGCGTGGCTGGGGTGGCTGGCGTGGCCGGGGTTGCAGCCGCAGCGGGTGTTGCCGCCTTGGCGGGTGCGTCGGCAGCGTGGGCTGCGCCGAACGAAAGAACCAGGCTCAGGGCAGTCAGCGAGAGAAGCTTGTTCATAAAGGCTCCAGTGGGTTGGCATCCAGACGCAACCTGCGTTGGATTGCCCGATTACAACGCAAGCCCGAGGGGCCGGGCTGACATGCCGCAAGCTGCGGTGGCTCCCCATTACGTTGTGTTGCAAGCCCACCGGCAAGCCAGGCCGCCAGGGGAAGGGCTGGCGCGGAGGTGCTGCCCCGTAAAATCCACCGATGCTCTCTGTCAAAAATGAATTGCTCGCCGCGCTCGCGGGCGAGCTGGAAACCCTGTCCCCTGGCGCGGGTGCCAAGGCGGCATTTGAATCCCCCAAGGTGGCGGCCCATGGCGATTTCGCTTGCACGGCGGCCATGCAGCTGGCCAAGCCGCTCAAGCTCAATCCCCGTGCCTTGGGCGAGCAGCTCAAGGCCGCGCTGGAGGCCACGCCCGCCTTCACCCGCTGGGTGGATGCCATCGAGATCGCTGGGCCGGGCTTTCTGAACATCCGGGTCAAGCCCGCTGCCAAGCAGGAAATCGTGCGCGAGGTGCTGGGCGCAGGCGAGCGCTTCGGTTATCGGCCCGCGCACGGCCGGCAGGTGCTGGTCGAATTCGTTTCCGCCAATCCCACCGGCCCCTTGCACGTGGGCCACGGGCGCCAGGCGGCTTTGGGCGATGCTATCTGCAACCTGTTTGCCACCCAGGGCTGGAAGGTGCACCGCGAGTTCTATTACAACGACGCGGGCGTGCAGATTGACACCCTGACCAAGAGCACGCAGCTGCGCGCAAAGGGCTTCAAGCCCGGCGACGACTGCTGGCCCACCGACAGCGACAACCCGCTGGCTAAGAACTTCTACAACGGCGACTACATCGCCGACATTGCCGAGGCCTTCAAGGCCAAGGCCACCGTGAAGGCCGACGACCGCGAGTTCACGGCCAATGGCGATGTGGAGGATTACGACAACATCCGCCAGTTCGCTGTGGCCTACCTGCGCAACGAGCAGGACAAGGACCTGCAGGCGTTCAACCTCCAGTTCGACGAGTACTATCTCGAATCCAGCCTGTACACCAGCGGCCGCGTCGAGGCCACGGTGAACAAGCTGGTCGCCAACGGCAAGACCTACGAGCAGGACGGCGCGCTGTGGCTCAAGTCCACCGACTACGGCGACGACAAGGACCGTGTCATGCGCAAGCAGGACGGCACATACACCTACTTCGTGCCTGACGTGGCCTACCACATCGCCAAATGGGAGCGCGGCTTTACCAAAGTTGTCAACATCCAGGGCACGGACCACCACGGCACCATCGCCCGCGTGCGCGCCGGCCTGCAGGCGGCCGATGTGGGCATCCCCAAGGGCTACCCCGACTACGTGCTGCACACGATGGTGCGCGTGGTCAAGGGCGGCGAAGAGGTCAAGATCAGCAAACGCGCGGGCAGCTACGTCACGCTGCGCGACCTGATCGAGTGGACCAGCAAGGACGCCGTGCGCTTCTTCCTCCTGAGCCGCAAGCCCGACACCGAGTACACCTTCGACGTGGACCTGGCCGTGGCTCAGAACAACGACAACCCGGTGTACTACGTGCAGTACGCGCATGCGCGCATTTGCTCGGTGCTGCGGGCGTGGCAGGAGGCCGGCGGCGGTGACGTGACTTCGCTCAAGGACGTTCAACTATCGGCGCTGGAAGGCCCGCAGGCCCAGGCGCTGATGCTGCAGCTGGCCAAGTACCCCGAGATGCTCACAGCCGCCGCCGAGGGCGAGGCGCCCCACGACGTGACGTTCTACCTGCGCGACCTGGCCGCCAGCTACCACAGCTACTACGACGCCGAGCGCATCCTGGTGGATGACGAGGCTGTGAAAAAGGCGCGCCTCGCGCTCGTCGCTGCCACCGCCCAGGTATTGCACAATGGCCTCGCCGTGCTGGGCGTGTCGGCCCCAGCCAGAATGTAAGCAGTGACTTTCACCATGAAGAAACAACAAGCGGGCGGGACCATCATCGGCTTCATCGTCGGGGTCATCGTGGGGCTGGGTGCCGCGTTGGCAGTGGCCGTGTATGTGACCAAGGTGCCCGTGCCCTTCCTGAACAAGGGCAACGGCCGCGGCGCCGATATGGACGCCGCCGAATCCCAGAAGAACAAGAACTGGGACCCGAATTCGCCCCTGTACGGCAAGAACCCGGCCCGTCCTCCGGCACCGGCCGCGTCCCCTGCGGTGGCTGCGTCAGCGCCCACCCCCGCCGCGCCGGATGCCCGGGCGGTGGCATCCGCGCCCGCACCCAAGCCAGCCGCCAGCAAGCCCGAAGCCGCCAAGGCCGAGACCAAGCCGGGCGCCGATCCACTGGGCGATCTGGCCGTGGCCAAGGCAGCCGCCAAGGGCAATGTGGACCCGTTTGACTACTTCGTGCAGGCGGGCGCCTTCCGTACCCAGGCCGATGCGGACGCCCAGCGCGCCAAGCTGGCCATGCTGGGCTGGGAGGCCCGCGTGAGCGAGCGCGAGCAAAACGGCCGCCCCGTGTTCCGGGTGCGCGTAGGCCCGTTCACCAAGCGCGACGATGCCGAGCAGCTTAAGGAAAAGCTCGATGGCGCCGGCGTGGAGTCGGCCCTGGTGCGCGTGCAGCGCTGACCACGGCATGGGCTCCGTGGTGGGCTGCACGGCAGCTCGCTGAACTTTTTGTGGGGGCATGGCTCACATTCCCCAGCCTTGTAACAGGAGAGTCTTTGTGATGAAACGCCGTGAGTTTTCTTTGAGCACCGCTTCGGCGGTGGCTGCTTCCGCCCTGGCGCTGCCCGTGGCCACCCCCGCACTGGCCCAGGTCCGCCAGTTCAAGGAGGGCAAGGACTTCAAGCGGCTCGACAAGCCCGTGCCGCCGGATGCGCCGGCTGGCAAGGTCGATGTGATCGAATTCTTCTGGTACAGCTGCCCCCACTGCAACGCGTTTGAATCCACGTTTGACGCCTGGTCGAAGGCCGCATCCAAGGACCTCAGCATCCGCCGCGTGCCCGTGGCTTTCAACGCGAGCTTCGTGCCCCAGCAAAAGCTGTACTACGCACTCGAAGGCATGGGCAAGCTCGACGCCCTGCATGCCAAGGTGTTCCGCGCCATCCACGTTGAAAAGCAGAAGCTGGCCAAGGACGACGAGATTTTTGCGTGGATCGCCCAACAGGGCGTGGACGCCGCCAAGTTCAAGGAAATCTACACCTCGTTCACCGTGTCCAACCAGGTCCGCCGCGCCTCGCAGCTGCAGGACGCCTACGGTGTGGAAGGCGTTCCCTCGATGGGCGTCGCCGGCAAGTACTACACGGATGGCACCATGGCCGGCAGCATGACCAACGTGCTGCAAGTGGTGGAGTACCTGGCGGCAGCGGCCCGCAAAGGCTGACGGTTTCCTGCCAACCGCGCAACCCTCACGCCAAAAGCCCGCATGCGCGGGCTTTTTTCATGGGGAATTGGGAAGGGATGGCTACAATGAATTGCAAGATTCGTGCCCTATGAACCATCGACTCCTTCCGATCCTCCTCCTGACGGCCCTGGCCAGCCTCACCGTGGGTGTGGCCCATGCTGAAAAGGCCGACCGCGCCAAGCCCATGAACATCGAGGCCGATGCGCTGCGCCACGATGAGCTCAAGCAGACCAGCGTGTTCTCCGGCCGCGTGGTCATGACCAAGGGAAGCATCGTGCTGCGGGGAGCCCGTCTGGATGTGCGCCAGGACGCCGATGGCTACCAGTACGGCGTGGTAACGGCCGAGCCCGGCAAGCGCGCCTTCTTCCGCCAGAAACGGGACACCCTGCCGGGCGCGCCCGAAGAGTTCATCGAGGGCGAAGGCGAAGTCATCGAATACGACGGCAAGGCCGACAACGTCAAGTTCATCACCCGGGCGGAACTGCGCCGCTACCGGGGCGCGGTGCTCAGCGACGAGATCACGGGCGCCGTGATCGTCTACAACAACCTGACCGATGTGTTCACCGTGGACGGCAAGCGTGCCGCCCCCAATGCAGCGGGCGACGCCCCGGCACCCGGCAGTCGCGTGCGTGCGGTGCTGGCGCCCAAGGAGCCGCCACCCGGCACGGTGGCTCCGGAAGCGGCTCCTCCTGCATCGGCACCGGTGCTTCGCCCCAGCAACAGCCTCGGCGGCGGCACGAAGTGAGCGGGGTGGCCATGGATACGGGTGCCCCTGTGCACGCGGGTGATCGGCTGGGGCCGGATTCGCAGGCGGGCAGCCGCCTGGAAGTGCAGCACCTGGCCAAGTCGTACGGCAGCCGCAAGGTCGTCAAGGACGTGTCGCTGGTGGTGCAAAAAGGCGAGGTCGTCGGGCTGCTTGGACCCAACGGCGCCGGCAAGACCACCTCGTTCTACATGATCGTGGGCCTGGTGCGCAGCGATGCGGGCGACATCCGCATCGACGGCCAGTCGGTGGCGCACATGCCCATCCACCGCCGCTCGCGCCTGGGACTGTCCTACCTGCCGCAGGAGGCGTCCATCTTCCGCAAGCTGTCCGTCGAAGAGAACGTGCGCGCCGTGCTGGAACTGCAGCGGGGCGACGATGGCCAGCCGCTCGCCCGCGCCGTCATCGAAGAGCGCCTTACGGCCCTGCTGCAGGAGCTGCGGGTGGACCACCTGCGTGAATCACCCGCCATGGCCCTGTCGGGTGGCGAGCGCCGCCGGGTCGAGATCGCGCGCGCCCTGGCCACGCAGCCGCGCTTCATCCTGCTGGACGAGCCCTTCGCCGGCATCGACCCCATCGCCGTGATCGAGATCCAGCGCATCATTGGTTTCCTCAAGGCGCGCGGCATCGGCGTGCTCATCACCGACCACAACGTGCGCGAAACCTTGGGCATCTGCGATCACGCCTTCATCATCAGTGATGGCCGCGTGCTGGCGCAGGGCACGCCCTCCGAGATCGTGGACAACGCCGAGGTGCGCCGCGTGTACCTGGGCGAGCACTTCAGGATGTGATGAAGCCAGGACTGTCGCTGCGCGTCTCGCAGCATCTTGCCCTCACGCCCCAGCTGCAGCAGTCGATCCGGCTGTTGCAGCTGTCCACACTCGAACTCTCGCAGGAAGTCGAGCAGATGCTCGACGAGAACCCGTTCCTCGAGCGCACCGCAGACGAGGCACCGCGCGAGGAGTTCGGGCTGGAAGCAGAGAACACGCCCGCGCAGGCCGACGACTACAGTGCGGACGATGCTATTTTTTCAGGAGCTGCCAGCGCAAGTACCACCAGCGCTGAGGGCCCCAGCGATGTGGACTCTCCTTCCGGTGGCGCCGACGAGCCCGACTGGAGCGGCGATGGCACCGTGGAGATGGCGCCCAATGACGCCGAGTGGGGCGGTGACGCCCCCGCCCGCAACCGCAACGACTCCGATGGCGAGGAAGCCGATGCCACCGAGCTGGCGCGCACGCACGAGTCGCTCACGGCTTTCTTGCATCGGCAGGCGCTGGCGCTGCGCCTGTCCGAGGTGGATACGGCCGCCCTGCGTTTTCTGATCGAATCGCTCAACGACGACGGCTACCTCGAAGAATCCCTGCAAGATCTGGCCATCAGCCTGGCCGGACCCGAGGATGTGGAGCAGGTCGAGGAGCTAGTGCACCGTTTCACGGTGGCGCAGCGTTTGCTGCAGACCCTGGAGCCCGTGGGTGTGGGCGCGCGCAACCTGGCCGAATGCCTGACCTTGCAGCTCAAGGCGATGGACGCCGATGAAGAGGGCGACCCCGACACGGTGCAGACCGCGCTGCGCATCTGTCAGCAGCCTCTGGAGATGCTGGCGCGCCGCGACATCCGCCGCCTGACCCAGCTGTGCGGCGCCAGCGAGGAGCGCACGCGCGCCGCCATGGCCTTGATTGCACGCCTGGAGCCCCGGCCGGGCCGCCGCTTCGCCAATGTGGAGCGCAACATCATCGTTCCCGACGTGATCGTGCGCAAAGCCGGGCGTGCCAATGGACGCGATGGCCAGCACCAGTTCATCGTCAGCCTCAACCCCGATGTGATGCCGCGCCTGCGCGTGCACGACATCTACGCCGGTGCGCTGCGCGGCCACAAGGGCGGCGAAGGCCACCAGGGCATGCAGCAGCGCCTGCAGGAGGCGCGCTGGTTCATCAAGAACATCCAGCAGCGCTTCGACACCATCCTGCGCGTCTCGCGCGCCATCGTGGAGCGGCAGAAGAATTTCTTCACCCACGGCGAGCTGGCCATGCGCCCGCTGGTGCTGCGCGATATCGCCGACGAACTGGGCTTGCACGAGTCCACCATCAGCCGCGTGACCACGGCCAAGTACATGGCCACGCCGATTGGCACTTACGAGCTCAAGTACTTTTTTGGATCGGGCCTGGGCACCGAAACGGGCGGCAATGCGTCCAGCACCGCCGTGCGCGCACTCATCAAGCAGTTCGTCGCAGCCGAGAACGCGGCCAAGCCGCTCTCGGACAGCCAGATCGCCGAGATGCTCAAGGAGCAGGGGATCGAATGCGCGCGCCGCACCGTGGCCAAGTACCGCGAGGCGCTCAAGATCGCACCGGCCAACTTGCGCAAGACGCTGTAGCGCAGCGCGTTGGGCGCTGTCCCGCGGCCTTGCGCAGGGCTGCGCGGCACCGCACCCCGGCCGCCTTCATGGGGGGGATCTGAACACGGGGCGTGGATGGTTGGCGAGGTGCGCACTGCACGCCCGCAGCCCCACGGCTCCTTCTCCTACAGAGCCCCCCGGGCGCCCTTTGCACCATGGACCACCTTGAAAGGAACGCCCATGCTTGCAATGAACTACCGCGGCCCCTACCGCGTGCGCGCCGCCCACAAGCAGGAACCCGAGATCGAGCACCCCAACGACGCCATCGTGCGCGTGACGCGCTCGTGCATCTGCGGCTCGGACCTGCATCTCTACCACGGCCTGGTGCCCGACACGCGTGTGGGCACCACGTTTGGTCACGAGTTCACGGGCGTGGTCGAGGCGGTGGGCTCGTCAGTGCAGAACCTCCAGCCGGGCGACCATGTGCTGGTTCCCTTCAATATCTTTTGCGGCAGCTGCTACTTCTGCCAGAAAGAGCTCTACAGCAACTGCCACAACACCAACCCCGAGGCCACGGCGGTGGGAGGCATCTATGGTTACTCGCACACCACGGGGGGCTACGACGGCGGCCAGGCCGAGTACGTGCGTGTGCCCATGGCCGACCTCGGGCCCACGGTGATCCCGAAGGACATGGACCTGGACGACGCCGTGCTGCTGACGGACGCCCTGCCTACCGGCTACCAGGCCGCAGAGATGGGCGATATCGAAGAGGGTGACACCGTGGTCGTGTTTGGCGCCGGTCCGGTGGGCATCTTCGCTGCCAAGTCCGCCTGGCTGCTGGGGGCCGGGCGCGTCATCGTGGTCGACCATGTGGAATACCGGCTGGACTTTGTGCGGCAATACGCGCAATGCGAAACGGTGGATTTCAAGGGTGTGCGCGACATGGCGGTGCACCTCAAGAAAATGACCGATGGCTTGGGACCCGACGTCTGCATTGACGCCGTGGGCTGCGAGGCTGCAGGTTCGGCCCTGCAGACGCTCACAGGCGTGCGCATGAAGCTGCAGGGCGGCGCTGCCACGGTGCTGCACTGGTGCATCAATTCCGTGCGCAAGGGCGGCAGGGTGTCGATCGTGGGCGTGTACGGTCCCACGTTCAACGCCGTTCCCATCGGCAACGCGGTGAACAAGGGCCTCACACTGCGCATGAACCAGGCCAGCGTCAAACGCCACCTGCCGCGGCTCATCGAGCACGTCCAGGCCGGCCGCATCCGCCCGCGCGACATCATCACCCACCGCTTTGCGCTGGAAGACATTGCCGACGCGTACCACATCTTCTCCAGCAAGCTCGACCAGTGCATCAAGCCCGTCATCGTGCCGCGCTCGGCTGCACAGCGATCGACCGATCCCAAGGAGCCCATTCATGCACACGCACATTGAAAACACGCCTCCGGGCCCTCGCGCGCAGGCGGACCGTTCGGCCATCACCGGTTGGGGCGCTGACCTGGACCATGCCAACCGGCCGGCGTACCCGATGGAGCGCACGCCCCCGCGCCTGCACAACCTGCACTGGGACCAGCCCTCGCCCCAAGCCGCGAACGTGGAGGTGCTCGTTTCCACCGAGCGCCCGGGCATCACGCCCGTTTTCGGCACCACACTGCCACCCCGCGGCCTGAGCGGTTCGCTGCGCAGGCTGGCCTTCAAGGCCAGCGAGAACGACCTGCGGCGCTGGATGCTCCTGCTGCTGGCCGACCGTATCGACGTGGTCGAGGGCCTGCTGCAAGACCTGGCCCGGGGCCATGTGCCCAACGTGCTGGGCGAGATGGGCATCGCTGCCGAGTGGCGCCACAACCGTCGCGCCCTCGTGGGCAAGCTGCTGCTGCTCGCGGCGCTGGCCACGGCAGCGGCCCTCATTGCCAAGACTTTCCGCGACGATGCGCCGGCGCGCCGCCTGCCCCATCGCAACGCCCAGTTGCGTTGAAGCGGAGAGCCTTGGAAAGCATCTGCCTGTGACGCTTGCCCAGTAAGCGGTAAATGCTACATAAAAGATAGCAAACCGGTGCGACTTCGGAGGGAGTGGTTCTTCGATTCGCCTCGCAACGTCCGCCCGCCCGCTGCGCCCTGCCAGGGCCTGTACATGGTTCACTTCCTCCCGGGCTCTTCCCACGGCAGGGTTGGCGGCGCTGCAGGGGGAACGCTGCAGGGCTTATCCTTGCCCTGTTATGAACCAACTTCAACTATTTCTCCCCTGCGCCGCGGGCGTGGAGGGCTTCCTGGCCGACGAGGTGCATGCGATCACGGGCCTCACGGGCCAGGACCTGCTGATGGGCCGGGGTGGGGTGCTGCTGCGCGCCTCGTGGCGCCAGGCGCTGCTGCTCAATCTGCACAGCCGCCTCGCCCAGCGCGTGCTGGTGCAGCTGGCACACCGCCCCTACCGCTCGGAAAACGACCTCTACGCCATGGCCAGCGATGTGGCCTGGGAGATCTGGTTCACCACGCGCCAGACCTTCAAGGTCGAGGTGACCGCCCAGCACAGCCCGCTGCAAAGCCTGAACTTCGCGGGCCTCAAGGTGAAGGATGCCGTGGCCGACAGATTCCGCCACAAGAGCGGCGTGCGCCCCGACGTGAACACCCAGTGGCCCGATGTGCGCATCCATCTGCACCTGACCACCGACGAAGCCACCCTCTACATCGACACCAGCGGCGAACCCCTGTTCAAGCGCGGCTGGCGCGAGGACAAGGGCGATGCCCCGCTCAAGGAAACCCTGGCCGCCGCCATGATCGCCGCCAGTGGCTGGGACCCCCACGGCGACAACCCCCAGCCCCTGTACGACCCCTGCTGCGGCAGCGGCACCATCGTGGTCGAGGCCGCGCAGATCGCGTGCCGCATCCCCGCAGGCATGTTGCGGCGCTTTGCGTTCGAGAAACTGCTGCCGTTCCAGGCCCATGTCTGGACTGCTATCAAAAGCGAAGCTGAAAGCGCAATACAGACCAGCGCAGTGCCCATTTTTGGCAGTGATGTGGCCTTCCGCATGGTCGATTTTGCGCAGCGCAACGCCGAGCGCGCAGGCGTGGCCCAGGCCGTGCAGCTGCGCGGCGGCGACGCCCTGCAGCGCATGCCACCCTGCGAGCAACCCGGTGTGATGCTGCTGAACCCGCCCTATGGCGAGCGCATTGCCGCCGCCGGAGCCGCAGGTCGCAACGCCAGCGAGCGTGCCGCCGACCGCGCCCAGGGCCGCGCCGTGGGCCGCGAAGAAGCGCAGGCCGAGGATGGCGGCGAGTTCTTCAGCCAGCTGGCCGCCCACTGGAAGAAGAACTACAGCGGCTGGACCGCCTGGATGCTCACGCCCGACCTGA
Source organism: Acidovorax sp. (assembly GCF_022763525.1). GTDB lineage: Bacteria > Pseudomonadota > Gammaproteobacteria > Burkholderiales > Burkholderiaceae_C > Acidovorax. The sequence goes on from NZ_JALEGG010000246.1 coordinate 36,483, forward strand.
AACTGCCCGGCAAGATGCGCCTGAAGGAATCGCGCCGCGTGCCCATGTGGAACGGCCCCATCGAATGCCGCATGTTCCGCTTCGACATGATCAAGGGTGCTGTGCGCGACCGGGCTGCCAAGCCTGCCCCCGATGGCGGTCCACGCCATGAAGGTTGAACTGCGCCTACCCGCCGAGGCGCTGGCGGGCGAGCCCGCCCGTCCTGTGGTGGTGGACACCAACGTCGCGCTCGACCTGCTGATCTTCAGCGACCCGCGCACAGCCCCGCTGCGCACCTTGCTTGCGCAGGGGCGCCTGGCCTGGCTTGCCACGCAAGTCATGCGCGACGAGCTGGAGCGGGTGCTGGCCTATCCGCACATCGTGGAGCGCATGGACTACTACCGCGTGGATGCCGTGCAAGTGCTGGCCGCGTTTGATGCGCAGGTGCAGCGGGTGGAGATTGCGCCCAAGGTGGCCTATGTGTGCAAGGACGCGGATGATCAGAAATTCATCGACCTGGCGGCGGCGCACGCGGCGATCTTGCTCAGCAAGGACAAAGCGGTGCTTTGCATGCGCAAGCGCTTGATGAACCTGGGGGCGGATGTGGCAACGGAGCTGGTACTGAAAGACGCGGACATCGCTGTGGCAGTGATTGGATGATGGCCCCGCTTTGAGGGGAGCGCCACAGAAAAGTCGCCCCTGTCGCCAGCGGGGTAGGTCGGGTTAGCGCAGCGCAATCCGACGCTGCCTCGCTTCGGCGCCGGATGTTGGGCACCCCTGCGGCCAACCCGACCTTGACGCTATGCGCCCTTGGCCATCAACCGCGCTCAGGGCCGCGCCGCCAGCGGTCATGGCTGTTCAAAACGGAACGCCTCGGCGGCATGCAGCTGCCACGCTCCCTCGCCCTTCAACTCCAGTACCTGCGTGTGGTGCTGCAACACGGCAGGCCGGTGGGCAATGCTCACCAGTGTCGCGCCGGTGGCGCGCAGGCGCTGGTACAGCGCGGCCTCGTTGGCGCTGTCCAGCGCGCTGGTGGCTTCGTCCAGGATGACGACGCGGGGCGTGCGGGCCAGCACGCGCGCAAAGGCCAGGCGCTGCTGCTCGCCGGTGGACAGCAGCTTTTCCCAGTCGTGCGAGGCGTCCAGTCCGCCAACGCGCTCGGCCAGCGCACCCAGCTGCACGTCATCCAGCAGGGCCAGCAGTGCGTCGTCGGCCAGTTCGGTGCATTGGCTCGGGTAGATGATCTGGCTGCGCAGCGTGGCGGGCTGCAGGTACGGGCGCTGCGGCAGGAAGAACATGTCCTCCACCGGCGGGTGCTGCACGGTGCCATGGCCAGTGCGCCACAGCCCCGCCATCGCGCGCAGCAGCGAGCTCTTGCCGCAGCCGCTCGGGCCGGTGATCAGCAGCGCGTCACCCGTGGCGAGCGTAAGCGACAGGTCCTGCACCAGCAGGCGGCCGAACTGCGGGGTGTGCAGCGTGAGGCTTTCGATGGCCAGCGTGTCGCCTTCGCGCGTGGCGATCAGCGGCGTCGGTGCAGCGACCTCAGCTGCAGCCAGGGGCACGGCGCGGCCCGTGGGCGGGATGGAAGACGGCTTGGGCGGCCCCATCTGCTCGGCCCACGGGGTCGGTGCGGCGGGGGTTTTCAGGGCAGCCTGCGCCAGGGCGTGCAGCCGGTCGATGCCGGCCACGAACCGGCTCAGGCTTTCAAAGTTGTCGACGATCAGCGAGACCGCGGTGAGCACGGCAGCAAACGCGCCGGCCGCCTGGATGGCGCGGCCGACTTCCAGATCGCCGTTCAGTACATCGTTGGCGAGGATGATGGCCGGCAGCACCAGCGTCAGCTGGCTGAACGCGCGCTGGTACAGGTTGAGCGAGCGTTGCTGGCGGATGAGCCGCGCGTAGTTGGTGAAGACCGCGTCAAACCGCTGGTCGAGCTGGGCGCGCTCTTGCGCTTCACCGCGGTAGAAGGCGATGGACTCGGCGTTCTCGCGCAGCCGCATCAGCCCGAAGCGGAAGTCCGCCTCGCGGCGGATCTGCCAGAAATTCAGGCGGATCAGCGGCGCGCCAAACAGGTACAACGCGCCAAAGGTGCCCAGCAGCGCATACACCGCCAGAAAACCCACCAGCGTGCGCGAGATGGACCACAGCACGGCGCTGAAGGCCACGAGCTGCATGACCGAGCCAAGGAAGATCAGCAAGAAATGCGTAGAGCGCCCGGTGAAGGTGTTGATGTCCTCGCTGATGCGCTGGTCGGGGTTGTCGATCTCGCTGGCCGTACCGATCTCATAGTACTTGCGCTCATCCAGGTAGCCGTCCAGAAATCGGTGCGTGAGCCAGCGGCGCCAGTGGTTGGAGAACGCGTCGCGCATGTAGTAGTAGAAGGCGTACACCGGCACGGCAAACGCCACCACCAGCAGGCTGGCACGCACGGCGCCCCAGAAGCGGTCCACCTGCTTGGCGGCCAAGGCCGATGTGAGCTCGCCGGTCTTGTCGATGAGCATTACGGCCAACTGCGTTTCCAGCACCATGAGCCCGATCAGCAGCGCGAGCAGACCCCAGGCGGCGCGCTTCTTGTCGCCCAGCCAGTAGGGACGTGCGACGTCCATGAACTGCTTCCACGCAGACCATGACAACGTGGGGGGGCGACGGCGGCGGGGCTTGGGAATGGGGGGCGCCGCGTCGGGGGCGGGAGTGGCGCCAGCGCCGGAAACAGGAGATGTGAGGGTGGTGGCGCGGGGCGAAGCGGTAGCGGAATGTGGCATGAAAAAAGGAGAAGGCAGGCGAGGCGGTCGCCCTGGCGGCACGATAGCGCCGCACCAGCGTGCGGCCTGTCAGCCGACGCCGACCCATCCCCTCGGCGGGTTGCGCCAGGTGGGGCGCTGGAGCGCGTTGCGCCAGGGCGCTGCAGCCCAAGGCGCGAGGCCCAGCCCACCCTCGATCAGCCGTGCACCAGGTCGTAAGCCGCCCGCACCCGCTGCAAGTCCCGCCCCAGTTTGCGGTCCGCAGGCAAGCGCCGCATCCACCCCATGCGGCGAACACTGGTCGCCAGTACCACCCGCATCTCCGGGCTGCCCTGGGCTACCCACGCCGCCCAGCGCTCGCGCCCTTCGGCCAACGTGCCGCTGGTGTGCAAATAGATCGCGGTGGAGTGCGCGTAGCACAGCGCGTCGCGCACATGGCACACCGCCAGCGGGTGCACAGCAGCGGGGTCGTCCTCGAAGTCGATGCAGGCCACCTCGCCATCGGGGCAGCGCACCAGGTTGCGCGCGAACGCCTGGCTCAGGCAGGTGCCCTGGCGGTGCACGTGGGTGAGCGTGTCCAGTCCCTGTTGCCACAGCGCCAGCACGGCGGCTGTGTCGCCCGCTTGCACGGCATGGTCGATCTCGTTGCCAAGGGAGTGGATCTCTTCGCCCGTGTGGCCCAGGTGGCGCATGGCAAAACCCTGGGGCAACGCGGCCAGCACCACGGGCACGCGGATGCCGCGGGCGGCCAGGTCTCGCAGGCGCTGCACTTCGGTGGCAATCGCCGTGGGACCGCCGGGGTTGGGCACAGGGCGTAGCACGGGGAGGCGCAGCACCGCCGCCAGCACGGCCATGGCGCGGTAGCGGCCCATGCCATGGGGGGCGCCTGCGCGCTTGATCCAGATCTGTTCGTCGCCCAGCACATGGGCCATCACGTTGTGGGGCTGGGTGGCAAGCTGCTGCTGCAAAAAGGCGGCGTAGTCGGGGGCGGCGGAGGTAGAGGCGTCCATCTTCATCTTCATACAGCTGCGTCCCCGGCCACCACCGCCGCCGTGCCGGCCGCCGCAGCGTGCACCAGCTCCACATGGTGGGGAATGGAGGGTTCCAGCGCTGGCTCGCTGGCCTGAAAGCTGTGTGCGTTGGCCACGGGCCAGTACAGGCGAAACACGTTGTGCTGCGCATCCAGAGGGCCCAGCAGTGCGCCCGGTTGCATTCGGGTAACGAGGTTGGACAGCAGACGCACTTCCGTGTCGCTGATGCGGCGCACGATGTGGTGGGCCGTGATGTTCTTGGGGTGGCGCAGGCCGGCAGCCTGCACCAGTTCTTGCAGCGCGTGCAATGTGCTGCGGTGGAATTGGGCCACGCGCGTGGCCTTGTCGGGCACCACCAGGGCCTGCTGGCGCAGCGGGTCTTGCGTGGTGACGCCTGTGGGGCAGTGGCCGGTGTGGCAGCTTTGCGCCTGGATGCAGCCCAGCGCCATCATGAAGCCGCGCCCTGCGTTGCACCAGTCGGCCCCCAGCGCCATCATGCGCGCGATGTCGAAGGCGCTGATGACCTTGCCCGCGCAGCCAATGCGCACGCGGTCGCGCAGGTTCACGCCCACCAGCGTGTTGTGCACCAAGAGCAGGCCCTCTTGCAGCGGGGCGCCCACATGGTCGCTGAACTCCACGGGCGCCGCGCCCGTGCCGCCTTCGGCGCCATCGACCACGATGAAGTCGGGCGTGATGCCGGTGACCAGCATCGCCTTGACGATGGCGAACCATTCCCACGGGTGGCCCAGGCAGAACTTGAAGCCCGTGGGCTTGCCGCCGGACAGCAAGCGCAGCCGGGCGATGAACTGCATCATCTCGACCGGTGTGCGAAACGCGCTGTGGCTGGCGGGCGAGATGCAGGCTTCGCCTTCCTTCACGCCGCGTGCGGCCGCAATCTCGGCCGTCACCTTGGCGCCGGGCAGCACGCCGCCGTGGCCCGGCTTGGCGCCCTGGCTCAGCTTCAGCTCGATCATCTTGACCTGTGGGTCGGTGGCATTGGCCGCAAAACGCTCTTCGCTGAACGTGCCATCGGGGTTGCGGCAGCCAAAGTAGCCAGAGCCGATCTCCCAGATCAAGTCACCGCCATGCACGCGGTGGTGCTGGCTGATGCTTCCCTCGCCCGTGTCGTGCGCAAAGCCACCTTTCTTCGCGCCCTGGTTCAGCGCCAGGATGGCGTTGGCCGACAGCGCACCAAAGCTCATGGCCGAGATGTTGAACACGCTCGCGTGGTAAGGCTGGGTGCAGGGCGACACGGACGATGACGGCGCATCGGGGCTGCCACCAATCCACACGCGGAAGTCGTGCGATGGCAGCTGCGTGGGCGCTAACGAGTGGTTCACCCATTCATAGCCATGCGCGCCCACGTCCAGGTGCGTGCCGAAGGGGCGGTTGTCCGGGTCGCCCTTGGCGCGCTGGTAGACCAGCGAGCGCTGCGCGCGCGAGAACGGCGCCGCCTCGCTGTCGCTTTCGATGAAATACTGGCGCACCTCGGGCCGCACATATTCGAGCATGAAGCGGATGTGGCCGATGACCGGATAGTTGCGCAGGATCGCGTGGCGCGTCTGCTGCAGGTCGTAAACGCCCAGGGCCACGAGGCCTGCAAACACCAGCACCACGGGCAGCCCCGCGCCAAAGGCCACCAGCGCAAACAACGACAGCAGCAGCCCGAACACGCACAGCGCAAAGGCCGTATAGCGCACCGGGTACAAAGAGTTGAGCTGGTGGATCATGGTGCGTCCTGGTTCAGGCAAGGGGCTACACTGGCCGCCTTTTTTTGCGGAGTTGCCGGGCTGCGCGCCGTGCATTGTTTTTTTATGCCCAGGCACCGCCCCTGGCCACTGCGTGGGCCAGCGCCACGGCACAAGGCCTGCGCATCATAAAAGTAAAACTTTGCCGTGCAGCCCCCGCTTTCTCGCTTGACGACCGGAGTCCTTCCATGACCGAACCCACATCGCCCACCCCCGCCACCGACGAACTCGACCCCTCCACCGCCCCGGCCGCCGCCCTGGGCCCTGACGAGCTGGAAGAGATCGACAACATCCTCGATGACCTGCGCTCGCGCGGCGAAGAAATCCCGCAGTGGGAGTTCTGCGATGGCTTCATGACGGCTGTGATCTGCAGCCGCCGCCCCATCCGGCCCGCCGAGTACCTGCCCATGCTGCTGGGCGACGGCGCCGAGCTGGAGGTGGCCGAAGGCGAGCCGCTGCCGCTGCTGCCCGCCTTTGCCGACGCCGCCCAGCAGGCGCGCTTTCTGGAGCTGTGGGACCGCCGCTGGAACGAGATCGTGGCCCAGCTCGACACCGACGTGAAGACGCTGGACGACGACCGCACCTTCCAGCCCGAGGCCATGGACATGCGGGGCGCGGTGGCCAGCCTCACCGACGAGCAGCGCGCCGAGATGGGCGACGACCAGGAGATTCCCTCGTTTGGCCAGGTCTGGGCGCTGGGCTTCATGTTCGCCGTGGAAAACTGGCCCGAGGACTGGGCCGCCCCGCGCGACAAGGAAGCCGCCAAGTGGCTGGACGATGCGCTGGACCGCATCGTCGCCCTCACCGAAGACGACACCGGCAAGCCCGAGGTCTGCATGTTCGACGAGAACGGCCCACCCAGCACCAGCCACGCGCGCGTGGATGCCTTTGGCGAGGCCATCTGGGCGGTGTACGACCTGCGCCAGCTGTGGAAGAGCATGGGCCCGCGCGTGGAGACCGTGCGCAAGGCGCCGGAGCCGGGGCGCAATGACCCTTGCTACTGTGGTAGCGGCAAGAAGTACAAGAAGTGCCACGGGGCGTGATCGAAAATCGCTACTGATTTGATAGCTATTCGCGATTTTCCAGTAAGCGCTGGATGGCAATTTATTTTGGTATTGCTGCTGATGCCCGCTGCGGCTTTGGGTGATGTTCAGGGCCAGTGGTTGCCTGCTGCTTGCCGAGTGCGGTGGTTGGCTGCTTTGGGCCCTGAGCCGCCATCCAGCTAGAAGCTCCAAAGCCGTCATTCAGCCCGGCTGCAAGTGCAAGTGCAAGTGCAAGTCCAGGGAGTCCAACGGGCTGGCGGTTCCTGCGGCAGCGACTTTCAGGACATGGGTATAGATCATCGTCGTACTCACATCCGAGTGCCCCAGCAACTCCTGCACCGTGCGAATGTCCGTGCCCGACTGCAACAATTGCGTTGCGAAGCTGTGGCGCAAGGTGTGTACAGAAACGGGTTTGCAAATGCCCGCCTGTGCCACGGCCTTCTTCAGTGCGCGCTGCAATTGCTCCTCATAGACGTGATGGCGCCGCCAAGTACCCGTGCGAGGGTCGACCGACAGGGATGAAGCGGGGAACACTCAGAACCATCCCCAGCGCTGCCCCACGCCGGGGTATTTGGTCTCCAGTGCATGCGGAACGTCCACGCCATCGCACTGCGCCTGCCGGTCTTGCAGCGAGCACCTGTTGGCGCAACTCGGCTGCCAAGCTGCGTGGCAGCATCCCAACCCGATCCTTGTCGCCTTTGGCCTGGCGTACCACGACCACCCCACGATCGAAATCTACGTCCTTGACCCGCAAGCGCAGGCCTTCCATCAGCCGCATGCCGGTACCGTACAGCAGGCGGGCCAGCAAGGCCATGTCGGTCGGAAGCGCCGATAACACAGCAGCCACCTCGGCCACCGTCAAAACCGAGGGAATGCGCTTGGGCGTGCGCGGGCGCTGCACGCCATCGAGCCATGGTAAGTCCATGCCCAACACCTCGCGGTAGAGGAATAGCAGCGCACTCAACGCTTGGTTGTGTGTGGCAGCCGCCACCCGCCGCTCGTTAGCCAACATGGCTAGAAAACCTTCGACTTCCAACTGCCCCATGTCTCGTGGATGCCGTAAGCCGTGCCATTTCACGAACATGCGCACCCATTGCACGTAGGCCGCTCGGTGCGCAGGCTATAGTGCTTGTAACGAATTCGCTCACGGATTTGGTCCAGCAACCGTGTAGCGCGCAGCACAGGAGGGGAGGCGGGTTTCATGGCTAATTTAGTACTGTATTTTTGTACAGCATTCATGCCCTCAAGCTAGGCTACAAGCCCCTTTCCGCGTTTTCTTCGCGCCCATTTAGACCGCAAGCGCCAGATATGGCCTGCGGCTTGGTGCGGTCTACATTACGTTAGGCGTCATGGAACTGCGTCGCATCGAATCAACTGAGCTGGGAGCCGTGTACGAACTGCTGGCCGCCAATGGTTGGCAGCACCGCATCGCAAGCTATGAGCATTTCACAGAACTTGTCGCGGGCTCACAGATCGCCAACGTTGCAAAGATAGAGGATTGTGTTGTCGGGTTTGTGCGCGGCATCACGGATGGCCTATCCAATGGCTACCTCTCCATGGTCGTAGTCGCGCCAGACTATCGAGGCAGAGGCATAGGACGGCAGCTCGTTGAGCACGCGATCAGTACAGATCAAAGGGTCACCTGGGTTCTGCGTGCTGGCCGCGAAGGAGCATCTGAGTTCTTCTCAAAGCTTGGGTTCGAGTTTTCGTCCATCGCCATGGAACGAAGGCGCCGCTAGCATGGCGCCTAACCCTTCCATCGAGCGGACTCCCTCCGGCATGCTCCGCATGCCTGCGGTCGCCGCTCATTTCGAACGTTAGGCTGCCAAAACGAGTATTCGATGCAAGATCCAACCACCGCCACTACATCAGCTCAGTGCTACTGCGGCCAAGTCACACTTCAGTTCTCGGCACCACCGAAGAGTGTCATTCATTGCCATTGCGGCCAATGTCGCCGCCTGAGTGGCTCCGCGTTCACCACTTGGGTCAGCTTCCCCAGATCCACCCTGGTTCCGTCAGGTCAAGAGTTCGTGTCTCGGTTCAGCGCCACATCAAATGTGGTGCGCCACTTCTGCAGCAACTGCGGCTCTCACGTCTACACACTCGATTCCCGTGCCCCTGAAATCGTTGGTGTTCCAGCAGGCGCGATTAAAGGCGAGTTGCCGGCCAAGCCAAAGGCGCACTACTTTGTGCATCACAAGGCAGCCTGGCATTCCATCAGCGATGCGCTGCACCAGTTCGGCGGAGAATCTGGCTTTGAGCCAACAGCCGCCTAACCCTTCAGTCAAGGGGACGTCTTGCGGCAAGCCGCAAGACGTCCCTTACCTCGAACGTTAGGCGTCAGAAGCATGACCAATAGTGCCGAGCTCTACACAGAACTCAAACCCGAGATTGGAGCGATCGCCAATCAGTTGTTTGATCTTTCTGAAAAGTTTCTGCAGAAGCAAGGAAACTTCCTGCCGCACGCCGCCGTACTGACGGAAGAAGGCGAAATTAGGCTCGTCGCCGCAGCCCCGCCAAACGACCTCACTAACTCCACGGAGGTGCTCCCTTTGTTGCACGGTGGTCTTCGTCAGCAGGCCAAAGAACGTTCTCTAAAGGCAATTGGCGTCGCTGAGAACGTCACAGTCACGTTGGAAGGCCAGCGCACCACAAAAGCCATCAAGGTCCTGTTCGAACACAAGCGCGGTCTTACAGTAGCGTTGTATTTGCCGTTCGAGAAAAAGCTGTTTCGCGGCTACATCCTTGGCACACCGTTCTCCATGAATGCACAAGCCGAGGTCAATGCGTGGGGCCAGAATTCCGCCTAACCCCTCATTCAACGGGACGCCTAGCGGCGCCCGTTAATTCAAACGTTGAGCGCCCGCTTTCACCTGCCACCACCGACGGCTAGTGGCCGAATTCTGCCCCACGGCTAGGGGCGCTAACGGACCCAATCCGGCTGTGCAGCCTTGCTCCGAAGCGGTCATCCGCCCGATGCAGGGTGACCCTTTAGTTGCGGCTACGCGAGCTGGTAGAGCGTCTGTCCGCCGATGAGGAAGAATCGCCGGCAGCAATGCGAGCTTCGGCAATCGACATTGCTTCGTCCATTTCTCGTTGGAGAAAATGGCAAAGTCATGCGCTCTGTCCAAAAGTTCCACGCCGTATCAAGCACTCTTTTCTGGATGTCTACGCTGAAGGCTGCCCCGAGTTCCATGAACGCATCGATGCTTCGCAGGGGGTGATTTGAATCGATGCATGCCTTTGCTTCAAATATGCACTGGCGAGTAGAGTTAACCAACTCTTCGTCACTCCACTCGGGAACTGCGACAGAGCCTTCATCCAGCGCGATGCCGAATAGCGTGTATGCCGGAAACGGTGTTGCCGGATTGTCGGCCAGTTCCTGGTCGGAGAACTGGCCGCTGCGGTAGTCACGTTCAATGGCCTCCCAATCGGCACAGCGGCGCGCCGGGGTGGCCGTTGCGTCTGGCGCTGAATATGGAGTTCAGTGTTGCCATTGCGCCCGCATGGTTGCCGAGGGGACAACTTAACGCGACCCCTGGGGGACTCCGCCCCCGCTCGAAAGGCTAGCGCTTGAGCGGCGCGGCCTCGCCACCAGGCACCGCGGGGGCACTGGGCGCACTAGGCGCCGATGGTGCCGTGGTTGTGCTGGGCTGGCTACCCGTCAGGGAAGGAATGACACTTGGCCGGGTAGTCGTGGGTTGCTGCGGGCTCGCGGGTTGCCGTGGAGTGCCCACGCGCTGCCCTGTGCTAACGCCAGATGATGTCCCGGCCCCCGCCGCTGGCGTGGTTCGCGGCTCGCCCACGGCTGCAGGTGCCTGCGTCGCCGCTGGCGGCGCTACCGGAGGAGCAGCGTGGGTTTCTGCTGGCGTTTGTGAAGGTGGCGCCGATGGCGTCTGAGAGGGTGAAGTGGACGTTTCCGGGAACGAGGTCGAAGGGGCGGGGACGCCGGGCACGACCTGCCCCGTCGAGTTCGTCTGAGCGGCTACGCTGGTGGCAGCCGCTGCAAGCAATGCAATGGTGGCAAGGCGCATGGTGATCTCCAAATTGGGTCACCCTACTCTGGCCATACCCCTCTGCTTAGCGTGTCAGCGGTTTTCCCGCGCGTCCGTGCGGTCCTGCCTGACGCTAAATCATGCAGCTCATTGCCGTATCGACTAACGACCAGCGCGCACATGAAGCAGCTGATGCGCCCATGCCTCTTCATTGAGTTTCCGGTGCATCTCTGCGGCAAGCACATTGAGTGGGTGTCATTGGCCCACGTCCAGGAGAGAACGGGGCTCGGTGCTCAACCTTACACGCGATCAATCTTGTCGACTGCTGAGGGCGATCATGTTAAGCCAACGGCGTGATCGTCTAATGAGGGCCCGAAGCAGTCGGTGGAAACCGTTTTCCAAAGGGGTCGTCGATCTCACAATCGACCTGCTCGCAATCCAGAAATAGAGCGAGAAAACCCGCGCCCCGCTTGCTGGCGGGTTATAGTTTAGCTAGTTCAAAATTTAGCGGGTTTGCGAAATTCTTATTTTCTGACGCTTCAAAAGTGCATTTTATGCAAACCAATTGTAAGCCACTATCAAGAGCAATACAATAAGTGGTCAAAAACATATTCCGCAAGGTCCATCTTTCGCGGATTTTTCAGTATAAAGTTCGCTACTAAAGTTTTTTCAAGATGCTAAAAATTGACGCTTCAGTTATTTTCTTCTTGGTTGTGGCTTCTATCACGCTGCCACTACGCGCCTTTGCATACAGTGGCGCAGGCGCTGAATGCGGGAGTTCTGATCTTGAAAAATTGGCAATGTTTGGCACGGAGGAGGAGTTAGTAGCGGAAATCGATGCGCGCATTTATCACATCGCAGAATGGACAAAAAAATATGAGACATGGAAAAAACACCCAATATGGACGAATCCAGCAGTCACTTCAGCATCATTGGAAAATAGGCGCACCACCTTCATCAATTGGTGGACGGGCTGTTCCAATATTCGTCTGCTAGACTTGGTTATAGCAAGCGGCAATCAAAGTGGCGCTAAATATCTCCTAGATGCAGGGGCAGATCCAAACATCGTCTCTGAAGGAGATTACCGCCGAGAAACCATATTCATGCGGTGTGCAAATTTGACTAGGGATCGGAGAGGTCTGACTACCGGCGCCCCGCCTCCACGATCAAAAGAAGAGATCCAAGAAAAAATTGCTGTCTACTCGCAAATCATTGCGAAAGGCGGGGATGTGAATCAATTAAGCAAGGATCGTTTATCCCCACTTCACCGATGCCAAGACCCTGAGATAGTCGCTTTTTTATTGGAAAATGGAGCAAACCCGAACCGACCTATTGAGCCGAAGAGCACCCCTGGAGCAAAAAGTGTCTCAATGTCCGAGCCAGTATTGGACTATCGAGTAAATAGGATTCTCGAAGACTACTACTGGGAACGTGATGCTAATTTTTCAATTTTGCAAACGTTACTTCCAAGAATTGCAAACAAGGCGTTGAAGCAGTCAACAATTTGGAGGATTTGCTATGAGTGCAGCAACGTCCGTAAATCAGAAACCTGCCAAAAATTGGCCAAAATAATTAAAGCTCCTGATCAAGAGATCTTTGGCATCGAGGGAAGAGGCTATAGCTCAAATAACGATGAACGTTTTGAGCAATGCAGAAAGTATAAGGAGTGATGGCTCAATTGGCGTTTGAGTAGAAATAAACAACCCGTGCGCGGCCGACTCAACTCTACGCATCGAAAGTCCGCTTTCGCTGGCCGCGACAGGCTGCTCATGGCCGAGAGCTGGAGTTCAAACCGCGTTGAGCGAGCTGTGCAGCGACCACACCATCGCGTGCCCGCCCATGACCACGCGCCGCATCACCCCTGCGCCAAAAACTTTTTCAAATTCCCCGTCGCCGTACTCCGCACCTTGCGCTTGAGCGAAGGCGACCAGCCCAGCAGCAGCCCTGGCGCACCCAGCGCCTGCCGGGCCCAGCGCCAGAAGTTGAAGCGGTCCCGGTGGGTGGCGATCAGCCCGTCAGGGGTGAAGGTGAACGTGCCATCCACGATGTTGTGCACCGTGCGGCCCGTGGCGCTGAAGAGGTAGTGGGCTTCCCAGTGGGCCTTGCCTCTGGTCGCATCGGCGTCGATGCCGCTGAACGCGAGCTTCCAGTGCTCGGCGGCGCCGGGCTTCTTGGTGGCTGCGCACAGCATGCGCCACATGCCGCCGATCTCGTCGCGGCCCCTCAGCGAAAAGGCTTCGTCGTCAAACGTGGCGTCTGGCGCGTAGCAGGCGGCCATGGTGGCGTGATCGAGCTGCGCGAACGCGGTGTACAGGCGCTGCAGGGTCTGGGCGTTGGGGTGCATGGGGTCTCCTCCTCAGGGGCGCCCATGCTACACCGGGGCTCGTGTATTGCATGCTGCCGTTGCGCCCCCCAATTTGGCGGTCAGCGCAGGCCGCTCAGCGCATGAAGTGGCGCAGCGCGTCGGCGGTGTCGCCCGGCAGTTGCTCGGGGATGAAGTGCCCCGCAGGCACGGCCTGGCCCGTCACCACGCCTGCGCATTGCGCCTGCCACAGCGCCAATGGGTCGAACAGCCGGTGCACCACGCCATGCGCGCCCCACAGCACCAGGGTGTCGCAGGCGATCTTGTCGCCCCGCGCGCGGCTTTCGCGGTCGTGGTCCAGGTCGATGCTGGCGCTGGCGCGGTAGTCCTCGCAGGCGGTGTGGATGGCCTCGGGCTGGCAAAAGCAGCGCTCGTATTCGGCCAGCGCTGCGGGCTCGATGTGGGCCAGCCCTGCGCTGCCCCAGCCGCCGAGCTTGGCGTGCAGGTAGGCGTGCGCGTTGCCGCCGATCATGGTCTCGGGCAGGGGTGCGGGCTGGATGAGGTGGAACCAGTGGTAGTAGGCGCGCGCAAAGTCCATGTCGGTGCGGGCGTACATGTCCAGCGTGGGGGCGATGTCGATCACGCACAGCCTCTGCACGCGCGCTGAATGGTCCAGCGCCAGGCGGTGGGCCACGCGGCCGCCGCGGTCGTGACCGCACAGGTAGAACCGGTCGTGGCCCAGCGCGGTCATTACCTCGGCCATGTCCTGCGCCATCGCGCGCTTGCTGTAGTTGCTGTGGTCGGGCAGGCCGGGCGCGTGCGATGAGTCGCCATAGCCACGCAGGTCAGGCATCACGAGGCGGTAGTCGTGCTGCAGCTGCTGCGCCACCCGATGCCACATCACATGGGTTTGGGGAAAACCATGCAGCAGGAGCAGCGGCGGCGCGCCAACGGTGCCAC
>NZ_JALEGG010000029.1 GCF_022763525.1 Acidovorax sp.
AAGCGCTACATCGAGGCGTCCACGATCCTGAGTGCCGAAGATAAGCACCAGATCTACGAAGCCAACACGCGCCGTGTGTTCTCCCGACTCGATTCACGCCTAAAGGCAAAGGGGCTCTGACATGTTTGAACTTGGCGTTGTCTACCGCAACATCACCCGCGCTGACCGCGCAGCCGCCGATGGCCTGGCCGCTCTGGGCTCGGCCACAGTGCACGAGGCCATGGGCCGCGTCGGCCTGCTCAAGCCCTACATGCGCCCCATTCAGAGCGGCGTACAGGTCAGTGGCACCGCCGTCACCGTGCTGCTGCACCCCGGCGACAACTGGATGATGCACGTGGTGGCCGAGCAGATTCAGCCCGGCGACATCGTGGTGGCCGCGATCACGGCCGAATGCACCGACGGCTACTTCGGCGACCTGCTGGCCACGTCCTTCCAGGCGCGCGGTGCGCGCGCGCTCATCATCGACGCCGGGGTGCGCGACGTGAAGACGCTCAACGAGATGAACTTCCCGGTGTGGAGCAAATGCATCTCCAGCAAGGGCTGCATCAAGGCCACCATTGGCTCGGTCAACATCCCCGTGGTGTGCGCAGGCCAGCTCATCACACCGGGCGACGTGATCGTGGCCGACGACGACGGCATCGTGTGTGTGCCCGCCGCGCGTGCGGTGCAGACGCTGGAAGCCGCGCAAAAGCGCGAGAGCTTTGAAGGCGAAAAGCGCGCCAAGCTGGCCAGCGGCGTGCTGGGCCTGGACATGTACAAGATGCGCGAGCCGCTGGCGGCAGCGGGGCTCAAGTACATCGACTGAATCCAGTTTTACAAGCCTATTTGGCCTTCTACGCGCATCCACATTGCGCTGATAGCTATCAATTCTGATTTTCCTCGGTCCCTGCTCCCAATGAATTTCCCTTCTGCTGCTTCCTCTTTCCGTATCCGCCGCACGCTGGCCCTGGCACTGGGTGTGGCCACCGTCGCGGGCGCGCTGGTGCAACCCGCCGCCGCGCAGCAGTTCCCCACCAAGCAGGTGCGCATCATCAGCCCCTTCCCCGTGGGCGGCGGCCCCGACGGCGTGGCCCGCTTGGTGGCCGACAAGCTCTCTCGCACCTGGGGCACGGGCGTGATCGTGGAGAACCGTCCCGGCGGCAACGGCTTCATCGCCATCGATGCGTGGAAGCGCGGGGCCAAGGATGGCCATGATCTGCTCATCCTGGACAACGTGCACCTGGCCGCCTACCCCAGCCTGTTCAAGAAGCTGCCCTACGACCCCGCCAAGGACTTCGACACGCTGCTGCCGCTGTTCAAGACGCATTTCTTCTTCACCGTGGGCACGGGCAGCAAGTACAAGACCGTGGGCGACATCGTGGCCGATGCCAAGGCGCGCCCCGGCAAGCTCAACTACGGCAGCTGGTCGGTGGGCAACCCGGTGCACCTGGGCTCGGAGCTGTTCGAATCCGCCACCGGCACGCAGATGGAGCATGTGATCTTCAAGGAGACCACGCAGCTCTACACCTCGGTCTCCACCGGAGAGATCGACTTCGCGTTGGGCACCGCCGCCACCGCAGGCCCGCTGTACCGCGCGGGCAAGCTGCGCCTGCTGGCGTTTGCAGGGCCTCAGCGTTCTGCCGAGTTCCCCGACGTGCCCACCGTGGCCGAATCGGGCGGCCCCAAGGATTTCGCCGTCACTGGCTGGAACGCCGTTGCCGTGCCTCCCGGCCTGCCCGCCGCCGTGGCCGAAAAGATCCGCAAGGACATCGAACAGGCCCTGACCGGCCCCGAGGTGGCCGAGAAGTTCAAGACCTTTGGCTATGAGCAGTTCCCCACCACACGCGCGCAGTTCGGCCAGTTCGTCAAGGACGAGAGCCAGCGTTTTGGTGACGTGATCCGCAAGGCCAACGTGTCGCTCGACTGATCTGCGAGCTTGCAAGAAACCAAGGAGTACGCGCATGAGCGAATTGACCAAGGCCGAAGGCTTCACTAAAACCCCGGGTTGGCTGGACTGGTATGACGGCCCCAGCAAGCCCCGCTTCCAGGTCCCCGCGGGCGCCGTAGATGCTCACTGCCACGTGTTCGGCCCCGGAGCCGAGTTCCCCTACGCCCCCGAGCGCAAGTACACGCCCTGCGATGCCAGCAAGCACCAGCTGTTTGCGCTGCGCGACCACCTGGGCTTTGCGCGCAACGTGATCGTGCAGGCCACCTGCCACGGCGCCGACAACCGCGCCATGGTGGATGCGTGCCTGGCCAGCGCTGGCCGGGCGCGCGGCGTGGCCACGGTGCGCCGCTCCATCAAGGATGAGGAGCTGCAACAGCTGCACGCGGCTGGCGTGCGCGGCGTGCGCTTCAACTTCGTCAAGCGCCTGGTGGACTTCACGCCCAAGGACGAGCTGATGGAGATTGCCGGCCGCATCGCCAAGCTGGGCTGGCACGTGGTGATCTACTTCGAGGCGGTGGACCTGCCCGAGCTGTGGGACTTCTTCACCAGCCTGCCCACCACCGTGGTGGTGGACCACATGGGCCGGCCCGATGTGAGCAAGGGCGTGGACAGCGAAGAGTTCGCCCTGTTCCTCAAGTTCATGCGCGAGCACACCAACGTGTGGAGCAAGGTCAGCTGCCCCGAACGCCTCTCCATGACTGGCCCCACGGCGCTGAACGGTGAGCTGAGCGCCTACCAGGATGTCGTGCCCTTCGCTCGCAAGGTGGTCGAAGAATTCTCCGACCGCGTGCTGTGGGGCACCGACTGGCCCCACCCCAACCTCAAGGACCACATGCCCGATGATGGCCTGCTGGTGGATTTCATCCCGCACATCGCACCCACGGCCGAGCTGCAGAAGAAACTGCTCGTCACCAATCCCATGAAGCTCTACTGGCCCGAGGAAAAAATATGACCCCCCACGCTCATCACTTCGTGTATTCACTGCCCCCCGAAGGGGCGCTCGCCTCCCTTGGGGCGGCCCGGAAGGAGGCGTGACATGGCCCTGGACAAACCCTACAAGGACGTGCCCGGCACGACCATCTTCGACGCAGAGCAAAGCCGCAAGGGCTACTGGCTCAACCAGTTCTGCATGAGCCTGATGAAGGCCGAGAACCGCGCGCGCTTCAAGGCCGATGAAGACGCCTACCTGGCCGAATGGCCGATGACCGATGAACAGAAGGCGGCCGTGCGCGCGCGCGACCTGAACTGGGCCATGCGCACGGGCGGCAACATCTACTTTCTGGCCAAGCTGGGCGCGACGGATGGCCTGTCGTTCCAGCAGATGGCGGGCAGCATGACCGGCATGAGCGAGCACGCCTACCGCGACATGATGATCGCGGGCGGCCGCAGCCCCGAGGGCAACCGCTACCTGGGCGAGAGCGGCAACGCGCAGGGCCCCGCCGCGCAGTCCGAGGCGTGGAAAGCCTGGGAGCTGACGCACCAGGAAGCCCTGGCCGCGCAGATCCTGGGCGACCACGCCGCGCGCCAGACAGCCGCTACCGACGGTGCTGCAGGCGCGGGCCACGCGCGAATCACCGCCTCCGTCTACACCTCGCACGTGCCCGCCATTGGCGCCGCCATCGACCTGGGCAAGACCGGCGAGCCCTACTGGCAGCCGCTGTTCGCGGGCTATGAGCCGTCCAAGAAGTGGATGGAGGCCAACCGCCCCGACGTGGTCTTCCTGGTCTACAACGACCACGCCACCAGCTTTGACCTGGGGATGATTCCCACCTTTGCCATCGGCACCGCCGCCGAGTTCGAGCCCGCCGACGAAGGCTACGGCCCGCGCCCCGTGCCCAAGGTGATGGGGCACCCCGAGCTCGCCTCGCACATCGCGCAGTCCGTCATCCAGCAGGACTTTGACCTCACCATCGTCAACGAACTGCAGGTGGACCATGGGCTCACGGTGCCGATGAACCTGCTGTTCGGCTCGCCTGAGGCCTGGCCCGTCAAGGTCATCCCGTTCGCCGTCAACGTGGTGCAGTACCCCGTGCCTTCGGGCCAGCGCTGCTTCCAGCTCGGCCAGGCCATCCGCCGCGCCATCGAGTCGTTCGATGCGCCGCTCAAGGTGCAGATCTGGGGTACCGGCGGGATGAGCCACCAGCTGCAGGGCCCGCGCGCCGGCCTCATCAACAAGGAATGGGACAACAAGTTCCTCGACCGTCTGATCGCCGAGCCCGCCGAGCTGGCGAAGGTGCCGCACATCGAATACGTGCGCGAAGCCGGCAGCGAAGGCATCGAGCTGGTGATGTGGCTGATCGCCCGCGGCGCCATGAGCGACGTGGCGGGCACCGGCCCCGCACCCAAGGTGGCGCACCGCTTTTTCCACGTGCCCGCCAGCAATACGGCGGTAGGCCACCTGATTCTTGAGAACCAATAAGCTAAGGAACACCCGACCATGACCATCAAAGTCGCACTCGCAGGCGCCGGCGCCTTCGGCATCAAGCACCTGGACGGCATCCAAAACATCGACGGCGTCGAAGTCGTCTCCCTCATCAGCCGTGACCTGGCCAAGACCCAGGAAGTGGCCGACAAGTACGGCATCAAGCACGTGACCACCGACCTGGCCGACAGCCTGGCCATCAAGGAAGTGGATGCCGTGATCCTGTGCACGCCCACGCAGATGCACGCCAGCCAGTCGATCGCCTGCATGGAAGCCGGCAAGCACGTGCAGGTCGAGATCCCGCTGTGCGACGTGCTGGCGGATGGCGAAAAGGTCGTGGCCCTGCAAAAGCAGACCGGCCTGGTCGCCATGTGCGGCCACACGCGCCGCTTCAACCCCAGCCACCAGTACGTGCACAAGAAGATCACCGCAGGCGAGTTCAACATCCAGCAGATGGATGTGCAGACCTACTTCTTCCGCCGCACCAACATGAACGCGCTGGGCCAGCCCCGCAGCTGGACGGACCACCTGCTGTGGCACCACGCTGCCCACACCGTGGACCTGTTCGCCTACCAGGCGGGCAGCCCCATCGTGAAGGCCAACGCCATCCAGGGCCCCATCCACAAGGACCTGGGCATCGCCATGGACATGAGCATTCAGCTCCAGGCCGCCAACGGCGCGATCTGCACGCTGAGCCTGAGCTTCAACAACGATGGCCCGCTGGGCACCTTCTTCCGCTACATCGGCGACACCGCCACCTACATCGCCCGCTACGACGATCTGGTGAACGGCAAGGAAGAGAAGATCGACGTGAGCAAGGTGGATGTGTCGATGAACGGCATCGAGCTGCAGGACCGCGAGTTCTTCGCCGCCATCAAGGAAGGCCGCGAGCCCAACGCCAGCGTGGCGCAGGTGCTGCCGTGCTATCAGGTGCTGCACAACCTGGAGCTGCAGCTGAACGCGGGCTGAAATTGAGCAAAAATGGCCGCCAGCGCTTTTCCATCAAGCGTTGGAAGCTATCAAATAGGGAGTGATCTGGCGGCGCCGCCTTTGCCCCTTCACGGGCTGCGCACCAGCAGGGCCAGCAGGGCCAGCACGCTGAACACGGCCCCGGCGTAGAACGTGAACGATGCGCCCAGCTGGTCCCACAGCAACCCCGCCATCACGCTGGCGGCCAGCATGGCCACGCCGCTCACCAGGTTGAAGAAGCCGAAGGCCGTGCCGCGCAGGTCGGCCGGGGCCGTGTCCGCCACCATGGTGGCGAGCAGCCCCTGCGTCATGCCCATGTGCACGCCCCACAGCGCCACGCCGGCCAGCACGGTGGTCCAGTGGCCGCCCGCCGCCAGCACCAGATCGGCCGCGATGAGCACCACCAGGCCCCAGGCCAGCAGCGTCTGGTGCTGCATGTGGTCGGAGAGCTTGCCGAACGGGTAGGCCGATGCGGCGTACACCAGGTTCATGGCCACCATGAGCAGCGGCACCAGGGCCACGGCGATGCCGCTTTGCTCGGCGCGAAGCACCAGGAAGGCTTCGCTGAAGCGGGCCAGCGTGAAGACGGCACCCACGCCCACCACCCACCAATACGCGCCACTCAGGCGCCGCAGGTTCTCACGGCGTATGGGGTTGGTGCGCGGTGCCCCGGCCGCGCGCTCGGGCTCGCGCACGCCCCACAGCAGGAGCACCACGGCCAGCAGGCCCGGAACCACCGCCACCCAGAACACGGCGCGGAAATCGTTGGCCCACCACAGCATCAGCCCCACGGCCAACAGCGGCCCTAGAAAGGCGCCCACCGTGTCCAGCGACTGCCGCAGGCCAAAGGCCGCGCCGCGCATCTCGGGTGGCGCGATGTCGGCCACCAGCGCATCGCGCGGCGCGCCGCGCACGCCCTTGCCCACGCGGTCCAGCAGCCGTGCCGTGAGCACGATGCCGGCGCTGGGCGCCAGCGCAAACAAGGGCTTGGTGAGCGCGCCCAGCGCGTAGCCAAACACGGCCAGGCCCTTGCGCTTGCCCAGGTAGTCACTCAAAGCGCCGGAAAACACCTTGACGATCAGCGCCGTGGATTCGGCCAGCCCTTCAATCACGCCCACCGTGAGTGCGCTGGCGCCCAGGGCGCCGACCATGAACAGCGGCAGCAGGCTGTGGATCATCTCGGAGGAGATGTCCATCAGCATGCTCACGAAACCCAGCACCCAGACGCCGCGCGGAATGCGGCTCAACGGCGTGGGTGCGGTGGAGGGAGGTGGGGCCATGGTGCAGTGCGGGTTTTTTGGGCCGGCGCGGGTAGCTTATTCAACGTCAGGCGGAGCGGGCCCGCCGTGGCGCCGGGCGGTGTCCTGTAGGACGCCTCCCTGTCTCCGCGGGCACGCGGAACCGAAAGCCGGAGTCCGTGTCCAGACAGATTTTTTTCTTCGGGAGTCCTCCATGCCCATCACGCCGTCCTTCGAAGAATTCATGCTCCGCCGCCGTGAGGTGGCGGCGGCCTATGTGAACGGCGACGCGCAGCCCCTGCGCGGCATTTCCACCACTGCCGATCCGGCCACCTTCTTTGGCCCGGGCGGTGGCATCGAACAGGGCGCGGCCCGCGTGCTCGAGGTCAACGAGGCCGGGGCCCGGCATTTCCACAGCGGCGCCGACACCACACTGGAGGTATTGCATGCGGCCTGCGACGGTACGCTGGGCTACTGGACGGGGTTGCAGCGTGCCATGGTACGCCCACAGGAAGGCGGCGCGCCCGTGCCCATGGTGCTGCGGGTGACCGAGGTGTTCCGCTGCGAGGGCGATGCCTGGAAGCTCGTGCATCGCCACGCGGACACGCTGGCCGAGAAGCAGGCCAAGCGGTAACGCGCCAACGCCGCAGTGCAGTGCGGTGCAGTGCGCTGACCGATGCGGTGCTGGCCGCTGCCGCGAAGTCGTCTCAACCAGCCATTGCCACGCGTTGACCCGGTGCGATGGTGGGCGGCGCGGCATTCAGTGTCTCGATGGCAAACCCCGCTGCCGCTTTGTAGCGGGCCATGAAGCCTTCGCGCTCTTCGCGCGGCAGCACGTCGTCGATGTGGTCGAACATGCCGCTGCAGCGCTCGTCCACCAGCCCCAGCAGGCCAAAGGGGCCGGAGCCCCGGTTGCGCAGCACCAGCGCCGAGATGTCCTTGCACAGCTTGTCGTCGTAGGCGCGCAGCGCCTCGGGGCCCGCGCCATGCGCAATCAGCTGCGCACCCAGCACGCGCGCATCCACGATGGCCTGGCTGGCACCGTTGGAGCCCACGGGGTACATCACATGCGCCGCGTCGCCCAGCAGCGCCACGCGGCCGTCCACCCAGGTGGGCACGGGGTCGCGGTCGATCATGGGGTATTCATAGATGTCCTTGGCGCCGCGCAGCATGGCGGGCACGTCCAGCCAGCTGTAGTTCCAGCCGTCAAAGTGGTGAGCGAACTCCTCCAGTGCCACGCGTCGGTTCCAGTCGCCCTGCTGCCAGCCGCCCTGGTTGTCCACGGTGATCTCGGCAATCCAGTTGATGGTCGCGAGGCCCGTAGCTGGGTCTGGCGGTGTGATGGGGTAAAACACCACGCGATGCCGCAGCGAGCCCAGGCCCACAAACGACGCGCCCGTGCGCACCGGCACGCCCGGTGTGGTGCCCCGCCACATGATGGCGCCGCCCCACTGGATGGGTGGCTGCGTGGGATGCATCTGCGCCCGCACGGCCGAGTGCAGGCCATCGGCGGCAATCAGCAGGGAGCCGGCCACTTCGCGCCGCGCGCCGTCGCGGGTCTCGATGAGTGCGGTCACACCATCAGCGCCATCCTGCCGGTAGCCCACCACGCGCTGCCCCAACTGCACGGCGTCGTCGCCCAGGCGGCTTTTGACGGCGTGGTACAGCATCATCTGCAGCTGCCCCCGGTGCACGGAATACTGCGGCCAGTGGTAGCCCGCCTCCAGGCCGCGCGGCTCGGCGTACACCTCGTTCCCGTTGCGGCCCACCAGCGCCCATTCGCGTGCCTGCAGGCCAATGGTGTCCAGCACCTCGTTGCCAAAACCCAGGTCGTGCAGCTCTCGCACGGCATTGGGCTGCAGGTTGATGCCCACGCCCAGCGGTTGTAGCTCGGGCACCGATTCAAAGACGACGCAGGGCACGCCGATCTGGTGCAGGGTGAGGGCCGTGGCCATGCCACCGATGCCGCCGCCGGCGATCAGCACGGGGCGGAGAGAAGAGGGGTGCGAGTGAATAGGTGCGCCAGACATGCCGGGAATTGTCCATGCAATGGCGGGTGGGGCTTGTCGCGGCTGGAGCAACCAGTGGCGGAGGAGGCGCGGGCTGCGGACGGCGCCGGAGCGCGTAGCTGCCTGGCAAGGGGGGTGGACGTTGTTGCCGGGCCAGCCGCCTGATCTTGCGCCGATGCGGTCTCTTGTCTCAGCGCGGCACACCAGCAGTGGGAGTGTGCGCGCCTGCAGAGCAGCCAGCGCCACGCCATGCAACGCTATCGCTCCGGGTTCCGCGCGCGCCATTGCGCGGACCAGGCCATGACCAGCGCGGCGGACGTCACCCATGCAGCGGCAGCAGGCCAGCCGTGGCGGTCCACCGTGCTGCCCACAAGCAACGGTCCCAGCGCCTGGCCCAGGTTGCTGCCTTGCATGAGCAGCCCCGTGGCCAGCGTGGCATGGGCTGGCGTGGCGGAGACCTGCGCCACGGACGAGAGCAAGCTGGCCGGCACCATCCCTCCCGCCGCTGAAAACAGCAGGCACAGCGCGAAGGACAGCCGGGGGTCCGTACCCGGCAGGAAGATGCCCAGGGCACATGCTCCCATCACGGCAGCGGCAAGCCGGATCAGCACCGTGCGCCCGGCCTTCTTCAGCCAGACGCCGGCAGCCAGGTTGCCGCCTATGTTGGCCATGCAGGCGATGCCCGTCAGCAGCCCCACGGTGGTAGCGTCCACCTGCAGGCGTTGCTGCAGCAGCACGGGCATGAAACCGAACAGGGCGAAAAACATCAGGGCATACAGCAGGAACGTGGCGGCCAATGCCAGCGGCTCGGACCGCAAGACTTCTCTGCGGCGCATGCGCAGCGAGCTTGCCGTGTTCGAATCCACGCCATCGCCGGGCGGCGTGGCGTGTTGCGCGGCAGGAACCTGCCACAGCGCCAAGGCGGAGATCACGCCCGATGCGCCCGCTGCCGTCGCCCACAGGCCCTCCCAACCACCGAGCCACGGGCCGGTGACCATGGCCAGGGCCATGCCGCCGGGCATGAAGCAGCTCCACATCGCCATGGCACGGGGGCGTTCTGCGGGGCGCGCCAGGCGCGCGATCACGGCGGGTCCTGCCACCGTGATGAGCAAGAAGCCCAGGCCTTCCACTACGCGCGATGCCAGCAACGCGGCAAAGCTGGCCTGCGGCTGGGCCAGCGCGAACGCGGTGCCGAGCAGTGTCGCCGCCAGGCCGCCCAGCAGCATCCGCCGGTCTCCCGCACGCGCCACCCACGAGCCCGCCAGCATGCCGCCGAGTGCGCCCAGCAGTGCGAAAGTGGCGCCCAGGGCACCCAGCATTTCCAGGCTCAGTCCCAGGTCCGATTGCAATTGCGGCCCGGCGATGGAAACCTTGCCGAGGTGGTAGGCAGAGACCACTCCGGCCGCCACCACCACGGCTACAGCGCGCCATGGGGTGGGCTGCAGGTTGCCCTGCTGGCTGCTGCGCCGGCCGGTCGCGTCCTGCCCGTCTCGCATCACGCCGCCACCCGTTCTTGGGCCGCTGTCCCCGCCAGCGCGCTGGCGATTCGGGCGACATGGCTTCCCTGGAAGCGCGCTGCCTCCAGCTCGTTGGCGCTCGGCTGGCGGTTGCCGCCGTGCCCGTCGTCGGCCAGGGTGGAAGCGCCATAGGGCGAGCCACCGGTGATCTCGTCCATGCGCAACTGGCCCTTGAAGGTGTAGGGCAGCCCCACCACCACCATCCCTAAGTGCAACAGCACCGTGTGGGTGGACAGCAGGGTCGATTCCTGCCCGCCGTGCTGGCTGCCGGTGGAGGTGAACACGCTGCCGACCTTGCCGACCAGCGCATCGCGTGCCCACAGGCCGCCCGCCTGGTCCAGGAAGTTTTTCATCTGCGCGGCCATGTTGCCAAAGCGGGTGGGCGTGCCGATCACGATGGCGTCGTACTCGGCCAGCTCACCCACCGAGGCCTCGGGCACGTCTGGCGCCAGGCAATAGCCCGCGCTGCGCGCCACATGCTCCGGCACCAGCTCGGGCACCCGCTTGATGGTGGCATGCGCACCGGCGCGCCGCACGCCGTCTGCCACGGCCGATGCCAGGGTGGCGATGTGCCCGTAGGAAGAGTAGTAGAGAACCAGAACGTTGGTCATGTGCCTGCCTTTCTTGTGGACCGGGCTTCAGTATGGCCACATGGGTTGATCGACGGAAGGCCTAAAATTTTGCTGATCTTGATCTACTGAATCGATCAAAAAACTATGCTGGATGCACTCACCCTCGACCAGATCCGCATGTTCGTCACGGTGGCCGACGCGGGCAGCTTCCGCTCAGGCGCCAACCGGCTTCTGCGCGCCCAGTCGGCGGTAAGCCACGCCATTGCCAATCTGGAAAACCAGCTGGGAGTGGCCCTTTTCGACCGCAGGGGCCACCGTCCGGTGCTGACGGTGGAGGGCATGGCCCTGCTGGAAGACGCCCGGGCGGTGCTGCTGAAAGTCGACTTCATGAAAGCCCGTGCGCGCGGGCTCGGCCAGGGCGTGGAGACCGAGCTTGCGCTGGTGGTGGACACGCTCTACCCATTGCCGGTGGTGGCGGCTGCGCTGAAGGACCTGCGGGAGGCGCTGCCTGCCGTGCGCCTGCGTCTGGCGACCGAGCCTCTGGGCGGCCCCCTGCAAGCGCTGCGCGACAAGCATTGCGACCTGGCCATTCTGGCGGGTGAGGACTTTCTGGATCCGCGCATCGAGACCGAAGCGCTGCTGCCCGTGCCCATCGCGGCGGTGGTGGCGGCCGGGCATCCGCTGGCGCGTCGCCGCAAGGCGCTTTCCAGCGCGGACCTGGCCGACCACTTGCAGATCGTTCTGGAAGACCCCACCACGCTGTCCCAAGGCCGCGACTTCGGCGTGCTGTCGCCCGAGACGCTGCGGGTGGGATCGCAGGACGCCAAGCGCGCCTTGATCCTGGCGGGCGTGGGCTGGGGGCGTCTACCCCAATGGGCGGTGGCTCGCGAGCTGGCCGACAAGCAACTGGTGCCCCTGGCGGCCAGCGGCCTGGGCCAGGGCGGGGTGGCGTACACCGCCACCTACCTCGCGCGTCGCACCGACCAGCCGTTGCGCGCGGCAGCGTCGTTTTTGCGTGATGCGCTGCTGCGCCGGACGGCGGCCGCGTCCCCTGCTCCCGCCGGGGGACGTCTGGGCAACAAAAACGGCACGCGCGCCAAAAATCACTTGGCGTAAGCTTGGTCCATGCAACAACGAAACCTTGGACCTTTCTCCGTCTCGGCCATTGGCCTGGGCTGCATGAACCTCTCGCACGCCTACGGCGCGCCTGTGTCTGCCGAGCAGGGCGAACGCGTGCTGCTGGCCGCACTCGATGCGGGCGTGACGCTGTTCGACACCGCCACGCTGTACGGCTTTGGCGCCAATGAAACGCTGGTGGGCCGCGTGATGAAACCACACCGCCACCGCTTCACCCTGGCCAGCAAATGCGGCATGCAGGGCGTGGACGTGAACGGTGACGGCAAGCTGGTGCGCGTGATCGATGGCCGCCCCGCCACCCTGCGCCAGACCTGTGAAGACAGCCTGCGCCGCCTGCAGACCGACGTGATCGACCTGTACTACCTGCACCGCTGGGACAAGAACGTGCCCATTGAAGACAGTGTGGGCGCGCTGGCCGACCTGGTGCGCGCGGGCAAGATCCGCAGCATCGGCCTGTCGGAAGTGTCGGCCGCCACATTGCGCCGCGCGCACGCCGTGCACCCCATCGCCGCTGTGCAGACCGAATACTCGCTGTGGACGCGCAACCCGGAGATCGCCGTCCTGGAGGCCTGCCGCGAGCTGGGCGCTGCCTTCGTGGCCTTCAGCCCGGTGGCGCGGGGATTCTTGTGCGGTGAGCTGACCGATGTGTCCACTCTCGACGCCAAGGACATCCGCCGCGCCATGCCCCGGTTTGCGCCCGAGGCGTATGCCGCCAACTTGAAGCTGCTGGAGGGCTACCGCGCGATTGCGCGCGAGGTGGGCTGCACGCCCGCCCAGCTGGCGCTGGCGTGGCTGCTGCACCGGGGCGAGCACATCATCCCCATTCCGGGCACCACCCGCGTGGAGCATCTGCACGACGACCTGGGTGCCGCGGACGTGCGGCTGGATGCAGGCACCCTGGCGCGGCTGGACGCGCTGATCAACGAGCGCACGGTGACTGGCGAGCGCTACAACGCGCAAAACGCGGGCGAGGTGGATACCGAAACGTTCGCCGGCCCCGCGCGATAGCGCGCCAGCCTTGGGGAATCGCGAACCCGCTGCTTGTTACTTGTCCAGCTCCGCGGTCAGCATGTCCCAGCTGGGGTACGAGCTTTCGTCAAGGGTGATGGAGCCCTTGCCGGCGGCAAACTTGAAGGCGGTGGTGCCGGTGCGGGCGAATTCCAGCGTCTTGAGCTTGCACACGGCGGCCTTGGAGGGCGCATCGCTGCAGTAGCGCGGGGCATTGTCGATGATGGTGCCCGCCGCGTAGCGCACCTGGCGCAGGTGATCCACGGTTTGGAAGCTGTCCTGCTTCACGTCCATCTTCACGGCGCAGCCGCAGGACTTCTGGAGCGTGCTGGCGGCGGTCTGCACCACCGGGGCTACCTCGGCGGCAAGGAAGTCGCGCTCGGCCTTGCCGGCGTGGGCCAGCGATGCGGCCGTCAGGCCCAGGGTAGCGATCAGCAACAAGGGAGTCTTGGTTTTCATTGATTCTCCAAAGGAATGGCACCGACGTTGCAGGGCCCGCCCCTCCCGGGCGGGTGATTCGCGACTCGCGCGGCGGCCGCGCGAGCGCAGGCGATTGTGTGGCGGGCCTGCGGCGGATGTTTGTAACGGCGTGGTAACGGCCCATGCGTTTTGGGCAACAAGTCATGCACGCACGTGGCGTTTTCGCCCGCTTCGTCAGCCTGACGTTGGTGCGCTGGCGTGATTGCGGCCGTCCTGTGCCATTGCCGCCCGCAAGTGCGCGTGGGCGGCTCCCTCCAGGTCGGGCGGCAGCTGGTGCTTGGCCTGCAGGTAGTGGTGGGTGAACACGTCCAGGTACGCATCCAGCACCCGCGCCGCCGCACCCTCGCCCGCCAGCTCCAGGCACAGGCTGGCCACTTCGCTGGTGCAGAAATGGTCATCCCGGCGCGAGCGGCGCAGCCGGTAGCGTGAGACCTGCTCGGGCGCCAGGCTCAGCACCGGAAAGCGGTCGAGGTAGGGGCTCTTGCGGAACATCTTGCGCGCCTCGGGCCAGGTGGCGTCGAGGAGGATGAACAGCGGGCGCTTCCCGTTCGGCGCGTCTTCCGGCGCGACCTGCGTCACCACCCGCTCGGGCGGCACGAACTCGCCGGGAAAGACCACATACGGCTGCCACTCGGGGTCGGCCAGCAGCGCGAGCAGGCCGGGGTGGACTTCGGTGCGCGCCCAGCCAAAGGCAAAGGTGTCGGCCACCACATCGGCAATCAGCCAGCCTGTGTTGCTGGGCTTGAGGGGCTCGATGTCCGCCATGAGCAGGCACATGCCTGCGCGCGTGGGCACCTGCGGGCGCAGCGCGCAGATGCAGTGGCTGGGCACCAGGCGGCAGCCCGCACAGCGCTCGCCCTTGGGGCCGCCGCGTGCCAGGAAGGGCTTGGCGCTGCGGGCCAGGCGCTCGGCGCGTAGGCGGGCCACGGCGTGGGGCGCTGCGGGGGCGGCGGTGGGAGCGCTCTCACCCATCCACATGCTCCAGCGCAAACATGGGCACCTCGGCCTGGCGGCTGAGCCACACGCCGCCGCCCAGTTCCACAAAACCTTCGCGCAGGCCGCGCCGGTACAGCTCGGCCCGGTGGCGGAACACGCGGTTGTCGGTCAGGTCCTCGTCGATGATGTCCTGCTCGTAGTCCTCGCGCGAGACAGCCTCGACATACAGCGCGCCCTTGCAAAGGCGGCCCAGGTTGTGCAGCGCGGCCTTCAGGTCGGGCGGGCTCAGGTAGGGCAGCACGCCCTGGCAGATGACGAAGTCGAACGGCTCGCTGGCCGCATAGTCCACCACCGAGCCCTGCTGCCAGCCGAACTTTTCGCACAGGTAGGGGCTGAACTCCACGCCCTGGTAGCTGGCGCCGAGAAAGTGCTGCGCCACGATGTCCTTCCACAGCCCGATGCCGCAGCCCACGTCCAGCACGCGCTGCACTGGCACGCGCAGGTATTTGAGGTAGCTGCACACGAAGGTGCCCAGCCGCTCCATGTGCTGCGGATCCACCACGCTGGTCTTCTTGTCGAAGTAGAAGCGCTGGTAGTAGGCCTCGTCGAAGGTGGTGGCGCTGGCGGATTTCAATGCGGGTCCTTGGTTTTCACGAAAGCGCGAGAGTATCGCGCGGCGTGTAGGCTGTCGCCATGGATTCGATGATTGCTGCTGCCGCCCGCGCGCTGGCCGGGGGCGATGCCCTCACCGCATTGCAGCGCGTGGCCCTGCGTGACGACCCGCCCGCGCTGGCCCTTCGCGGCATTGCCATGGCCCAGCTGGGCGAGCACCCGCGCGCCCGCGAGTTGCTGCGCCGCGCCGCCCGTGCCTTTGGCCCGCACGAGAGCGTGGCCTGCGCCCGCTGCGTGGTGGCCGAGGCCGAGGTGGCATTGGCCCAGCGCGACCTGGGCGATGGGAAGGGCCCTGCCCCGCTGCTGGCGGCCGCTCACACGCTGCAGGCCCATGGCGACACCACCAACGCCTTGCAGGCCCGGCTGGTGGCAGCGCGCCGACTGATTCTGCTGGGGCGGCTGAGCGAGGCCGCGGGCGTGCTGGCTGCACCCTCGGCCGACAGCACGCCCACCGTCGTGCCCGCGCGCCTGCCACCCGCGCTGGCCGCCGTGGCTGCGCTCACCCGCGCGGAGCTGGCCCTGCGTGCGCTGCAGATCGATGCCGCGCGCGCCGCCCTGCAGCAGGCCGAGGAGGCTGCGCAACATGCCGGCGTACCCGCGTTGCAGGCCGAGGTGGCCCACGCGCACGCGCTGCTGGGCCAGCCCGCCGCCCGCCTGCTGGGCCCGCGTGGCGAGCAGGCGCTGCTGCTGCAGGACGTGGCGGCGCTGCGCGCCTCGGCCGACACGCTGGTGGTGGATGCCTGCCGCCACGCCGTGCATGCGGGTGACGTGGCGCTCCCCCTGGCCCGCCGCCCCGTGATGTTTGCGCTGGTGCGCGCGCTGGCGCAGGCCTGGCCGGACGATGCGGACCGCGAGGCGCTGATTGCCACCGTGTTCCGCACGCGCCACCCCGACGAGACCCACCGCGCCCGGCTGCGCGTGGAGATGGGCCGCCTGCGCAAGCTCATCGCGCCGCTGGCGGGCGTGGAGGCCACTGCGCGCGGCTTCGCGCTGCGCCCCCTGGCCGGGCGCAGCGTGGCCGTGCTGGCGCCGCCGGTGGAGGGCGAGCAGGGCGCGCTGCTGGCGCTGCTGGCCGACGGCGCGGCCTGGTCCACCTCGGCCCTGGCGCTGGCCCTGGGCGACAGCCAGCGCACCGTGCAGCGCGCGCTGGCCGAACTGGAATCCGGCGGCCTGGTGCGGGCCATCGGCCAGGCCCGCGCGCGCCGCTGGGTGGCTGCGCCGATGGTGGTGGGATTCACGACGATCTTGTTACTCCCTGCTTCGCCGCCAAATCCCTAAAGTGGCCTCACCGTCCAACGCACCTGTTCCTGCAGTGCACCGGGCACCCATCCAAGGAGTTCCAGAGATGACCACAGCCACCCATGACACCGCCTGCGGCAGCGACATGTCCGACACCCCACCCTCCAGCAAGCACCTGCCCATCGCCGCGCGCCAGCCTGCCGAGGTGGTGCGTGAGTACGGCCCGTTTGATGGCGCCAGTGCCATCCACGGCGTTACACACGACGGCCAGCGCGTGTGGGCGGCCACGGGCGAACAGCTGGTGGGCTTTGACCCCGCCAGCGGCGCCACCACCCGCACGCTCCACGTGATCTGCGACGCGGGCACCGCCTTCGATGGCTCCCACCTCTACCAGATTGCCGAATCGCGCATCGACAAGATCGACCCCGCCACGGGCAAAGTGGTGGCCACCATTCCCGCGCCCGGCGGAGGCAACGACTCGGGCCTGACCTGGGCCGAGGGCAGCCTGTGGGTAGGCCAGTACCGCGATCGCAAGATCCATCAGATCGACCCCGCCACGGGCGCCATCCGCCGCACCATCGAATCCAACCGCTTCGTGACCGGCGTGACCTGGGTGGACGGCGAGCTGTGGCACGGCACCTGGGAGGGCGAGGAAAGCAGCCTGCGCCACATCGACCCTGCCAGCGGCGCCGTGCTGCAGCAGCTGGACATGCCCGCCGGTGTCGGCGTGAGCGGGCTGGAGTCCGACGGGGCAGGCCTGTTCTACTGCGGCGGCGGCCCCAGCGGCAAGGTGCGCGCCGTGCGGCGGCCGCGCAGCCGGTCCTGAAAAGATCGTGAACTCGTTCTGAGAGGACTTCGTTTCTCTTTACTGCGCCGCGGCCGGCTTGGGCGGGCGGTGCAGCACGCACAGCTTGTTCCCGTCGGGGTCGCGCACGTAGGCCAGGTACAGGCGGCCCGTAGGACCTTCGCGGTAGCCGGGCGGTTCTTCGCAGCTGGTGCCGCCGTGGGCCACACCCGTGGCGTGAAAGGCATCGGCCTGCTCGGGCGACGCGGCCAGGAAGCCGATGGTGCTGCCATTGCCATGGCAGGCGGGCTCGCCATTGATCGGCGTGGAAATCGCGAACGTGCCCGTGGGGCTGCGGTAGAAGTAGCGGTTCTTGTTGGCCGCGCCCGGCGGCACGCCCAGGGTGCCCAGCACGGCGTCATAGAACTTGCGCGAAACCTCCAGGTCGTTCACCCCGACCATCACATGGCTGAACATGGCTGCTTGTCTCCTGCACTGCGGCTTTGCATTGATTGATTGAAGAGATTGAGTGGCTAGGCGGGCCAGTGGGATGGGGGCCCGCCGAACGGCGCAGATGTTAAGGGCGCACCGGCCCGGCCGCTGTCGCCAGGGGGCCACGTCGCCATAAGAACGTAAACACGTTCTGAGAACGTGTTTACGATCTTTTCAGGACCGCGCAAGTATCTTGCCGGGATGGGATGCAAGGCGCGGTGCGCAGTGGATAG
>NZ_JALEGG010000247.1 GCF_022763525.1 Acidovorax sp.
CGTACATGCGTTGCAGCACATAGGGATGGCTTTTCAGCGTCCAGGCCGTGCCCGGCTGAATCGGCTGGCGCAGCACGTAGCGGGGATGCGGGTCCGGCACCGGCTCCAACTGCACCACCAAGCGCTTGGCGATGCGATAGATACCACTGTCGTCCTCGGCAATGATGTAGTCCGTGCCCGAATCAGTGCGGCGGACGGCGCGGGTGATGCCATCCTCGCGCGTGCGTTCCACATTGCGAATGCGAAACAGGGCGCTGCTGCGCTGGCCGTCGCGTTCGGTGGTCACGCGGTAGGTCCAGGACAGCCCTTCATTGAGCGGGAAATAGCCTTGCGGGGCCTCGTTACAGGCGGCCAGCAGCAGGGCCAGGCCCAGCCAGAGCAGGGTGCGCATGCGCTACTTCTCCGGTAGCCGCGGGTCGGGCAGATCCTCGACCGTGATGCGCTGGTCCGGTGTGGCCATATGCGTCTGGTCGGTCGGGCGCTCGTCGCGTTCGCCGTCGAAGGTGGTCGCCAAGCCGATCTGCACATTGCCGTCGCGCCGGCGCTTGTCCGCCTCGGCCAGGGTGTTGTGGATGACCGCGTCATAGGGCAGGGCGTAGGCCCGAGGGCGCAGGGCGGGGCGGTCGCCTTCCAGCGAGGTGGCCCAGATATGGATGCTGCCCGCGGTGCCCTCGCGCTTGTCTGGCTCGTTGATGCTGGAGGCCAGCAGGATGAAGCGCTCCGGTAGCGGGTGCTGGGTCGGCCAGCCGAGCATGGCGGTGAGGCTGCTGTAGGTCACGAAGTACAGCCCCGTCACCATCAGCACGCAGCCGGCGCGAATCCACAGCGCCCAGTGGCTGAAGATCACCAGCCCGGCCAGGATGGCCATCACAGCGCTGTAGGCCAGGGCCAGTCCGATCACTGCTTCGTTCATGCGGTCCTCATAGGGCTTCGACGGGCGCCAGGGATTTGTAACGGCGGTTGACGTTGATGATGCTGCCGTCGCGGGTCACCGTGAAGCGCACCGCGGTTCGCTCGTTGCCCACGTGCGGCAGCTGCAGGGTGCCGTAGTAGATGACTTCCAGTTTCGGGTTCACGCGCACCACCTTCACCTCCACATCCACCGGCAGATCGCTGGCGGCATAGAAGTAGTGCGTGTTCACCACGTACTCGCCAGGCGAGGTACCACGGATGGTGACCACCTCCTGATTCAGCGGATTGGCGATCTTCTCGCCGTCCACCAGGATCATGTCGTTGGCCATGCCGCGGTCATCGCGGTCCAGGTGCATCAGGCCGGCCTCGGTGTTCTTGAACCACACGATGCGGCCCTTGGGGTCTTCCACCCACAGGTCGATGTCATCGTCGGTATTGTCCGGCCACTGCATGGTGATGATGACCTCGGCCTTGGGGTCGATGATGCCCTGCTTGGCCGGCGGGTTCAGAAACATGATCGCCACCAGAAACAGGAAGGTGAAGGCCAGCAATGAGTTGAACAGCAGATCGGTAAACGGGTCCTGCTCGGTGGATCGCCGCTGGCGGAACATCGCCATCTAGGCCACGCCTTCCAGCAGATGCACTTCGGCGTAATGCACGGCATCGGCCACCAGCCGATCGGCGGCGCGGTCCAGCATCAGGTACTGAAAGCCCAGCAGCATGCTGCCCAGCAGGCCCACCAGCGTGGTGTTCAGGGCCACGCCCATGCCCACGGTCATGTCCTGCAGCACCTGCTGCACGTTGTCCACGTCAAAGGACTCCATGCCGGACACCGAGCCCAGCATCAGCACAAAACCGATGACGGTGCCGATCAAACCAAGCTTGGTCAGCATGCCGGTCACAAACCAGCCCGTCTCATGCGGCCCGCGTGCCTGTTCGGCCA
Organism: Acidovorax sp.; assembly: GCF_022763525.1. GTDB lineage: Bacteria > Pseudomonadota > Gammaproteobacteria > Burkholderiales > Burkholderiaceae_C > Acidovorax. The sequence continues at coordinate 1,856 of NZ_JALEGG010000247.1, forward strand.
GCACCTGCGTCAGCTGCGCGTTCTCCAGCTGGTAATCCTGGTGGCGCGCGTCGGACTGCCCGTACTTCTGCACCAGCGCGTGGAAATAGCCGGCGGGCAGGGAAGGCGCGCGTTCATGCGCTGAAGCCGGCCCTATCCATTCGCCCGTCAGCCGGATGGCGCGCATTTCGTTCAGCTGCTGCGACAGAAACCAGGCGCGCAGCGCGCAGTGCCCGGTCGCGCCCAGGAACAGTGCCACGATCACCTTGGAGAGATGGGTCGGGTCCTGCTGGAAGACCGGCGCCAGAAAACCCTGCGCCCAGGCAATCCACACCGCGAAGCTCACCAGCCCCGCGAACAGCATCCATTGCAGAAACAGCCGATGCGACGGCTCAGGTTGCGTCACGCTGCGTCGTCCTCCATGCCCCCGGTGTAGCCTTGCACCCGGGCGTCCTTATCGTAAGCACACGCATGAGAAAGCGCACCCAAGCGCGTGGAATAGCAGCGCATTCAAACCGTTCAATGCGCCGCAGGCAAGAAATATTGTGCGGTCTGCACAACTACTGCAGAGTAGCCCACAAAACAATTGGCTAAGGTGCAGTAATGGACGGGGAGAACAAGGCCAGCCTGGAGGCCGCCATCGCAGACCTGAAACACGCGCAGCGCGTGCTGGTCATCACCGGCGCTGGTATTTCCGCCGACTCCGGCCTCCCCACCTACCGCGGTGTCGGCGGTCTCTACGACCGCGACCTCACCGAAGAAGGCTTTCCCATCGAGGAATGCCTGTCCGGTGGCATGTTCCGCCAGCGGCCGGACATCACCTGGAAATACCTCTACCAGCTCGAATCCACCGCGCGCGGCGCTGGCCACAACGCCGGCCACAAAGCGCTGGCCGACATGGAAAAGCACTTCGAGCGCTTCACCATCCTCACCCAGAATGTTGACGGCTTCCATCGAGACGCGGGCAGCACCGACGTCATCGAAATCCACGGCAACATCCACACCCTGTTCTGCACCGCCTGCGGGGCAGAGGAGTGGGTGGCGGACTTCTCCCACCTGGAGGAAATCCCGCCCAAGTGCGAAGCCTGCCAAGCCATCGTCCGCCCCAGAGTCACCCTGTTCGACGAATGGCTGCCCGAAGAAGCCGTCGGCCGCCTGGAACACACCATGGCCCAAGGCCCGGACTTTGTCATGAGCATCGGCACTATCGCCGGCTTTCCCTACATCGCCGCGCCGATGATTCATGCGGCCAACAGCGAGATTCCTACGTTGGAGATCAATCCCAGTGAGACCGAGGTCTCGGCCTTCGCCAAGCATCCCATCCGCCAACGCGGTATCGAAGTTCTACCCAAACTCCAGCGAGCGCTGCAATAGGAAAAGACCCATGCCCCCAACCGAGATACACACCGAATCCTACGAAGGCCAATGCTTGTGTGGCGCAGTGCGCCTCAAGACCCAACTGAAGTCCAACCATGTCGATGCCTGCCACTGCAGCATGTGCCGCAAGTGGGGCGGGGGGCCATTTCTCGCCGTGCAATGCGAGGGGGAATTGCAGTTCGAGGGTGGGGAGCACATCGCCACCTACCAGTCCTCCCAATGGGCAGAGCGCGGCTTCTGCAACTCCTGCGGCACCCACCTGTATTACCGGCTACGCGAGGGAAATACGTACGCCCTGCCGGTGGGTCTTCTTCAGGAGCAACAGGCGTGGGCGTTCACCGAAGAAATCTTTATTGACGAGAAGCCAGACTTCTACTCGTTTGCACAGGAAACCAAGAAGCTGACGGGCGCAGAGGTATTTGCCCAGTACTCGAATGAATAAACGTCTTTACGCCGAACGGTCCGGACGCCGTTGCCTCATGGAAATACGGCGAGTTACCGGTAATACCTTATCGAACATCGCGGAGTTATGAAGTGCACGCTATGATTCAATCAAGACGCACGCTAGCTAATCGCTGTTGAACTAACAAGGAGGAACCATGGCACATCCCTACATATCAGGGCCCGGGAACATCGCCACTATGGTCCGCAATCTGCGAAAGTCGTTTCCGAAGTCTGTGACCTCCGAAACAGTGAAAAAGTACGGGTTGGCTCCCAATAACGAAAGCTATCTGATCAATGCTCTCCAGTTTATCGGCTTGTTGGATGATGACGGCAACAAGACAGAAGCTGCAACTAAGGCATTCTCAAACCACAAAGATGAAGCTTTTCAGAAGGCCTTCGCTGACTTAATTAAGGACGCCTATTCTGATCTATTCGACCTTTATGGAGATCAAGCGTGGGCTTTAGAGATTGACGATTTGATTACTTTTTTTCGATCGAGCGATCAAACTAGTGATGCTATCGGTCGCCGCCAGGCGAACACCTTTAAAGTGTTTGCTGGCCTTGCAGGGCAGGCTGATCTTCCGGAACCGCGCTTAAAGAAAACAAAGTCAGAAAGCTCAAAGAATGCGTCACCGAAGAAGAACTCCACCGCTACTAGGAACAAGGCACCTTCCACTTCGACGTCTGGCGGCGGTGCCGGCAGTGTTGTTTCGACTGAAAAACAGCTTGGCCTTACCGTGCGCATTGAAATCAACTTGCCAGCGGATGGTGATAAAGAGACCTATGACAACATTTTTAAGAGCATTCGGGAAAATCTAATTGACTCGTAAGCCTCTAAAAAACTTCGAAAACCTTGTTCGTTCCGCTGGAGCATTAGGCTACACACCGACAGAGGATGCGGATCTACATCCGTTTGATGAGCGAAACATCCATCCTGCAATAGTAACCGTATCGAAGCGGCTCTTCGATGATGGACACTATGCTCAAGCCACTTTTGAAGCCTACAAATACATCGACAAAGAGGTTCAGAAACTATCGAAGCTGAGCGAAACGGGGTTTAAGTTGATGATGCAGGCCTTTTCTGATTCATCGCCGTCAATAAAGCTGACTAACCTTTCAACGGCGAGTGAGATAGACGAGCAAAAAGGGTACCAATTTATCTTCGCCGGATCTGTAATGGCGATTAGAAATCCGAGGGGACATGAGTACGCGATAGCAGAGACTCCCGACGAGTGCCTTGATCACCTAAGCTTGGCATCGCTTCTTAAGCGGCGCTTGGATCGACGTATAGCATGAGGGTAATAGGGGACAGACCACGGTTTACGGGAATTACAGTTAATCAATGCCAATCACATCAAGTTAATCGGTGCGCCCGCAAATCCTGGGTGGTTGGGTGTGTTGAATAACGTATTGCCGTATTACTGCTAAGCCCCACAGAAGGCGTGTGCTAGGCGCTCAGGCGCCTGCGTTTTCGAATGCCGTACCCAGCTCGCGTACAACTTCTGCAGCGGGGCGCAGTTCGGTCATCTCTGACACGCACTCGCCGGCATAGAGTGGGGACACCTCGCAGCGGTCCGCCGGCATCTGCCGGGTCAAGGGGAAGGGCCCGAAGAATGGCAGGCTTGGGCGCTCCCAACGGATCAGCGTTTCTCCGGCACTGAGCGGCAGCAGGCGGCTCGGCGCCTCGAACAGACTGTTCATGCTGGAGAGCCAGCGCGGCGCCTGGGCATCCTTGCGGCACCAGCTTCGAGTGGCGGCATTCGGCACTACGCGGTGTGGTGCGTTCCAGCCGAATCCGAAGAGGTCGGTGAGCAGGGTTTCGCGGGCTTCAAGGAGGGCCTGCTTGTAGTTGTCGTGGGCGTTGCTTTCCGGGGTGAGCAGGAAGCGTGTTCCTGCTGCCACGCCATCCGCGCCCATCGCGCGAGCGCGGGAGACGGAGGCTGCGTCGAAGATTCCGCCGGCGGCGATTATCGGCACTTCGGGGTGCCGATGACGCACGGCCGGAAACAACTCTGCCAGGGGCTGGGTCGAACGCACGTGGCCGCCAGCCTCGTTGCCTTGCAGGATCAGCGCGTCGGCACCGTCGCGGAGCACAGAGTCGGCTTCAGCGATATCGCCCACCTGATAGATCACGTAGCAGCCGGCTTCCTTCAGCTCGCGCAAGATCGCGGCGTCGTGGCCGAAGAAGACTGAAACCACCGGTACGCGCTGTTCGATGCAGGCGCGTACGTGCCCGCGCCGCAGCAGTGGCATGAGCAGATTGGCGGCGAACGGCACTCCGTCTAGTTCTCTTTGGGCGCGCTTGATCTCGTCCGCGAATTGGGTTTCCGGCATCAAGCCGATCGTGCCGAGTCCGCCAGCGCGCGATACCGCGATTGCCAGATCGGCCGTCGATATACCGCCGCCCAGCGCTGCCTGGACAACCGGCCAGCGCAGCCCCAGTGCCTTCGTCCATGTTGTGCTCATCGCGTGCCTCTCTTCGCAGCTTCCACGGGCTTACGGTGACACATCACTTGTTCCACCACGCGTGCTGCCCCCATTTGCCAGCACTCCAGGGCCGGCCCTCGCCGAAAAGGTTTCAAAGCCAAAGCGAGCTCGGGCATTGACGCTTAGTGGCACGACTTGATGGATCGTTGTAAGCCAATCACCGAACCTTTTGAGCTGTCATGCCGCGCGAAACTCGACCTTTTCCACCCCATCCAAGTTGACTGACTGCCGGGCCTTCCAGAGGTCATGGTTGTCCTGCATCGTGAGCCAGCTCTCCGGACTGCGACCGAGTGCCTTCGAGAGGCGCAGTGCCATTTCACAACTCAGGCCACTGCTTCCGTTCAGTACACGGTTAAGCGTGGACGGGGAAACCCCGAGCTTGGCAGCGAGGTGCCGGCCGGTGATCTCGAAGGGCTCCATGTACACCTCGCGGATGAACGCACCCGGGTGCGGGGGATTGTGCATAGCCATCAGTGATAGTCCTCATGATCCAGTACGTAGGCGTTGCCATCGCGCAACGCGAACGTTTCCGGCCAGTTGCCACTCAACCAGAATGACCAATGTTCAGCCTACGC
>NZ_JALEGG010000248.1 GCF_022763525.1 Acidovorax sp.
CTGCATAGACGGTGAGCCAGCCGGTGAAGGCGCCTGCCACCATGATCCCTTCGATGCCCAGGTTGAGCACCCCGGCGCGCTCGCACAGCAGCACGCCCAACGTGCCCAGGATGAGCGGGGTGGCGACCCGCAGCGTCGCAATCCAGAACGCGGGGTTGGAGAGGATGTCGAGCAGTTCGGTCATGCGCCCGCCTCGGTGCTATCCACTTCAATTTTGATAGCTGCTTGCGCTTTTTGGATAAGCGCTGGAGGCCAATTTGGCTTGAAACTCTGATGCAATTGTTTGTTCATGGCGTGCTCACTTCCAGCGCACCCGGTATTGGGTGAGCAGCGTGGCCACCAGCACTGCAATCAGCGACGTCGCCACGATCACATCCGCAATGTAGGTGGGAACTCCCACCGCACGGCTCATGCTGTCGGCCCCCACCAGCACGCCCGCCACAAAGACGCCCGCCGCGATCACGCCCAGCGGGTGCAGCCCCGCCAGCATGGCGATCACGATGCCGCTGTAGCCGTAGCCGGGCGACATGTCCAGCGTCACATAGCTGGTGCGGCCCGCCACCTCGATGGCGCCCGCCAACCCAGCGAGCCCCCCGGAGAGCAGGGCGACCAGCACCACGGTGCGGGTGATGGGTACGCCCGCAAAGGCGGCCGCCCGTGCATTGGCCCCGGCCGCGCGGATGTCAAAGCCCGGCACCGTGCGTGCCATCAGCGCCCACAGCAACACGGCCAGCGACACCGCCCACAGCAGGCCTGTGTGCAATCGCGTCTGCGGCACCAGCTTGGAGAGTTCCAGATCGCCCTGCAGCGCCACGCTCTGCGGCCAGCCCATGGAGAGCGGGTCTTTCATCGGCCCGTCCAGCAGGGCCGAGACGAGCAGCAGCATGATGAAGTTGAGCAGCAGCGTGGTGACGACCTCGTCCACCCCCAGCCGTGCCTTCATCAGCGCCGGGCCCAGCAGCAGCGCGGCGCCCGCGAGCGCGGCCGCCAGCATCATCAGTGGAAAGAGCACATAGGGCGACCATTCCAGCCCCGTGCCCCCATGCATGCCACCCACCGCCACGGCGGCCAGCGCCCCGGCGTAGAGCTGCCCCTCGGCCCCGATGTTGAACAGCCGCGCGCGGAAGGCGACGGCGGCCGCAAGCCCGGTCAGGATCAGCGGCGTGGCGCGGGTGAGGGTTTCGGTCAGTGCGAACACCGAACCGAACGCGCCTTGGAGCAGCAGCGCATAGGTCTGGCCCACGGGTGCCCCGGCCCACAGCACCAACAGGGCGCTGATGAGCAGGGTGAACGCCACGGCACCCACCGGCGCCAGCACGTAGGCGGCGGGGGAGGTGTGGTTGCGTTTTTCGAGTCGCATGCTGGGTTGCTCTTGTTGTTGTCGCTCAATGTGCAGCGCCCGCCATCGCGAGGCCGATGGCTTCGCGCGTCCAGTCTTCTGCGGGCCGGGCCTCGCTCAGGCGCCCGTCGTGCATCACCGCCACACGGTCGCCCAGCGCCAGCACTTCGTCCAGGTCGTCGGAGATCAGCAGTACGGCGGCGCCGTTGTCACGGGCTGTGATGAGTTGCTGCTGCACAAACATCACCGCGCCAATGTCCAGCCCCCAGGTGGGTTGGTGCGCGACGATCAGTTGGGGGGCCGCTGCCGTGTTTCCTGCACCGTCCTGCGGCGGCATCAGCGCCCGCCCCAGGATGAGCTTTTGCATGTTGCCGCCCGAGAGCGACCGTGCAGCCGCATCGGGCCCGCCGCCACGCACGTCAAAGGTCTCCGCCACCTGCTTTGCATGCTGGCGCGCCGCGCGGCGTTTGACCCAGAAGGCGCGGAACCACGGGTGCGCGAACCAGGGGCCGCGCAGGCGTTCGGACACGGCGTTCTCCCACACCGGCAGGTCACCCACCACGCCCACGGCGTGGCGGTCTTCGGGGATGCGGGCCACGCCTTGGCTCACCAGCCACGCGGGCCGCGCTTGCAGCGGCGCGCCACGCAGCGTGACCTGGCCGGTGGCGGCCGCGCGCACGCCACACAGCACATCGGCCAGCGCCACCTGGCCGTTGCCGCTCACGCCTGCAATCGCCACGATCTCGCCTGCGCGCAGGGTGAGGGACACATCGTTCAGCCGGTCGCGCCCTGTGGGGGCGGTGCTGACGTTGGTCAGGGTGCAGATGGGCTTGCCTACGTTCTGCGCGGGGCGGCGCTCGGCCGCTTCAATGGCATGGCCCACCATCCATTGCGCGAGCTGCCCTTGCGTCGTGCCCTGTGCAGGCGCCTCGGCCACCAGCTTGCCCTGGCGCAGCACGGCCACGCGGTGCGACACGCGCAGCACCTCACCCAGTTTGTGGCTGATGAAGATGATGGACAGGCCCTGCGCCACCATCTGAGTGAGGGTATCGAACAGCGCCTCGCTCTCCTGCGGGGTGAGCACGGCGGTGGGCTCGTCCAGGATGAGGATGCGGGCGCCCCGGTACAGCGCCTTGAGGATTTCAACCCGCTGGCGCTCACCCACCGACAGGCTGCCGACCTTCGCATCGGGGCTCACAGGCAGGCCAAACTGTTGCGACACGGCCAGCAGCTTGGCGCGCGCCTCGCTGCGGCGCGAGAATGGCCGCCACAGCGGCTCGGTGCCCAGCAGAACGTTGTCCAGCACCGTGAGGTTGTCGGCCAGCGTGAAGTGCTGGTGCACCATGCCGATGCCCGCCGCCAGCGCCGCGCGCGGCTGGCCGGGCGGCAGGGGCCGGCCGAAGACTTCGATGCTGCCTTCATCCGCCACGTAGTGCCCGAACAGGATGGACATCAATGTGGACTTGCCCGCACCGTTTTCGCCCAGCAGGGCCAGCACTTCGCCGCGCGCCAGGGTCAGGCTGATGTTGTCGTTGGCGACAAGCTTGCCGAAGCGTTTGGTGATGCCCGTCAGGCGCAGGACAGGAGAGACGTCAACCATGGGAAGCGTTTCACGCGGTGGCTTGCCTGCGAAACTGGCGCGGCGCCGCCCAGTGCCACCGCGGAACTGGCTTTGCCAGGCCACCGGTGGTGTCCCCGTCCCGCGAAGCGAGAGAGGGGCTGAGGGCCGCGGCTCCAAGCTGGTCTGCGCAGGCTTGGAGGTGCCCGAAGAGCGGCCGCTTCTGGCGGACGCACGGAGGCGCGAAGCGACTCAGGGGGCGCTTCATCTCACCCTTTCCACGCCGCCAGAAATGCCCGCAGCACCTTGGCCGAATTCGCTGCCGCCAGGCCCATGAAGGTTCCCATCTCGTTCTCGCCATCGCCCCCACCTGCCAGATCGCTCAGCGACCGGAAAGCGATGTAAGGCACGCCATTGCTGTGCGCCACCATGGCGGTGGCGGCGGTTTCCATGTCGAGCACGTTGGCCTCGAAGGTCTTGAAGGCGTATTCGCGGAAGGCCTTGTTGTCCACGAACGCCTGGCCCGATACGCCGTTGCCGCCCACTACCAGTTGGGGGCGCTGTTTCAGGCAGGTGGCGGCCAGGCAGTGCTCCAGGCCTACGTTCTGCAGGCTGCGCGCGGTGGCGAGCATTTGGGGGTCGGCCTCAAACCAGAACTTCTTGATGATCTGGGGATTGGCGGCCGTGCGAACCTCCACCGGGCGCGGGTGCATCATGCCGAAGGCGGGCATCGTCAGCTCGCTTTTCATCCAGGCGGGGGCGCTGTACTGGCCGGGCTTGTCTTCCCGCGCCATCAGCCATTCCATGTACTGGCCCCACTGCGCAGGCACCGTCACGTCCCCGATGTGCAGGCCAGGGTTCACGCCGCCCGCGATGCCGCTGAAGACCACGTGGCTCACGTTGAAGCGGTCCAGCACCAGCTGCGTGTTCATGGCCGCGTTGGTCATGCTGATGCCCGAGAGGAACACCACCACCGGCTTGCCTTCGAGCGTGCCGGTGGTGAACTCCACGCCGTTGATGCTGTGCTTGGCGGGCTGCTGCACCTGGGGCAGGAGCACGGTCAGCTCCGGCGCAAAGGCCGAGATGACGGCGATGCGGGGCGTGTCGTCCAGCCGCACGGCCGTCTTGCCTGTTGGGCTGGATGCACAACCGGCCAGCGCGCCAGCCAATGCCAGAGCGCCCAGCAGCCGGGTGAAACAAGAGGCGATGGGTTGGCGCAGTAGAGAGGATGAAGTGGTGGTCATGGGCATACCAAGTAGTGACAGGAAAGGGCGGATGGGGGCAGCGGAAAGGGCAACCACGATGAGTGGTGGCCCAGGTACTTATCCACGCTGTTTCGTGCAGGGGGTCTGGAGCGGCTGACAAAGCTCAGCGCAGCGGTTCTGGCTAGGCGCCGCGTCGCAGGCAGTACTGCAAGTACGACGAGGCACAGCAACAACGCCAGAGGAGTTTTGTCATCCACTCCCGCTACTTGGCCGTGGACTTGGGCTGGCTGTCGTCGACCTTCACGGTGAACTTGCCCGCCAGGATGTCAGCCTGCTTGGCCTTGACCTTGGCGACGATGTCGGCCGGCACCTTCTTCTCGAACGTGCCCAGCGGAGCGAGTTCAGAGCCCTTGTGCTTCATCATCGAGTATTGGCCGTAGTCCTCGGCGGTGAACTTCCCTTCTTTCACCAGCTTGAGGGCGCGGTCAATGCTGGGCTCCATGTGCCACAGGGCCGAGGCGACCACGGTGTCGGGGTACTGCGGCTGGGTGTCGATCACGTTGCCGATGGCGAGCTTGCCCTTTTCCTTGGCGGCGTCGCTCACGCCAAAGCGCTCGGCGTAGAGCACATCCGCACCCTTGTCGATCATGGCGAAGGTGGCTTCCTTGGCCTTGGGCGGGTCGAACCAGCTGTTGATGAAGGTGATGGTGAACTCGACCTTGGGGTTGGTCTCCTTGGCGCCCGCCATGAATGCGTGCATCAGGCGGTTGACCTCGGGGATGGGGAAGCCGCCCACCATGCCGATCTTATTCGTCTTAGTCATGCCGCCCGCGATCATGCCGCTGAGGTACGCGGGTTCCTGGATGTAGTTGTCGAACACGCTGAAGTTGGGCGCCTGGGGCTTGCCGGAGGAGCCCAGCAGGAAGGACGTCTTGGGGAAGTCCTTGGCCACCTTGCGTGCGGCGGCTTCCACCGCAAAGGCCTCGCCCACGATGAGCTGGTTGCCTCCCGTGGCGTACTCGCGCATCACACGCTCGTAGTCGGCGTTGCTCACGTTTTCGCTGGCCTTGTATTCGATCTCGCCGCGCGCTTCGGCGGCCTTGAGGGCCTTGTGGATGCGGCTGACCCACTGCTGCTCAAACGGCACTGTGTAGATCGCCGCCACCTTGAGCTTGGACTGCGCGGTGGCCAAGGACGGCGCCATCGCCATGGCGGCCGAGAGGGCCATGGAGGTGCACAGCAGGCGTCCGGTGAAGATGCGGCGAGTGGTCATGGTGGGGTTCCTTCAGACAAGCGAACAAGGGGTGGTAGACGTCTTTGTGAAGCAAGGAGCGCGCCAGAGGGTGCGTGCGGGCTGCGCCAATCCGCAGGCAAGTCTGCCAGAGGAAAGCCACCAAGTGGTAAAAATTTGGAGACCTGCTGGGGCCAAAAAAAACCGCCCCGATGCGCAGTGCACGGGGGCGGTGGCTGGTGCAGGCGCTGGCGGTGACGCGCTTATTTGGTGCCAAAGATCCGATCCCCCGCATCCCCCAGCCCCGGCAGGATGTAGCCGTGGTCGTTCAATTCGCGGTCGATGGCGGCGGTGAAGATGGGCACATCGGGGTGCGCCTTTTGCAGCGTGGCAATGCCCTCTGGCGCGGCCAGCAGGCACACGAACTTGATGGAGCGGGGATTGAGCTTCTTGAGTCGGTCCACGCACGCGGCGGCCGAGTTGCCGGTGGCGAGCATGGGGTCGACCACGATGATGTCGCGCTCGTCCATTTCGGAGGGCATCTTGAAGTAGTACTCCACGGGCTGCAGCGTGGCCGGGTCGCGGTACAGGCCGATGTGGCCCACGCGGGCGCCAGGCACCACGTTGAGCATGCCGTCCAGAAAGCCGTTGCCCGCGCGCAGGATGGAGACCAGCACCAGCTTCTTGCCGTCGATCATCTTGCCCGTCATGGTTTCCAGCGGGGTTTCGATCTGCACGTCCTGCAGCGGCATGTCGCGCGTGACCTCATAGGCCATCAGCGTGGAGAGCTCGCCCAGCAGGCGGCGGAAGCTGTTGGTGCTGGCGTCCTTCTTGCGCATCAGCGTGAGCTTGTGCTGGACGAGGGGGTGGGTGATGACGGTGACGTTGTTGCTGGTGCTGGCAGTGCTCATGGCGGGGCCTATGGTCGACGGGGATGAATAAAAAGCGGTGTCCGCATTTTGACGGCACTTGGGCCACCGCCCGTCAAAACTGACGCGGCCGAGGTCAGCGGACGCCGTGGAACTGGCTTTGCCAAGCTACTGGCGTCGTCCCCTGGAGGGGGAGGCGCCGAAGGCGACTCAGGGGGAAGGTGCAGGGCGTTCTTCGCGCGGAAAGTGGCCTCAAAGGCACGGTGGACATTGTTACAGTCGGAAACCGACATGGGATTGGGCGATTCAGTTTGGTACTCTCGATAACACACTGCTTCAAACCAGGGCGCCACGCCCAGTTGCCGCGACACAGTGAGCAAGGCGCAGGCCAATTTCGGCCTGGGGCCCACCAATCAGGGAGTCGACTTTGAAATGGATGAACTTGGCCCGTTTCACCGGGCGTGCGATAGCGTTTGCGAGTCTTGCTGTGCTGCAGGCTTGTGGTGGATCGGGTAACGCAGACAATCCAACCCCCCCACCTAGCTCGCCCCCGCCAGCGGTGACGAGCAAAGTCTCCTTGTTAGCAGGGGACGTCGGAGGGGCAGGCAATCTCGATGGAGCGCGCAGCAATGCAACCTTCTACGGCGTCCAGGCCATGACGGTGGACCCCGCCGGTAATCTCATGGTGGCTGAGGGTGGCAACCATGCGCTACGAAAAATTGCTCCCGATGGAACGGTGAGTACGGTGGCCGGTGGTGACATGGCCGCGGCATTCGCCGATGGTCAAGGCGCAGCTGCCAAGTTTTTGAATCCCCAGTTTGTCGCGGCAGACGCCAACGGCAACTGGTATGTCTCGGACAACGGCGATTTCATACGCAAAGTGACTCCGCAAGGCTCGGTCACCACATTGGCAAACGTTTCGACCGACTTGAACTGCCAGATCTCGATGGCCTACTGCCATCTTGGCAAACCTTTGGCGGTAGATGTCACGGGTACGGTCTACTTCACCATCAACAACCAGCTTCGCAAGCTGGGGCCGAATGGCCAAATGACAACTTTGGTCAAATCCATCAGTTCCCAAGGGATACCCACTCCAGCGTTTTCGTTTGTCTACCAGCCCTCCAGCCTGGTGGTGGATGCACAGGGGACAATCTACATCGCTGACCGCAACCAGCCCGTGGTTCGCAAGGTCTCGCCCTCGGGCGAGATGACCATACTGGCTGGCTCGGAGGAGCGAGGCCCAGTCGTGGATGGGCAGGGCAGCGATGCGAGGTTTGATGAACTTCAAGCCATCACGATGGATGCGTCAGGCAACTTATATGTGCTGGAGGGCAATGGTGCCATTCGCAGAATCACGCCTGCCGGTGCGGTGTCTACCGTCCGGCAAAAAACGCGGAACTTTGGAGGAGGCTACGCGTACGACTATGTCGGGTTTGCACGGGATGCCGCGGGAAACTTCTACCTGTCTGTGCCTGGAAATGGCGGCAACGCAGTGGGTTACGGGCACCCGGCCATCCTGAAAATTGATCCCCAGGGTGTTGAAAGCGTGTATGCGGGTCGCCAAGGTGTGGCAGGTGACGCGGATGGCACCGGCAGCGCGGCACAGTTTTCTGGCCCGCGCAGCCCTTCCCTTGATGCGAACGGCAATCTGGTCCTTCTGGACACGTCCACCTGGGGGAGCCGCCAGCACATAGGCGAATGGCGTTCCCTGCGCCGGATTGCGCCGGACGGCGGCACGACCACCCTCGTTCGCAGGGATTCTGAGAACCCCATGATCGGTACGGCGGTGGACGCGCACGGCAATGCGTATGTGGGGGGCGGAAGGCGCATCCTCGTGGTCGCTCCCGACGGCACGGCCAAGCCCTTTGTCGAAGGCAGGGCGGGTCTACCCGAATGGTTGACGGTGCTGGCGGTTGATGGCGCTGGCTCGGTGTATGCCGCCGCAGGCTCTACAGTCCCGTCTGGTGGTTTCGAGTCAAAAATCTATGGGGCGATTTACAAGATCAGCTCCGATAAAACCGTGAGTCTGCTGGCGGGCAAGGCTGACGTGCAGGGCTTCGCAGATGGGGCGGGCGAATCTGCGCGGTTCTCCTCCATCAGCGGTGGCGCTGTGGACTCTGCCGGCAACTTGTATGTGGCAGATCCTGAGAATTATCGGATCCGCAAGATCACCCCCGCGGGTTTGGTCAGTACCGTGGCCGGCCAAGGCGGGGCTCCTGGCTACAGCGACGGGCCGGCAGCGGAGGCGAAATTCGCGTTCCCTGTGGATGTCAAGATTGATGCTCAGGGCAATTTGTATGTGGCCGATCGCAACAACGCCGTGGTGCGCAAGATCAGCCCCAG
>NZ_JALEGG010000249.1 GCF_022763525.1 Acidovorax sp.
GACGCACAGCAGGCAGCCTTTGCGCGCATCGTGCACTTTGTGCACGCCAGCAGCACCGCCAGGATCGGCCTGCAGCTGGGCCACAGCGGCCCGAAGGGCTCCACCCGCGTGGGCTGGGAGGGCACGGACGAGCCGCTGCAGACGGGCAACTGGCCCCTGCTGGCCGCCAGCCCGATCGCCTACGGCGCGCAGAACCAGACGCCTGCCGCCATGACCCGCGCCGACATGGATCGCTTGACCGCCGCGTTTGTGGACAGCGCCCGCCGCGCCGTGGCCTGCGGCTTTGACTGGCTGGAGCTGCACTGTGCACACGGCTACCTGCTGGCCAGCTTCTTGAGCCCGGCCACCAACCAGCGCACGGACGACTACGGCGGCAGCCTGGACAACCGCTGCCGCTACCCGCTGGAGGTGTTCACCGCGCTGCGCGCCGTGTGGCCGGCCGACAAGCCGATGAGCGTGCGCATCTCGGCCCACGACTGGCTCCCCGATGGCAACACCGCAGACGACGCCATCGCCATCGCGCGCCTGTTCAAGGCCGCAGGCGCCGACCTGATCGACGTGTCCTCCGGCCAGACCACGCGCGACTCGCGCCCGGTGTATGGCCGCATGTACCAGACGCCGTTTGCCGACCGCATCCGCAACGAAGTGGGCATTGCCACCATGGCCGTGGGCGCAATCACCGAGGCCGACCACGCCAACAGCATCATCGCGGCCGGCCGCGCTGACCTCTGCGCCATCGCCCGCCCGCACCTGGCCGACCCGGCCTGGACGCTGCACGCCGCCGCACAGCTCAGCCCCCAGGCCGCGGCGCACACCGACTGGCCCGTGCAGTACTGGAGCGGCCGCGACCAGATGCTGCGCGAGGTTTCCAAGCAAAAACAGGCTGCAGCGCTTTCCAGTCAAGCGTCAGCAGCTACAAAAATCGCAGCAATCGAGTAACCCCCCGCTTATGGACCTTGAAGCCCGCCTGCACGGCGCCGCCCCCAGCGAACACCCCGAAGCCCTGCGCCTGTGGCTGCGGCTGCTCACCTGCACCCAGCTCATCGAAAAGCAGGTGCGCAGCCAGCTGCGCGCGCAGTTCGACACCACGCTCCCGCGCTTTGACCTGATGGCGCAGCTCGAACGCGCGCCAGATGGCATGAAGATGAAAGAACTCTCGCGCCGCATGATGGTGACCAGCGGCAACATCACCGGCATCACCGACCAGCTGGTGGCCGAAGGGCTGGTCGAACGCATGGACGTGGAGGGCGACCGCCGCGCGTACCTGGTGCGCCTCACGCCCCAGGGCCGCGAGCAGTTCAACACCATGGCGCGCCAGCACGAGCAGTGGATCGTGGAGGCCTTCGCCACGCTGGGCGAGCGCGACATCGCCACCTTGTACCGCCTGCTGGGCAAGGTCAAGGAACACACCCAACATCACTCTCTGGAGACGTCTGAATGAAGCATTTCATCGGGGCGGGCAACCCCATGCGCGAGCAGTTCAACCCGCAGGCCAGCTATGTGGCGGAGCATTTCAGCTGGGGCTTCGAGGGCGGCGTGGGTACCGTCACGCTCAACCGCCCGGACCGCAAGAACCCGCTCACCTTCCAGAGCTACGCCGAGCTGCGCGATTTTTTCTACGCGCTGCGCTTTGCCACCGACGTGAAGGCCATCGTGGTCACGGGCGCGGGCGGCAACTTCTGCTCGGGCGGTGATGTGCACGAGATCATCGGCCCCCTCACCACCATGACCATGCCCGAACTGCTGGAGTTCACGCGCATGACGGGCGACCTGGTGAAAGCCATGCGCGCCTGCCCGCAGCCCGTGCTGGGCGCCATCGACGGCATCTGCGCCGGCGCGGGCGCCATGATGGCGCTGGCCTGCGACATGCGCTACGGAACCGAGGCCACCAAGACCGCCTTTTTGTTCACCCGCGTGGGCCTGGCCGGTGCCGACATGGGCGCCTGCGCGCTGCTGCCCCGCATGATCGGCCAGGGCCGCGCCAGCGAGCTGCTGTTCACCGGCCGCGCCATGACCGCGCACGAAGGCCTGGCCTGGGGCTTCTTCAACGACCTGTACGAAAGTGCCGACCTGCTCGCCAACGTGCAGGCCACGGCGCGTGCGCTGGCCGACGGCCCCACGTTTGCCCACGGCATGACCAAGACCATGCTCAGTCAGGAATGGAGCATGACCATCGAGCAGGCCATCGAGGCCGAGGCGCAGGCCCAGGCCATCTGCATGCAGACAGAAGACTTCCGACGCGCCTACGAGGCATTTGCGGCCAAACAGAAGCCTGTGTTCAAGGGAGATTGAGCGCATGCACGTCGCCACGCCCCCCGCCCCTTGCTCGCCCCCCACGGCACACCTGGCCCTGCCCTTTTTTGACGACACCCACCGTGCGCTGGCCGAGGGCCTGGTGCCCTGGGCGGCCGCACAGCAGGTCGATGAAACCGACGACCGCGCCGCCTGCCGCGACTGGGTGCAGCGCCTGGGCGCGGACGGCTGGCTGCGCTACTGCGTGCCGGCTGCGCAGGGCGGCGCGCTGCCTGCCCTGGACTCGCGCGCGCTGGTGCTGCTGCGCGAGACGCTCGCCTACCACTCGCCGCTGGCGGACTTTGCGTTGGCCATGCAGGGGCTGGGCAGTGGTGCGATCACCTTGGCGGGCAGCCCCGCGCAGCAGGCGCAGTATCTGCAAGGCGTGGCACGCGGTGAGCTGATCGCCGCGTTTGCGCTTTCCGAGCCCGAGGCCGGGTCGGACGTTGGTGCTATGCAAACCATAGCTGCTAGCGCTGACCCCGCAAGCGCTGCAGGCACTTTTTGCTTGAATGGCACCAAGACCTGGATCAGCAATGGCGGCATCGCCGACTTCTACTGCGTGTTCGCCAAGACCAATCCGGCCGGCGGCACGCGCGGCATCAGCGCCTTCATCGTGGATGCCAATACGCCGGGGCTGGACGCTTCTCGCCACATCCACGTGATGGCGCCGCACCCGCTGGCCACGCTGCAGTTCACGGATTGCATCGTGCCTGCGACGGCGCTGCTCGGTGAAGAAAACGGTGGCTTCAAGCTGGCCATGCGCACGCTGGACATCTTCCGCGCCTCGGTGGCCGCCGCCGCCCTGGGCATGGCCCGCCGCGCGCTGGCCGAGGCGGTGCACCACGCACGCCAGCGCCGCATGTTCGGCCAGACGCTTGCCGATTTTCAGCTCACGCAGGCCAAGCTCGGCGAGATGGCTGCGCTGGTGGACAGCGCCGCGCTGCTCACCTACCGCGCGGCCTGGCTGCGCGACACCGGCCAGGCACGGGTCACGGCAGAAGCCGCAATGGCCAAGATGACCGCCACCGAAAACGCCCAGCGTGTGATCGACATGGCGCTGCAGCTGCACGGCGGGCGCGGCGTGGAGGTGGGCAGCAAGGTTGAATCGCTGTACCGCGACATCCGCTCGCTGCGCATCTACGAAGGCGCCACCGAGGTGCAGCAGCTCATCATCGGCAAAAGCCTCTTGCAGGAGTGATTTCATGAAGTCCGCCCAGCCCGACCACTTTGTGCACGACCGCCTGCCGCCGCCGGAGGGCTGGCCCATGCTGCGCTACGACCTGCCCGAGCTGCAGATCCCGGACCAGGCCAACCTGGTGCACGCCCTGTTTGATCAGGCCGAGCGCGCCGGCAACATCGACCGCCCGTTTCTGCGCGGCCCGCACCGCACCTACACGTACCGCGATGCCCGCACCGAGGCCGCGCGCATTGCCGAGGTGCTGACCCAGGACCACGGCCTGGTGCCCGGCAACCGCGTCCTGCTGCGCGGCGGCAACACGGTGGAGATGGCGCTGGCCTGGCTGGGCACGGTCTACGCCGGGCTGGTGGCCGTAGCCACCATGCCGCTGCTGCGCGCGGGCGAGCTCTCCAGCATCATCGAGCGCGCGCAGCCTGCGCTGGCGCTGTGCGACGGCCGGCTGCTGGGCGAATTGGCGTTGGCGCAGGACCAGCACCCGGTGCTGGCCACCATCGTGCCCTTCCACACCGCGCCCGATCCAGCCGACCTGATCCAGCGGGCACAGGGCAAGCCCGGCAGCATGCCGCCCTGCCCCACCGCGGCGGACGACATCGCACTGATGGCCTTTACCTCCGGCACCACCGGCGCGCCCAAAGCCGCGGTGCACACGCACCGGGACGTGCTGGCGGGCTGCGAAGCCTGGCCGCGCCATGTGCTCAAGGCCACACCGGACGACATCGTGGCCGGGTCGCCGCCGCTGGCGTTCACCTTCGGGCTGGGTGGGCTGCTCTTGTTTCCGATGTGGGCGGGCGCCAGCGTGTACTTTCCGGACCAGCCCTACACCCCCGAGACCATGGTGGTGCTGATGCGCGACGCGGGTGTCACCATCAGCTACACCGCCCCCACGTTCTACCGGCAGATGGCGCCGTTCGCCAAGCAGATCGGCCTGCCGCAGCTGCGCATCAGCGTGAGCGCGGGCGAGGGCCTGCCCGATGCCACGCGCCAGCTGTGGAAGGACGCCACCGGCATCGAGATGACCGACGGCATCGGCGCCACGGAGATGTTCCACATCTTCATCTCGTCGGCCGGCGATGAAGTGCGCCGCGGCGCCATCGGCAAGGTGGTACCCGGCTACATCGCCAAGGTGGTGGATGACGGCGGTAACGAGGTGCCGCGCGGTACGGTGGGCAAGCTCGCGGTGATCGGCCCCACGGGATGCAAGTACCTTCAGGATGAGCGCCAGGCCAAGTACGTGAAGAACGGCTGGAACTACCCCGGCGACGCGTTCGTGCAGGACGCCGATGGTTATTTCTTCTACCAGGCCCGCGACGACGACATGATTATCACCGCCGGCTACAACGTGGGTGGCCCCGAAGTGGAAGACGCCCTGCTGCGCCACCCCGCCGTGGCCGAGTGCGGCGTGATCGGCGTGCCCGACGACGAGCGCGGCATGGTGGTCAAGGCCATCTGCGTCCTGAAGCCCGGCCACACCGGCGATGCGGCCATGGTCAAGGCGCTGCAGGACCACGTGAAGGCGACCATTGCCCCTTTCAAATACCCGCGCGTGGTGGAGTTCGTAAGCGCGCTGCCCCGCACCGAAACCGGCAAGCTGCAGCGCTTCAAGCTGCGCCAGGGCACGGCTGCATCTTCAGCTCCATCTCCCTCGCCCTCGCCCTCTTCGACCAGAACCACCCCATGACGATCACGCACACCCTTTTGCAACCCAAAGGCTGGGTTGCGCCCAAAGGCTACGCCAATGGCGTGGCCGCGCGCGGCACCACAGTCTTTACCGGTGGCCAGATCGGCTGGAATGCGCAGCAGCAGTTTGAAAGCGATGATTTCATCGACCAGACGAAGCAGACCCTGCTGAACGTGCGCGCGGTGCTGGAAGCCGGCGGCGCGAAGCCGGAACACCTGGTGCGGCTGACCTGGTATGTGCTGGACCGCAAGGAATACAACGCCCGCTTGAAGGAGCTGGGCGCGGTGTACCGCGAGGTGCTGGGCAAGAATTTTCCCGCGATGGCATGTGTGCAGGTGGCGGGGTTGATGGAGGAGCGGGCGAAGGTGGAGATTGAGGCGACGGCTGTGGTGCCGGACGGGGAGTGATGGAGAGACTGCCGTCCTTCTGAGCTTGTCGAACGATGGGCACCTCCCAGCCGTTCGGGCTGAGCGTGCTTTCGTTAAGTGCGGGAGCAGGGATGTCCGCCGCTGCACCCACCTCCACCCACCCCATCACCCCGCCCGATACCTCGGCCCAGACGCCCGCCACCCCGCCCACCACCCCTGCAACACCTTCCCATACAGGATCAGCCCCAACGCTGCCCCAATCAACGGCAACGCCGCAAACACCCACCCCGTGAGCAGCTCACCCCCCAGCGCCACCCCCACCAGCAACGCCACGGCCGGGTTCACAAACGAATAACTCCCCGCCAGCGCCGCCGACGTGTTCTGCAGCAGCCACAGGTAGGCGTTCAGCGCCACCAGCGTGCCAAACACCAGCAGATAGACCCACGCCGCCCACGACCTGGCAGTCACCTCCCCCAGTGCCGACAGCGGCTCGAACCACAGCGCCACCACCAATCCCATGGCCCCGCCCGCAACCCATTGCGCAGCCGAAGCCATGGCCGGCGCAGGCAGGGACAGCTTGCGAGAGGCATAGGAGCCCACGCTCCAGGCCAGTGGCGCGCCAAAGGCCATCAGCGCCCCCAGCCAGGTGGCCGAGAAGTCGCCTTCCAGCGCCAGCAGCAGCGCGCCCACCACGCCGAGCGCCAGGCCAATCCAGCTGGTGAGCGGCACCCGCTCGCCGCCCAGCCGCGACCACAGTGCGAGCCACATGGGCATGGTGGTGACCACCGTGGCCATCAGGCCCGAGCCGATGCCCAGCTTCTGCGCAAAGCCGATCAGGTTCATCGCCACGAACACCATCAACCCGCCCACCAAGGCCGAATTGCGCCATTGCGCCCAGGTGGGCAGCGCATGGCCCTGCCACAGCGCCACCAGCAGCATCACGCCGCCCGCGCACAGAAAACGGATGGCGTTCATGAGCAGCGGCGGCATGCTCGTGAGGGCAATGCCGATGGCGAAATACGTGGTGCCCCAGACCACATAGACCAACAGCAGCGCCACGGCGATGGCCCCAGCGCCCGGGGTGCGGGCTTGCGCGTTGAAATTTGCCGGCATATTCTTCACCTTACCGAATAATTTATGGAAACCACGAGGTTTTCGGAATTTTTACCAAAAACAGGCGGCTATGCAAGCAAATATTCAGACAGACGACATGGACGCCAGAATTATTTCGGCCCTCGGCGCGGACGGCCGACGTTCGTATGCCGACGTGGGGGCCGAGGTGGGGCTCTCCACGGCCGCCGTGCACGAGCGGGTGAAAAAGATGCTGGACAAGGGCGTGATCCGTCGCTTTTCCATCAGCGTGGAGCCGGAGCGCGTGGGGCTGAATTTCACTGCGTTCGTGGCGATCCGCAACGATGGCGGCGCGCACTGCCGCGACATTGCGCCCCGCCTGCGCGCCATACCCCAGGTGGAAGAGTTGCACAGCGTGGCCGGCGAGCACGACTTCCTGGCCAAAATCCGCACCACGCACGCACGCGGGCTGGAAGACGTGCTCTACCAGATCAAAGCGATTCCGGGCGTGGCGCGCACCACCAGTACCGTGGTGCTCAATACCGAATTCGAAGACCGACCACTGGACCTGAGCTGGATCAACGGGGACAAGGGTGGCTGAGCCGCAGAGCATCGCCGCCTCCGCCGCCCACCGCTATGCGGTGTCGTTTGCCCCCAGCCCCGGCACCCTGGGCTGGCTGGCCGGCAGCCATTGGCTGGGCCGTTGCGCTGCGCAGCTGCGGCCGCTGCAGCAGCTGACCATTGATGGCGTGGAGGCCGAAGCCCTGCAGGCGCTGACGGCCGCGCCACGCCGCCGGGGCTGGCAGGCGCCGCTGGTGGCACCGTTTGCACTGGCCGCCGGTACGGACTGGCTCGCGCTGCACCAGGCAGTGCAGGCGTTGGCCCATGGCCTCACGCCTTGTGTTCTGCCGCCCCTGCATGTCGAGCGCGTGGGTGATCAGCTGGCACTGGTGCTGCCCTCATCGAGCGCCATCCACAGCAGCTTGCAAACCGTGGCATCCACCTGCGAAGACGCGCTGCAACACCTGATGAGTTCGGCGCTGCCCCCTGCTGAGCAACGGCAGGGCGACGCGCCCCCGAACACGCCGCAGCCCTTTCCGTTTCACCTGCCCCTGACCGGGTCGCTGGCGCAGGTGGATGCACAGACGCAGGCGCTGGTCCTGGATGCCGCACAGGAATTTTTCTCGGACTTGCCCATGCTGAAGTTCAACAGCCTGGCCCTGTTTGCCGAGCCTGCACCGGGTGCGGACTTCGTGTTGCTGGACCACCTGGAAATGGCTGCCTGATGCGGCCACGCCGCTCCGTTTTTCTGAATCTTGAAGACCCTCAAAAGACCCTCATGTCCTCCGTCACCATCTATCACAACCCCCGCTGCGGCACCTCGCGCAACACGCTGGCCATGATCCGCAACAGCGGCATCGAACCCGAGGTCATTGAATACCTGCAGACCCCGCCCGACCGCGCAACGCTCACGGCTCTGATCACCGCCCTCGGCCTGCCCGTGCGCGAAGTGGTGCGCGCCAAAGAGGCCTTGTTCACCGAGCTGGGCCTCAACGCTCCCGGCACCACGGACGCGCAGCTGATCGATGCCATGCTCGCCCACCCCATCCTCATCAACCGGCCCATCGTGATCACGCCCCTGGGCACGCGGCTGTGCCGCCCGTCCGAGCAGGTGCTGGACATCCTGCCCGCGCCGCAGCGCGGCGCTTTCAGCAAGGAGGATGGTGAAGTGGTGGTGGATGCGCAGGGGCGCCGCGCGAAGGCTTGAAAAGGTCCGTCAAGGCCGCTCGAACCCCGCCCGCGCCTGCAACGCCGCGGCGCGCGAATGACAGCCCTCCAGGTGATCATTCACCAGCCCCATGGCCTGCATGAAGGCATACACGGTGGTAGGCCCCACAAAGCTCCAGCCGCGCTTCTTCAGATCCTTGGACATGGCGGTGGAGGCAGCGGAGGTGGACAGCGTGCGCGCCACCTCGCGCGTCAGCAGCGCGGGCCGCTCGTGCGGGGCAGGCTCGTAGCGCCACACGTAATGCGCGAGCGAACCGAACTCGCTGCGCAGCTCCAGCACCCGCCGGGCGTTGTTGATGGTGGACTCGATCTTGCCCCGATGGCGCACGATGCGCGGGTCTTGCACCAGGCGCTCAACGTCGGCCGGACCCAACGCTGCAACCTGCTCCGCATCGAAGTTGGCAAATGCCGCGCGAAAGCCCTCGCGCTTGTTCAGGATGGTGAGCCAGCTCAGGCCCGACTGGAAGCCCTCCAGGCAGATCTTCTCGAACAGGCGCCGGTCGTCAGCCACCGGAAAACCCCATTCGTGGTCATGGTAGTGGCGGTACAGCGGCGTGGCCTGGCACCAGCCGCATCGGGGGCAGCCGGCATCATCAGCGAACAGCCCATCGGGCAACGGGGTGGGGGTGGGTGCGGCGGTCATGGCGGGCCATTCTATGAACGGCGTGGACAAGCTGCTGACACCGCGCAGGCCCGCCTCCTGCCAGCAGCCGTGCTGCGCCTAAACTGCCCCCATGCGCCTGACGATTTCACCCCGCCTTCACGCCCTGCCCTTCGTGATGCTGTGCAGCACGGCCCTGTCCGGCTGCGCCAGCACCACGGGGGGAGCCAGTGTGCTGGGGTACTACTGGCAATCGGTGCGAGGCCACGTGCAGCTGATGCAGGCGGCCGAGCCCATCGACGAGTGGGTCACCCGCCCTGACATTGCCCCCGCCCTGCGCGAGCGACTGCAACTGGCCCAGCGCGCCCGCACTTTCGCCATCAGTGAGCTGGGTCTGCCCGACAACGCCAGCTACCGCCGCTATGTCGATCTGAAACGCCCTGCCGCCGTGTGGAACGTGGTGGCCGCGCCGCCCTATGCGCTGACGCTGCACACCTGGTGCTTTCCGGTCACGGGCTGCATTGGCTATCGGGGCTACTTCGCCGAGGCCGACGCGCGGGCCGAGGCGGCCGAGCTCGCAGCGCAAGGGCTGGAAGTGGACGTGTACGGCGTGCCCGCCTATTCCACGCTCGGCTACATGAACTGGGCTGGCGGCGACCCACTGCTGTCCACCTTCATCGGCTGGCCCGAGGGCGACTTCGTGCGCCTGCTGTTCCATGAGCTGGCGCACCAGGTGGTCTATGCAAAAAACGACACCTTGTTCAACGAATCGTTCGCCACGGCGGTGGAGCGCATCGGCAGCGCGCGCTGGCTGGCCACGCAGTCGACCCCCGCCGCACGCGATGCCTTTGCCACCAGCGAAGCACGGCGCAGCGCCTTCCGCGCCCTGACCCGCGCCACGCGCACACGGCTGGCAGCCATCTATGAGCAAAAAGAGGCTCTGACGCTGGAGGAACAAGCGTTGGCAGCTATGAAAAAAGAAGCAATGCAAGCCTTCCACGCCGAATATGCGGCGCTGCGTGCGCAGTGGCTGCAGCCACAGGGCGGCGGCATGCCGTTGGCCACCACGGCCCAGGTGGCGGGCTACGACCGCTGGGTGGCCAAGGCCAACAATGCCAGCTTCGCGGCGCAGGCCGCCTACGACGAACTGGTGCCGGCCTTCCAGGCCCTGTTCGAGCGCGAGGGCCGCGACTGGCCCCGGTTTTATGATGCCGTACGGCAGCTGGCCCGCCAGCCCCTGGCCCAACGCCACGCGGCCTTGCGCGCGCTGCAGCCACCCCCCGAACCGCAATAAGGAGACAAGCCGGTGCCCGACATCCACATTCACCGCGAACACCACCTGGGTTTTGCCAAGGCGCGCAAAGTCGCCTTTTCGTGGGCCGAGCAGGCCGAAGAAAAGTTTGACATGGAGTGCACCTACGAAGAGGGCGACACCCAGGACACGCTGTATTTCAGCCGCGCGGGCGTCAAAGGCACACTGCTCGTGGATGCCCACCAGTTTGAAATGAACGCGCAACTGGGATTCTTGTTCGGCGCCTTCAAAGACCGCATCGAGTCGGAAATCGGCGAACAGCTCGATGCGCTCCTCTCCGCGCCCCAGCCTGTCGCGCGCAAGGCCGCTGCCAAGGACACGCAAGAGCCGGCCAAAGCGGCGAAAGCGGCCCCTGCGAAGGCCGCGCCCAAAACCCGCAAGGCCTAGCGTCAGAGTCCGCCATGGCCGCTGCTTCTGGCTCGACCCCTGTGCACCTGGGCCCGGACTCCCCCCCTGGCGCAGCACCGGACAGCACAGCGTTCAACGCCCTGTCCGATTTGCTGCACACCCGCTACAGCTGCCGGGCCTTCCTGCCCACGCCCTTGCCGCGCAGCACCATCGAGCACATGCTGGCCGCCGCACAACGCACGGCGTCCTGGTGCAACGCGCAGCCCTGGCGGCTGACCATCGCCAGCGGTGCAACGCTGCAGCGGCTGAGGAACGCGCTGCAAGCGCATGTGGCCGCCACCGCGCCGCATCCCGATCTGCCCTGGCCCCGGGAGTACCGCGGCGTGTACCAGGATCGGCGGCGCGAATGCGGCTGGGGGCTGTACGAGGCGCTGGGCATCGCCCGCGGCGACCGCGAGGCGTCGGCCCGGCAGGCAGCGCAGAACTTCGCCATGTTTGGCGCGCCACACTTGGCCATCGTCACGAGCGACGAGGCGCTGGGCGTCTACGGCGCCGTGGACTGCGGCGCCTACGTGGGCAACTTCATGCTGGCCGCGCACAGCCTGGGCGTGGGCAGCGTGGCGCAGGCTGCGCTGGCGGCCTACCCCGCCGTGCTGCGCGAGGTTCTGGACATTGGCGCCGACCGCACCATCGTCTGCGGCATCTCCTTCGGGATGGCCGACCTGGCGCACCCGGCCAACCGTTTTCGCACGGCCCGCGCCGACTGGTCCGGCAGCGTCGACTGGAAAGACTGATGACCCCCATGAACATCCCTCCGCGCGATGCCGTGCTGATCAGCGAGGTGGGCCCGCGCGACGGCCTGCAGTCGGTAAAGGCCACCATGCCCACGGCCGACAAGCTGCGGTGGATCGACGCCCTGGTGGCCGCCGGCCTTCGCGAGATCGAAGTGGGCTCGTTCGTGCCCGCGCGCCTGCTGCCCCAGATGGCCGACGTGTCCGAGGTGGTGCGCCATGCGCTCACCCACCCCGGCATCACCGTGATGGCGCTGGCGCCCAATCTGCAGGGTGCGCAGGCCGCGCTGGCCGCAGGCGTGCACAAGGTCACGCTGCCGGTGTCGGCCAGTGCCGCGCATTCGCTGGCCAACGTGCGCAAGACGCGCGAGGCCATGGTCGAGGAGGTGCGGTCCGTGGTCCGGCTGCGCGATGCGCAGGCGCCCGGCGTGCTGGTGGAGGTGGGCCTGTCCACCGCCTTCGGCTGCACGCTACAGGGCAGCGTGCCCGAGGACGACGTGATCTGGCTCGCAGGCCTGTGCGCCGAGGCCGGGGCCGACGAGGTCGGCCTCTCCGACACCACCGGCATGGCCAACCCGGCACAGGTGCGCCGGCTCTTCACGCGCCTGCGTGCCGAACTGGGCGACCGCGCCGGTGCGGCGCACATGCACAACACGCGAGGCCTGGGCCTGGCCAACTGCCTGGCCGCCTACGATGTGGGCGTGCGCACGTTCGACGCCTCGCTCGGCGGCCTGGGCGGCTGCCCCTACGCGCCGGGTGCCTCGGGCAACGTGGTCACCGAAGACCTGGTGTTCATGTTTGAGGCGATGGGCGTGGACACGGGCGTGAACCTTCATCGCCTGATGGCCGCGCGAGCACCGCTGCAAGCGGGCCTGCCCGGTGAACCCATCTACGGGATGACACCCGAGGCCGGGCTGCCCAAGGGGTGGGCTGCTGCGGGCACCGCAAGCGGCTGAGAGACACCCGCGGTGACAACGAAAAAGAGGCGACCGCGGTCGCCTCTTTTTGATTCCTTTTGCCCCCGTCAGCTCAGCGAGGTGATCAGGTCGATGTACTGCTGCTTGGCGGCATCGGCCTCCGTGCCCTTGAGCTTGTCCCATGCGTCCCACTTGGCGCGGCCGACCATGTCGGAGAAGCTGGGCTTCTTCCCGGTGTTGTCGCCCACCGTGGCCTGCTTGTAGAGGGCGTAGATCTTGAGCAGCGTGGCGTTGTCGGGACGCTCGCTGAGGTTCTTGGAATTCGCGACGGCGGCTTCGAAAGTGGCATTCAGATCGGCCATGGGGATTGCTCCTTGGAGAGTGGAAACAGCGAAGGGCTGAGAAGGACAGAGGGGCAGGGAAAGAACGGTGTTCGCAAGCGATTGCGTCGTTGTATCTTACGGTCTACACCGGCCCCGGGGCCCGGCAATCCATAGAGGCAAGCCCCCAAAAACAAACACAACCAGGGACACTGCATGGTGACGCGCACAACGGCCCAGCCCACCCCTCGCGCCGAGCGCGCTCAGCCACACCCTCCGCAGCCCCCTGGCGCCGCGCGCCGCGCGGCCAAGGCCCTCCCTCCCACCGCGCGCAAGGCCGCCACGGCAGTGCAGAAGAACGTTCGCCGGGCCGCCGCCGGCATGCTGGGCCTGTCGGGCGAGCGCATGAGCAAGGTCGACACCGCCTGGCTGCGCATGGATTCGCAGAGCAACCTGATGATGATCAACGGCGTGTGGACCCTGTCGCCCGGCATCACCTGGGAAGCCCTGTGCGAACGGGTCCAGCAGCGCCTGCTGCAGTACCCCCGCTTTCACCAGCGCGTGGTGGAAGACGCGGCCGGCGCCACGTGGGTGGAGGACCGCAATTTCGACATCGCCGCCCACGTGCTGCGCGAGACACTGCCCGGCCAGGCGGGCCACAGCATGCAGCGCGCCCTGCAAGACCGCGTGGGCGAACTCGCCATGCAGCCGCTCGATACCCGGCGGCCGCTGTGGCAAATGCACCTGATCGAAGATTTTGTGGGTGACGACGGCCAGCCCGGCAGCGCGCTCATCGTGCGCATCCACCACTGCATTGCCGACGGCATTGCGCTGATCTCGGTGACCATGTCTATCGTGGACGGCGGCGCCGAACCGCCCAAGCGCACCCGCAAGGAGCGCGAGCAGGCCGCCACGGCCGAGGACTGGATCGCCGACGCGCTCATCAAGCCCATCACTGGCCTCACGGTGAAGGCGCTGGACCTGGCGGGTGACAGCGCAGCACGCTCGTTCAAACTGCTGGCAGACCCCGAGAAAGCCGTGCACCACGGACTGGCGGGCACGCTGGACATGGCACGCGTGGGCTACCAGCTCATGAGCGATGCCGCCGCGCTGGCCCTGATGCCCGATGACTCGCCCACGCGGCTGAAAGGCCAGCCCGGCAACGCCAAGCGCGTGGCCTGGTGCCCGCCGATTGCGTTGGACGAGGTCAAGGCCATCGGCCGCGCGCTGAACTGCTCGGTCAACGATGTGCTGCTGTCGTGCGTGGCGGGCGCCATCGGCGGCTACCTGCGCAGCCAGGGCGACGACCCCACGGGCCAGGAGATCCGCGCGATGATCCCGGTGAACCTGCGCCCCCTCGAAGAAGCCTGGAAGCTTGGCAACCGCTTTGGCCTGGTGCCGCTGGTGCTGCCGATTGGCGTGGCCAACCCCATCGAGCGCGTGTACGAAGTGCGCAAGCGCATGAATGCGCTCAAGGGCAGCACCCAGCCCATCCTGGCGTTTGCCATGCTGGCCGTGGCGGGCCTGATGATCAAGCCCGCGCAGGATGCGCTGCTCAACCTCTTCGGCCGCAAGACCACGGCCGTGATGACCAACGTGCCCGGCCCCAAGGAGCAGCTCACGCTGTGCGGATCGCGCGTCACGCAGTGCATGTTCTGGGTGCCGCAGTCGGGCGACATTGGCCTGGGCGTCTCCATCCTGAGCTACGGCGGCGGCGTGCAGTTTGGCGTGATTACCGATACCCAGCTCTGCCCCGAGCCGCAGCAGATCATCGACGCGTTTGCACCGGAGTTCGACCAGCTCTCGCTGCTCACGCTGATGTTGCCCTGGGGCGAATGAACGAGGTGCGGCGGCGGTGGTGATGAATGCGCGCGCAGCGGGCCGTGCCGGGGTGGCGGCCACCCTGGTTTGCTTGGGAGCCGCCCAGGCCGAAGTCACGGAGGAACATGCCCAGCGGCCCTACCCCGTGCGCGCCGAGCCCGGCGAGACCCTGCGACAAGCGCTGAACGCCACCACGCCCATCGCCGTCGATGGGCAGCGCTTTCATGGCTACACCCGCTGGAACGTACGCTGGACCTTCCGCTGGTGGCGCGAAGCTTCTGGCCGCTGCACCATCACAGAGGTCACCACCCGGCTGCGCACCGAAGTGCAATTGCCCGAGTTGCGCAGTGGCACGCCAGCGCAGCAGGCAGTTTTCGACCGGTACCTGCGCGCCTTGTCGCGCCACGAAGAGGGCCATGTGCAGTTCGGGCGCGATGCGGCGCAAGCGATTGACCAAGGCATTGCCGCCCTGCCTGCCGCGCCGGACTGCGCCACGCTGGAGCGCCAGGCCAACGCGCTGGGCCACCGCTTGCTGCGAGAACATGCCGAGCGCGAGAAGCAGTACGACCGCGACACGCGGCACGGCGCATCGCAAGGCGCCAGGCTGGAGTGAAAGGCCGGGTCCATCAACAAGCGTACAGGCTTGTGCGCTATCCCCGCACCGCGCTGCGAAAGGCCGCCGACAACGCTGCCAGCGCATCGCGCGGGCGACCTTCCTGAATACGCGTGTGCAGCAGCACCGGCAGGCGCGGCAGCTCAGGCAGCCCCAGGCGGGCACCCACATCCACCGCCCCCAGCGGCAGCATGCGCGGCGCCAGCGCCGCCACGCCCAGCCCGGCCATCACGGCCGCAGCCACGGCCGCAACGCCTCCACCCACAAACACTTCGGCCCAGGCGATGCCCGCAGCGTCCAGCGACCGCCCCGCCATCGCCCGCACACCGCAGGGTTCGGCCAGCGTGGCCAGGGGCAAGGGCTCGCCCGCACGGCGCTGCCATCCGGGGGCGGCGAACCAGCCGAAGGGCTCTTCGGCCAGCAACTCGCCATCGCTGCGGCCCACATGCATGCGGGCCAGCACCGCATCCAGTTCACGCCGGTCGTAGCTTTGCAGCAGGTCGCCCGACGAGCCGATGCGGATCTCGATGAGCAATTGCGGATCTTGCTGGTTCATGCGGGCAATCAGCGCCGGCAGCTCCGGCCCGGCCACATGGTCGCTGATGCCGATGGTCAGGCGCTGGCGCGCCTGGGCGAACGTGGCCAGCGCCCGGTCGTGCGCGGCCAGTAGTTCACGCGCATGCTCCAGAAATGCCGCGCCCCGGGCCGACAGCTGCACGTGGCGCGGCGTGCGCTCGATCAGCCGGCAGCCCAGCCTGTCCTCCAGCCGCTTGAGCTTGAGGCTCATCGCGGCCTGCACTGTGCCCATGGCTTCGGCCGCTCGCGTGAAGCTGCCCAGCTCGGCGATGCGCACAAAAGCTTCGACGGCATCCAGATCCAGGGATCGCTCAACCATTTGAATTTGATATTTCTGAAATAGATATCTATAGCATATTGGTGTGGATAGCATTTCGCGAGCATCTTGTTCAGAAAGGATCTTGCGATGCCCCTCATCCACATTGCCATGCGCGCGGGCAAGCCCGAGGCTTATCGGCAAGCGATCTTTGACACGCTGTACCGCGCCATGCGCGAAACCTTCAACGTGCCCGAGGACGACCAGTTCATGACCATCACCGAGCACGAAGCCGCGAACTTCCGCTACAGCCCCACCTACCTGGGCGTGGCCCGCAGCGACGACGTGGTGTTCATCCAGATCACCGCCAACAACACGCGCGGCCTGGAGCAGAAGAAGGCGCTGTTTGCGCGCATCGCGCAGCTGCTGGGCGAGAGCCCGGGCCTGCGGCCCGAGGACGTGTTCATCAACATTGTCGAGGTGGCCAAGGAGAACTGGTCCTTCGGCCACGGCCTGGCGCAGTACGCATGAGGTGATGCGCAGCTCCGGGCAGGCAGGCTATGCGGCCAGGCCCGCCAGCAGGCGCTCCACGCTGCCCAGCACCGCCTTGACAGGCTCGCCCATCTGCACACGCACGATGGCGCCCTCCACCACCAGCGTCACGGCCTGCGCGTCGCGCGCCCGCTGTGCGCCAGGCGGCAGCAGGGTGGCTAGAAGGGCCGTCATCTCATGCTTGTGGCGCTGTGCAATCTCCATCACCTCCGGCACCGTGCTGCCCAGCTCGCCCACGCTGTTGATGAAGGCGCAGCCCCGGAAGTCATCGCGGCCAAACCATTCGGCCAGCGTGGCCACCAGCGCATTCAGGCCGGACGCACCACCACGCTTTGCACCCCCATGGCGATCCAGGGCCGCAGCAAACCATGCGATCCAGCCCGCATGGCGGTATTCAAGATAGGCGCAGATGAGATCGTTTTTGCTGGGGAAATGCCGGTAGAACGTGACCTTGGTGACCCCCGACTCGGCGATCACGCGGTCGATGCCCGTGGCACGGATACCGTCGCGGTAAAACAGCGCGTGTGCGGTCTGCAGCAGGCGGTCGCGGGCAGGCAGGTCTTTCCAGTCAGAAGGCGGCAGGGGAATCATGTGGGCATTGTAGACAAGTCTGTCTACATTTCGTTATGATGCGATGTAGACAGACTTGTCTACATCCTCAACCCTCTTGACCCGCTACCCAAGGTGCTGCCCATGGAAACCCGCCCGCCTCTTCCGCCCTTCTCCCTGCAAACCGCCATCCAGAAGGTGCGCCTGGCCGAAGACGTCTGGAACTCGCGCGACCCGGCGCGCGTGGCCCTGGCTTACACCGAGGACACCCGCTGGCGCAACCGGGCCGAGTTCCCCGTGGGCCGCGACGCCGCCCGGCAGCTGCTGGAGCGCAAGTGGGCGCGCGAGCTGGACTACCGCCTCATCAAGGAGCTGTGGGCGTTCAGCGGCCACCGCATCGCTGTTCGGTTTGCCTACGAGTGGCATGACGACGCAGGCCAGTGGTACCGCAGCTATGGCAACGAGAACTGGGAGTTCAACGACGCGGGCCTGATGGCCGTGCGCCACGCGAGCATCAACGACCGCCCCATCCAGGCTGCAGACCGGCTGTTCTTCTGGCCCCTGGGGCGTCGGCCGGACGACCATGCGGGGCTGAGCGATCTGGGACTGTGAGCCCCAGACCGTGGGCTGCGCGCAGGACACCCGCAGCGCAGCCCGCCATCCGCCCCCTGCACAATCAGGTCACCGAGCAGGTAAAGCTCTCCGCCTTGCTGACGTCACCCGTGCCGTTGTAGCGCGGGAACTTGGGGTACTCGCACACCGGGCGCTGGGCCACTGGCGTGGTGGTGCCGGGTGCGAACTTGGTAGCCACCAGCTTGTCGGGCGCCGTGCCTTTTTCCACCCAGGCGTCCATGGCGGCCAGCAGGTCGATGGAGCGGGGCTCGGTGCCCGCGCCGTCCAGGTCATGCCCGTTGGAGGGCGAGGTGACCATGCGCGCAAAGCTCTGCACCTTGCTGGCGCCCAGGCGCTGCTTCACCGTGTCGAGGTACTCCACCGTGCGGTACATCGACACGCAGGTGTCGCCCGCGCCGTACCAGATCAGCAGCTTGCCGCCGTTGTCGGCAAAGGCAGCAATGTCCGGGTCGGTGCCGTCGATCATCTCGGCCAGGCGGCTGTACTGCGCCTGGTACTGCGTGGGGTCGTGGCTCAGGATGTTGGCGTTGGGGTTGCCCTCCACCAGGCGCGCAGCCGCCGTCACGGCCATGTGGTTGAACGAATCGGGCGCGTCGAAGCTGGTGCCGAACATGTACGACTGCCAGTCCGACGTGGACGCGCCGCCGCGACCAAAGCGCGGGTAGCCCACCGCGCCGCGCGACAGGGTCACGGGCGTCTTGTGGTCGCTGTAGATGAGGCGGATGGATTCGATCTGACCGGCCGTGAGGCAGCTATCGCTGTCCGCGCCCTGGCACAGCAGCTCGGTGGGCACGTAGTTGCAGGCCTCGACGTTGCCGATGATGCCGTCCTTCAGACCGTCCAGCCCGTCGCACGCGGCCGTCTCGGCCTTGGCGTAGAGCGCGATCTTGGCGGGGCTCATCCAGTTCTCGCGGCTCTTGAAGATGTGGCGCAGCACCGTGGGGCCCAGGTTGACCTGGTGCGCCTGCTGGGCGATGGCGGGCTCCATGGCCACCACGCCGTCGTAGTCCTTGGGGTACTTCTGCGTGGAGATCAGACCTGAGCGCCCGCCATTGGAATGGCCCATGTGGTAGCGCCGCACGGGGCGCTTGCCGTAGAACTCGGTGGCAATGGCGGTGCCCACCTCCAGCACGAAATGGTTGGCATCGAACGCGTGGTTGCGCAGCGCCACATCGCTGTTGCCCCAGGCAAAGCCGCGCACTTGATGGCCGGAGTCGGAACTGATCTTCACATACGGATTGGCCGAGGGGCCCACCAGCTGCTGGTACCACGGGTCATCGGTCGGAATGAACCCGTCGAAGCCGCCGCCGCCGATGGTCAGCGTCTTGCCGTTCCACTGCGCCAGCGTGGGCAGCTCCACCGCCCAATTGATGGTGGACTCGGGCGACGAAACGATCTTGCCGCGCACGATGCAAGCATCCGGCAGCGTGCCCTCGGCCTTGCGCAGCTCCGTGCGCGTGATCTGGGCGCCATGGGGCAGGGCCGTGGATGTGTAGGCGGCGCAGGCTTCGGCCAGCGGCTTGCTGGCCAAGGGCGCGGGGGCATCGTTGCCGCCGCCGCAGGCGGTCAGCGCCAGCGCGGCCAATGCGCTCAGGGTGCCAGCGGCCCAGCCTCCTGCTTGCGCGGGGCGGGGCTGGGCGTTGCGGTGCTGCGCCAAGGCGGCGCGGGATGTGCTCGGGAACATGCGGGAAGTCTCCTGTGTGGTGCTTTTTGTCCGGACCCCTCGATGGGCTCCAGGGCGCACGATAGGAAAACGCAGCGTGGTTGCGGCCCCTGCAAATGCAGAGGGGCCGGGAAACTACCGAGACGCCGGGCGCGCCCGGCTGCGAGCTGTACAGCCTCCAGTCAGGTCTGGCGCAGGGCGGCGACCAGTTCGAGCTTGTTGCTCACCCCCAGCGCCGCATAGGCTGTGCGCAAATAGGTGCGCACGGTGGCAGGCGAGAGCCCGAGCGTGGCAGCGATGTCCTTGTGCGAGCGGCCGTGCGCATAGAGCATGGCCGCGCTCAGCTCGCGCGGCGCCAGCGGCGACCTGGCGTGGCGCGACGCCATGCTGACCGCCACCAGCGGTCCGCAAGGCTCCAGCCGCAGGCGGCAAGGCTTGCTGCCTACCACCAGGTTGCAGGGAACGCCGGGGAGCGCCTGCACCACGGGAGCCGGCAGGCGCGAGCCCGTCCACTCGGGGTAGGCCTCGCCCAGCGCCATGCTGATGCGCAACCCCGCAAACAGCAGCTCACCCGAAGGCTCGGCCAGCGCAAAGCTGTCCCAGGGTCGCCCGGGTGAGCTGCTTTGCAGCCGCTGCAGCAGATGGTGCCAGTGCTGCAGCAGGTGAAAGACAAACTCGCCAAACAGCACGGTCTCAGCGTCCGTGAACCCGGTGCGATGCGGCGGCCGGTACACCGAGACGAAGAACATCAGGCCACTGTCCGGCAACTCGGCCGTGAGGGCCATGCAGTGGTACAGGCCATGGCGCTCGCTGAACGCGGCCACCTCGGGATGCTCCGGCACATCCGCCGGCATGTCGCGCTCGCGGACCACTTCGCCCAGCCGGGCCATGGACAACTTGCCAAACGCGTCGACCGCGGCCAGTCCATTCCATTCCGTCGCAAAGCTCCGGCTCAGGCCGATGCTGCCGTGCAGCCAGTTGCGTGGCCCGCCGTGAACACCCTCTGCCGAAACCTCGCCCCACCACGCCGCGTCGAACGGCACCAGCGCGCGCAGGATCTGCATCGCCCTTTGCAACAGGTCCTGGGGCTGTGCCTGGCGAGCCTGCTCGGCCAGCTGGAGCAGGCTGCGACTGAATGCCTGCAGCAGGGGTGGCGCATGCGCGGGGGCGATGGCAGCGGCCATGGTGTCTCCTCGGTTCTCTTTGGAGGCGATGGTAGCCGCCACTCCGGTGCATCGGTGGCGCCAGCCAGCGCCCACCCGCGGCACGCCGCCGCGCGCCCACGCCACACTACGATTTTGATAGCTGGTGGCGATTTAAATTCCTGCGCCAGCGCCTAAAAAGACCAATACTGAACTCAGAGCGCCAGCCCATCCATCGCCTGAAACATCGACTGCCGGGCCTGGCTCACGATCTGGCCCTTCCACACATCGGTGTCGGTGTAGAAAGCGGCGAGCATCTGGGCCTTGATCTGCGCACGCTGCTCGGCGGGTGCACCGGGGTGCAGGTTAAGCCACTGCTCGGCGCGGATGGCGTTCATCACATCCAGCACAGGCACGGTGCCGTATTCCATGGCAATGCCGGTGTATTCGGCATGCGGACACTCGTCGTAGATGGCAGTCCACATGAGGCCCGTGAGGAAGGCCGAGGTCGACGACCCGTCATAGATCGACGTGACCGGCGTGGCGCCGCTGCCGTCCCACCAGGCGCGTGCGCGGGCCACGGCCACGGTGTCGTCCTTGCCGGCGTAGATGCGCTCGCCATGGCCGCTGGGGCCCAGGCCCGTGTGCAGGTCGATCCAGGCAATGTGCGAGGCCTGGGCGCCATGCTGGCGCAGCACCTGGCGCAGCGTGCGGTTGCTCCAGGTGGGCTCGGTGCCGCCAAAGAAGATGCCCTGCGGAAACTCGTGCTGCCCCTGCGAGATGGCCGCCTGCCACGCAGCTTCGCCCTTGGTGTCGATGTAGTGCTGCACCGCGGCGGCGTTGTCCGGGCCGGGGGGCCACTCTTCGGGCAGCAGCAGGGGCTGTACCTCGCGGTAGGCGGTGTTCACGGGCAGCGGTTTGCTGAAGTCCTGGAAGTTGCGGTTCAGGTCCACGTTCTCGTGCGTGAAGCGGCGGATGTGCGAGAAGCCATAGGGGTTGAGCGCATGGATGTACAGCGTGGCCACGCCCGCCGCATGCGCCTTGTCGCGCCACTCAGCATCGTGCAGCGCAAAAACCTGCACGCCGCTGCCGCAGTAGCCTTCCACGCCATGGCAGGCGCTGCTCACGATGAGCAGCTTTTTCGCATCGGCCGGGCCGTCTCGCACCACGTCCATGGCCAGGTCTTCGCCATCGCGCCCCTTCAGGGGGTGGGTGTGCGACTCGATGGGCAGGCCCGCCGCGGCGGCCGCCTCCAGAAACTTTTGGCGGGCTGCTGCGTAGCTGTGCGAGAAGGCATCCACGAGACCGATCATGGGGGGGACTTTCAGGAGGAAGGCAAAAGGCAACCCGGGCGCGCAACGTGGGCCCGGGTGGAGAGTGGCCAGGAACAGGGCGTCAGGCCGCGGCGGTAGGCTGGGCCAGCCACGCTTCGGCGAGCTTGACCCAGTAGGTCGCGCCCAGCGGGATCAGGTCGTCGTTGAAGTCGTAGCTGGGGTTGTGCAGCATGCACGGCCCGCCGCCGTGACCCATCTCGCGGTGCGCACCATCGCCATTGGCGATGAAGCAGTACGCGCCGGGCTTGGCCTGCAGCATGTAGGCGAAGTCTTCGGCGCCCATGGTCGGTTCCTGGGGCAGCACACGTTCTTCGCCCACGATGGTGGCCATGACCTTGCGCGCAAATTCGGCCTCGGCGGGCGAGTTGATGGTGGGCGGGTAGTTGCGCACAAACTCGAACTCGCAGGTTGCATCGTGCGCCGCGCAGGTGTGCTCGGCAATCTGGCGCATGCGCTTTTCGATCAGGTCCAGCACTTCCACGGTGAAGGTGCGCACCGTGCCCTGCAGTTCGACGCTGTCGGGCACCACGTTGGTGGCTTCGCCCGCATGGATCATCGTCACCGAGATCACGCCGGCATCCACCGGCTTCTTGTTGCGGCTGATGATGGTCTGGAAAGACTGCACCATGCCGCAGGCAATCGGCACTGGGTCGATGCCCGTGTGCGGCAGCGCGGCATGGCCGCCCTTGCCGCGCAGGGTGATCTTGAATTCGCTGGTCGACGCCATGACCGGCCCGGGGCTCACGGCAAAGGTGCCCACCGGCAGGCCGGGCCAGTTGTGCATGCCGTACACCGCCTCCATGGGGAACTGCTCGAACAGGCCGTCTTCGATCATCACGCGGGCGCCGCCGCCGCCCTCTTCCGCGGGCTGGAAGATCAGGTACACGGTGCCGTCGAAATTGCGGTGCTTGGCAAAGTGCTGTGCTGCGGCCAGCAGCATGGCCACGTGGCCATCGTGGCCGCAGGCGTGCATCTTGCCCTGGTGTTTGCTGGCGTGGGCGAAGGTGTTGAACTCCTGCATGGGCAGCGCGTCCATGTCGGCGCGCAGGCCAATCGCACGGCCGCTGGCGCCACCGTCGCGCCCCTTCACGATGCCCACCACGCCCGTCTTGCCCAGGCCCCGGTGGATGGGGATGCCCCATTCGGTGAGCTTCTGCGCCACCACGTCGGCGGTGCGCACCTCTTCGAAGCACAGCTCCGGGTGGGCGTGAATGTCCCGGCGCACGGCGGCAATACTGGCCGCCTGCGTGACGATGGAATCGATAACGTTCATGATATGCATCCTTACGATCTCACAGTCTAGCCCGCTGGCCGCCCCTTTCGCTACCCCGGGTTTATTTGCACCGCAACATGACGCTTTCCCCGCAGGCCCTTGAATTCGCGCAAACCCTGGTGCGCATGAACACCGTCAGCCAGAACTCCAACCTGGAACTGATCCACTTCATCCGGGACCACCTCGCCCGGCTGGGCGTGAAAAGCCGGCTGACCTTCAACGACAGCAAAACCAAGGCCAACCTGTTCGCCACCCTCGGCGAGGGCAAGCCCGCCGGCATCATCCTGTCAGGCCACACCGACACCGTGCCGTGGGACGGGCAGGACTGGAGCATGGATCCGTTGAGTGCGCTGGTGAAAGACGGCCCCGAAGGCCCGAGCCTGTACGGGCGCGGCAGTGCCGACATGAAGGCGTTCATCGGCATTGCCGTGTCGCACGCCGAGCAGTTCTTGAACAGCGAGGCGCCTTTCGCCATCCACTTGGCCTTCAGCTACGACGAAGAAGTTGGCTGCTTCGGCGTGAAGGAACTCATCGCCGACCTGCGGGACGCAAACATCCAGCCCCTGGCCTGCATCGTGGGCGAGCCCACCAGCATGGTGCCCGCCATTGCCCACAAGGGGGTGTACCGCTACAAGTGTTGCGTGCGGGGCAAGGAAGCGCATTCCTCGCTCACGCCGCACTCCGTCAACGCCATCGAGATGGCGGCCCGCGTGGTGGGTCGCCTGCGCGACATGGGTGAGGGTTTCGAGCGCGAGGAGCCTCGCTTCGAAGGCTTCGACGTACCGTTTTCGACCACCAGCGTGGGCCAGTTCCATGGCGGCATCGCCGACAACGTGGTGCCGCGCGACGCCGAGTTCCGCTACGAATTCCGCGACCTGCCCACGGCCAATGCGGCGCAGATGCAGTCCGAGGTGGTGGCATATGCGAAATCGCTGGAACCTGCCATGAAGAAGGTAGCGCCTGCGGCAGGCTTTGAATTCGAGACCATCTGCGAGATCCCGAGTTTTCTGGGCAGCAAGGACGACCCGGTCACGCGTCTGGCGCAGGAACTGACCGGCGAACAAGGCACGACCCTGGTGGCCTTTGGCACGGAGGCCGGGTTGTTCAAGAATGCGGGCATCTCCACCGTGGTGTGCGGCCCCGGCAGCATCCGGCAGGCGCACCAGCCCGATGAATACGTGAGCTTGGCGCAGCTGGCGCGCTGCGAGGCCTTCATGCAAGGGCTTGCGCGCACCCGGTCCATCGACTGGCCGCCAGCCTAGGACCGCTGGATCCCCTGCGGGCCGCAACCGGCGCGGCCCAGCTCAGTGCCACCGTGGAACTGGCTCCGCCAGGCCACTGGTGGCGTCCCCCCGGGGGGAAGGCGCGCAGCGCCTCAGGGGGGGACTCAAGTCCTTACGCGCCCATCGCCCGTCAGCATCGACATCTCCACAAAATTCGAAGCAGAGTGGTCCGTGGGGCTGTACGACACCTGGAAGCCCGAGATGGCCTGGGTGCCCAGCCCTTCCAGTCCGGCGATCAGGCTCTCGCGCGTGATCTTGCCGCTGGCATTGGCCTGGCGCAGGCCTTCGGTGAAGATGCGCGCAGCGAGATAGCCTTCCATGCTGGAGTAGTTGGCCTGCACCTTGTCGCCGCCCTTCTTGATGGCGTCGAGAAACTCGCGCGTGATAGGGCGCGAGGGCTGGTAGGGCGAAGGCACCACCTGCGACACCACCACACCCGCACCGTCCTTGCCCAGCTCGTCGGCCAGCGCCTGGGTGCCGACGAACGACACGTTGTAGAACGTGCCGCCGTACCCGGCCTTGCGCGCGGCCCGCACAAAGGCCGCGCTGCCGGCATACGCGGCGATCTGCACCACGGCGTCGGGCCGGGCGGCCACCAGCTTTTCGGTCGCCGCCTTCACGTCCACCGAATTGCGCTCCACCGTGGCGGTCGCGACGGGTGCCAGCTTGAGCTCGGTGAGCGCCCGGGTCACGCCATCGAGGCCTGCCTTGCCAT
This sequence comes from Acidovorax sp., assembly GCF_022763525.1. Taxonomy (GTDB): domain Bacteria; phylum Pseudomonadota; class Gammaproteobacteria; order Burkholderiales; family Burkholderiaceae_C; genus Acidovorax. The sequence continues at coordinate 25,098 of NZ_JALEGG010000249.1, forward strand.
AGGCGTCGTTCTGGTAGAAGACCGCGATCTTCTTGAGCCCCAGGTTGGTGAGCTGGCGCACGATGAGCGCGGTCTCTTCGTAGTAAGAGGCCCGCACATGGAAGATGAGCCGGTTGAACGGCTGGCGCAAGGCCTCGGCCCCCGTGAACGGGCCAAAGAAAGGCACCTTGGCCGGGGTGAAGATGGGCACCGCAGCCAGGCTGGTGGGTGTGCCGATGTAGCCAAACAAGGCAAACACATCTTCGGCGATGAGCTTGCGGGTGTTTTCAGCGCAGCGGTCGGGCTCGTAGCCGTCGTCCATGGTGCGGATTTCCACCATCCGCTTGCCTACGCCGCCCTGGGCGTTGAGCTGGTCGAAATAGAGCTTGGCGCCCAGGTTGAACTGCACGCCCAGTTGGGCGGCCGGGCCCGTGAAGGCAGCGGACTGGCCAAGCACGATGCGGCCTTCGCCCTGCGCATGCGCCAGATGGAAGCCGCCCAGCGCGGCCGCGCCCAGGCCGACGGAAAACTGCCTGCGTCCCAATACCGTTTGGTTCATGGTGAAATCTCTGCTCTTGTGAAATCGAGGACGGCCTCTGTGCGCTGCCGGTAGGCAGCATCGTTGCAGGGGTGGCCAGATATGCACAACCGTTCCAACCCCGAGTGCCAGTTTAACGAGCAACCTGCCCCATGCCCACGCCTGCTGCTGCAAATCCTTCTCCCACGGAGACCGCCCAGGTCCGTGGCGCCTGCCCGCACGACTGCCCCGACACCTGCGCGCTGCTGACCACCGTGGACGAGCACGGCGTGGCCACCCGCGTGCAGGGCAATCCCGCCCACCCCCACACCGACGGCGTGCTGTGCGCCAAGGTCAGCAAGTACACCGAGCGCACGTACCACGCGGAGCGGGTGCTCACCCCCCTCAAGCGCACCGGCGCCAAGGGCAGCGGGCAGTTCGCACCCGTCAGCTGGGACGAAGCCCTGGCCGATATTGCGCAGCGCCTGCAGGCGATTGCGGCCCGCGCGCCCGAAGCCATCCTGCCCTACAGCTACGCTGGCACCATGGGCATGGTGCAGGGGGAGAGCATGGACCGCCGTTTCTTCCACCAGTTGGGTGCATCGCAGCTCGACCGCACCATCTGCGCCTCTGCCGGGGCTGAAGCCCTGGTGCAGACGCTGGGCGGCAAAGTGGGCATGAAGGTGGAGTTCTTTGCCGAGGCGCAGCTCATCCTGATCTGGGGCAGCAATTCCATCGGCAGCAACCTGCACTTCTGGCGCTATGCGCAGCAGGCCAAGCGCAATTGCGCCAAGCTGGTATGCATTGATCCGCGCCAAAGCGAGACGGCCGACAAGTGCCATGAGCACATCCAGCTGCGCCCCGGCACCGATGCCGCGCTGGCGCTGGCGCTGATGCACGAACTCATCACCAACGACTGGCTGGACCACGACTACATCGCCCGCCACACGCTGGGCTGGGAACCGCTGCGCGAGCGCGCCCTGCAATGGCCGCCCGAGCGCGCGGCCGACATCTGCGGCATTCCTGTGGAGCAGATCCGCCAGTTGGCCAAGGACTACGGCACCACGAAGCCCGCGGCCATCCGGCTCAACTACGGCATGCAGCGCGTGCGCGGCGGGGGCAATGCCGTGCGCGCCGTGGCCTGCCTGCCGGCCCTCACCGGCGCGTGGCGCCACCGCGCGGGCGGCCTGCTGCTGTCCAGCTCCGGCCAATTCCCGGCCCAGCGCGCGGTGCTGCAGCGGCCGGACCTGATGCCCGCGAAGACACCGCGCACCATCAACATGTCCACCATTGGCGACGACCTTCTGCGCGAGGCCTCGCCCGCCTTCGGCCCGAAGGTGGAGGCCGTCGTGGTCTACAACAGCAATCCCGTGGCCGTGGCGCCTGACTCGGGCAAGGTGGTGCAAGGCTTTGCACGCGAAGACCTGTTCACGGTGGTACTGGAACACTTCAAGACCGATACGGCCGACTACGCCGACTACATCCTGCCCGCCACTACGCAGCTCGAGCACTGGGACGTGCACCTGAGCTATGGCCACACCGACGTGCTGCTCAACCGCCCCGCCATCGCACCGCAAGGCCAGGCGCGCAGCAACGCGCAGATCTTCCGCGACCTGGCCGCGCGCATGGGCTTCACGGACCCCTGCTTTGCCGACAGCGACGAGGCGCTGTGCCGCCAGGCGTTTGGCGACGCGGTGGACTACGCGCTGCTGGAATCGCAAGGCTTTGCGACGCTGGCGCTGCCCGACGCGCCGTTTGCGGACGGCGGCTTCCCCAGCACCAGCGGCAAGTGCGAGTTCTACAGCGCCCGCTTGGCCGCGCAGGGCCTGGACGGCCTGCCCGACCACCTCCCGAACTACGAGCTGCAGGGCGCAGACACCCGCTACCCGCTGGCGATGATCTCGCCGCCCGCGCGCAATTTCTTGAACTCCACCTTCGTGAACGTGCAAAGCCTGCGCACCGTCGAGGGCCGCCCGCTGCTGGAGATCCACCCCGACGACGCCGAGGCCCGCGGCATCGTGAGCGACGCCGTGGTGCGCGTGTTCAACGACCGCGGCAGCTACCTGTGCCACGCCACCGTTTCGCGCCGCGCGCGGCCGGGCGTGGTCAACGGCCTGGGCATCTGGTGGCGCAAGATGGGGCTGAACGGCACCAACGTGAACGAGGTGACCAGCCAGGCGCTGACGGACCTGGGGCGGGCGCCGACGTTTTATGACTGCCTGGTGGAGGTGGAAGCCCTCGCCGCTGCCCCAGCTTCAGCCGGAGCGCACGCAGCGTGAATTCGCTATTTCTTTGATAGCTTTTAGCGCTTACCAATCAAGCGCTAGAGGCATATTTCGCTTCAAAATCCGGCCTCCCACACCCAGGGGATGCCATGAGGGCGCACGCGCCCTCTTGAAAAACGGCGAACCGCTTCCAGTTCAGGAACCGGAAGCGCTGGAGACTGGAACCCCACCGCCTTCGGCGCTCCGTTTTGTTGTTGAACCACTGACGGAGGTTTCGCCATGTACCGATCCCTTTTTGCACGCGACATGTTCGCGGAGATGGATCGCCTGCAACGCGAAATGCAGCAGGCCTACGATCTGTCTCCCACCATCCGCGGCTTCGCCCGCCACGGATTTCCCGCCATCAATGTGGGTGGCACGCCCCAGAGCATCGAAATCTACGCATTTGCGCCCGGCGTGGACCCGGCCACGCTCGAAGTGAACCTGGAGCGCGGCCTGCTGAGCATTGCGGGCGAGCGCAAGAGCCCGCTGGCCAGCGCGGATGCCAAGGCCACGGCCCACATCAACGAGCGCTTCGACGGCCGCTTCAGCCGCGCGATCACCCTGCCCGACGACGCAGATCCGGACGCCGTGAACGCGCAGCTGCGCGACGGCGTGCTGCGCATCTCCGTGCAGCGGCGCGCCTCGGCCCAGCCCCGCCGCATTGCCGTGCAGTGAGTGCGCAGTCCGCCGCGCCCGCCCCTCTCGAAGAAAGGACCCCATTTCCCAGGAGAAAACACCATGCGCAACGATGTACAGACCTCTCCCCGCGTATCGCCCAGCACGGCGGGCGCCCCGCAGCAGGCTACGCGCTACAGCGACGTTGCACTCACGCCGCCCGTGGACGTCATCGAGGACACCAACGGCATCACACTCTACGCCGACCTGCCGGGCGTGCACCGCGACAAGCTGAATCTGCAAATCGAGTCCGACACGCTCACCATTGAAGCGGAATCGGACCTCAGCGTGCCCGAAGGCCTCACCTCCAGCCATACAGAAGTTGGTCTGGCGCGCTTTCGCCGCGTTTTCACGCTGAGCAAGGAGCTGGATACCGAACGGGTGTCCGCCGAGCTGTCCCAGGGCGTTCTGACGCTGCGCATCCCCAAGGCGCAGCACGCGCAGGCACGCCGCATCGAGGTTCAGCTGGCCTGACAGCGTGCGCCCGTGTGCACAGGCGCAGGCGCATCGCCCCCTGCGCCGTGTCCGTCACCGCGTCCATTGCTGGCCAAAGAACTGCACCACCTGCGACTCCAGCTCCGCGTGGTAGGCCACACGGTCAAAGCCCGCCGGGTTCGCCGCGGCATCGCCCGCGTCGGACGGCAAGGCCTGGCTGGGCTGGGCCATGAAGGCGAAGTGGCCCGCGCCCGGCACGGTGGCTGCCCGTGCCGTGGCCAGGTGCGCCGCCACGTGCCCACCGTGGTATCTGCCCGTCAGCACGGCGTCCTGCTCGGCCACGCGCAGCAGCACCGGCACGCTCACGGCCTTCAGGCTGTCGGGGGTGAACACGACGGCCATGGGCGCGAGGGCCACCACGGCGCGGATGCGCGCATCCGGCACGGAGACCAGGGTGCCGTCGGGCGCCGTGACAGCAGGTGCGGCAGCGGCCGGCTGCGGCGCCTTGGGACCTTTGGCCAGGGCGCAGAAGCCTGGGTCATCCTGCACGCCGCGGCAGTGCTGGGCGGCGCGGGCGGGCTCGGCCTGCGCGCCAGCCAGGGCCAGCACGGTGTAGCCGCCAGCCGAGTGTCCCAGCGCGCCGATGCGGCCCGCGGGAATGCGCGCGCTCCACTCCGGGCTGGCCAGCAGCGCGTCGAGCACGCGGCTGATCTGGCGCGGACGCTCGCCGAAGTAGCGGCCCGAGGTGATCATGGAGCGGTCCTGCCAGTTGTCGCCGGGGTGGCGCACGGCAGCCACCAGATAGCCTTCGGCGGCCAGGCGCGTGGCCAGGTTGTGGTGTGCCAGTTCATTGCCGCCCGTGCCGTGCGAAACCAGGATCAGCCCCTTGAGCGGTTCGGCGGACACCGGAGCCCCCAGGCTCACCACAGGCCGCCAGGGGCCCAGCTGTACCACGCCCGCGCTGCGCGCGGTGGGGTAGAACAGCGCGACATTCACCGGCTCGTCGCCGGGCACGACAAGGGTGCGCAGGCCGGCGTGCTGGGCCGACGCGGCGCCGGACAGCGCGGCCAGCGCCACGAAGGCGGCGGCGGTGAAGGGGCGGATGTGCCGTGCGGCAGAGCGCAGGGCCAGAAGGAGGAAGTGGGTCACGGTGCGCCTTTCGTCGGTGGTGCCAGGAGCCGCCACCGTGCGAGGGGGTAGTGGCGTCTTCGCGGCACTGTAGGCGCCGCGTGCCCGCACGGGGAGCGGCATGCGACGAAATGCCCATCGGCGGCGCGAAACGCTGGGCAAAAGGCGCGAGACGGTGCCGCCTGGCTCCCCTTAGAACGTGTTTACGATCTTAGGGCCGCAGCGTCACTCCAGCGCCTGCAGCAGGGCGCGCGCTGCAGGCTCTGACGACGCGGGGTTCTGCCCGGTGATGAGCAGCCCGTCGGCGACCACGTGCGGCTTCCAGTCGGCCTGCTTGGTGTACAGGCCACCGTGGGACATGAGCATGTCTTCCACCAGGAAAGGCACCACATGCGTCAGGCCGGCGGCGGCTTCCTCGCTGTTGGTGAAACCCGTCACGTTCTTGCCGCGTACCAGGGGTTTGCCGTCCGGCGCCTTGGCATCGCGGAGCACGCCGGGGGCATGGCACACAGCGGCCAGAGGCTTGCCAGCGGCCAGTGTGGATTCGATCAAGGCGATGGAGCGCCCATCGCCCGCGAGGTCCCACAGCGGTCCGTGGCCGCCAGGGTAGAACACGGCGTCGAACTGGGCAGCATCCACCTCCGACAGTTTCAACGTGGCGGCCAGCTCGGCCTGGGCGGCGGCATCGCCCTTGAAGCGGCGCGTGGCGTCGGTCTGCGCATCGGGTGCGTCGCTCTTGGGGTCCAGCGGCGGTTGACCGCCCTGGGGGGAGGCCAGGGTGACCGACGCGCCTGCGTCCTTGAACACGTAGTACGGGGCGGCGAACTCTTCAAGCCAGAAGCCGGTTTTCTTGCCGGTGTCGCCCAGCTCGCCGTGGGAAGTGAGAACCATGAGGATGCGGGGCATAGCTGTCTCCTTCTAGGGCAGGGTGAAAACGTTGATCCTTCTACCGTACCCCCGATGGCTGCCGCTGTGCGTTGCCCCGGCGCAGTTTGCGGCGTCGGCTTACAGCGCGGCTTCGAGGACGCGCCGGCTCACGGCGGGCGTGATCTCGCGCTGCTCGCCCAGCTGCAACATGCCGTGCGCCTCCAGTTGCGCCACTGCGGCGTTCACCGTGTCCATGCCCAGGCCGTAGCCCGACAAGCGCGTGGCGATGCCCATGCTTTCAAAGAAGGCACGCGTGCGCTCGATGGCGGCGCTGATGCGCTCGTCGTCGGTGCCGGTGGTGATGCCCCACACGCGCTCGCCGTACTGCAGCAGCTTGGCGCGTTTGGCGCTGCGGCGCTCGTTCAGCAACGCGGGCAGCACGATGGCCAGCGTGCGCGCGTGGTCGATGCCGTGCAGCGCCGTCAGCTCGTGGCCGATCATGTGCGTGGCCCAGTCCTGCGGCACGCCCGCGCCGATCAGCCCGTTCAGCGCCATGGTGGCGGCCCACATGAGATTGGCACGGTCGTCGTACACGGGCTCGGGAGCGGTGAGGAGGCGCGGGCCGATCTCGATCAGCGTCTGGAGGATGCCTTCGGCAAACCGGTCCTGCACGGGGGCGTTGACGGGGTAGGTGAGGTACTGCTCCACCGTGTGCACGAACGCATCGACCACGCCGTTGGCCAGCTGCTGGGGCGGCAGGGTGTAGGTCTTGGTGGGGTCGAGCACCGAGAACACCGGGTAGGTGTGCACGCTGCCAAACGACAGCTTGGCGCCCTTGGCGCGGTGGGTGATGACGCCGCCGTTGTTCATCTCCGAGCCCGTGGCGGGGAGCGTGAGCACTGAACCAAATGGCATGGCGCCCTTGACATTGCGGCCGTGCTTTTCGAGGATCGCCCACGGGTCGTCGCCCTCGAAACGCACGGCGGCGGCGATGAACTTGGTGGCGTCGATCACCGAGCCGCCGCCCACAGCCAGCAGAAAGTCGAAGCTGCCCTCGCGGATCTGCGCGACGGCTTTCATCGAAGTCTCGTAGCTCGGGTTGGGCTCGATGCCGCTGAAGGTGGCGTGCTGGCGCTCGCCCAGCGCAGCGCGCACCTCGGCCAGCGTGCCCGTCTTTTCGGCGCTGGCGCCGCCCACGAGGATCAGCACCTTGGCAGCAGCAGGCACGAGCTTGGCCAGGTCGGCAATGCGGCCCTGGCCGAAGGCGATGTGGGTGGGGTTGTGGAAGTCGAAGTTCAGCATGGTGGGGCGTGTGGGTTGGTGGGGCAGGCCAACGGTGGTGGCGAGCGCAAGCGGGTCATTGTGGGGCGCCCGCTGCCGGCGCGCAGGTCGCCCACCGGACAACCCTGCAAGCCCCGTGGCGCGACTACGCGACGGCACCCTGTCCCTGCGCAAGTGCCTGCAACCGCGCGGCCATGAAGTCGCGCAGCGCACGCACCAGCGGCGTGATCTGGTGGCGGCTGGGCGCCACGAGGTACAGCGGTACCGCCTCGGTGGTCCAGTCCGGACACAGCGGCACAAGGCGGCCGGCGGCCAGGTCGTGCGCCACGTCGAAGTAGGACTTGTAGGCAATGCCCTTGCCCAGCACGGCCCAGCGGCGCACGGCATCGCCGTCGTTGGCCACGTTGCGGCTGCGCACGCGCACCTGCACCTCATCGCCTGCCGCGTCCCAGAAGCGCCAGCGGTCGTGCACGTCGCCACCGAGCATGAAGCACAGGCAGTCCCGCTCGGCCAGCGCGTGCGGCGAATCGGGCGCGCCGTGGGCTGCAAGGTAGGCCGGCGCGGCGCAAAGCACGCGGTGGTGGTCAAGCGCCAGCGGCAGTGCCACCAGGCCCGAGTCCTGCGGCTTGCCGTAGCGAAAGGCCGCATCCACCGGCTCGCTGTAGACATTGGCCACGCGGTCCGATAGCTGCAGGCGGAGGTCGACGCCCGGGTGCTCCGACTGGAACGCGTCGAGCCAGGGCAGCAACACGTTGCGCCCGAGGTCCGATGGGGCTGCCAGCTGCAGCATGCCCGTGAGCGCGCTGGCCCGCCCACCCTGCAGCTGGCCGCGCACCTGGTGCAGCGCGGCCAACGCGGGGCGGCACTGCTCCAGGAAGAGTTCGCCCTCCTGCGTGAGGCGCAGGCTGCGGGTGGAGCGCGCGAACAGCGCCACGCCCAGCTCGGACTCCAGCCGCTTGAGCGCGGCGCTGGCGGCGGCGGGCGTGAGGCCGAGTGCTCGCGCGGTGGCCGAGAGGCTACCGCTGTCCACGGTGCGCACAAAGATGTCGAGGTCCTGCAGGCTTTTCATTGGCGGTCACGTCTGGTGGGCGGTTTATTCAAATTTTCTTTGAATATGGATTCAATCAACACCCCATTTGCAAACAATCCAATTAAACCGACCATTGGCGCATTGTTTCAACCCATCCAGGACCCCGCACCATGAAAGCCATCGGCTACACCCATCCCGGCGCTATCGACCACCCCGGCGCCCTCCTCGACATCACCCTGCCCGCCCCCGTGGCGACCGGGCGCGACCTGCTGATCGAGGTGCGGGCCGTCTCGGTGAACCCTGTGGACACCAAGGTGCGCAAGGGCACGGGCCCTGCCGAGGGGCAGCCCTACAAAGTGCTGGGCTGGGACGCCTGCGGCATCGTGCGTGCCGTCGGCCCGGACGTGACACTCTTCCAGCCCGGCGACCGCGTCTGGTACGCAGGCTCCATCGCCCGGCCCGGCACCAACAGCGAGTTGCACCTGGTGGACGAGCGCATCGTGGGCCATGCCCCCCGGTCGCTCGACGACGCTGAGGCTGCCGCGCTGCCGCTCACGGCCATCACCGCGTGGGAGCTGCTGTTCGACCGCTTGGGCGTGGTGCCCGGCAAGCAGCCCACGAACAAGACCTTGCTCATCATTGGCGCGAGCGGCGGCGTGGGCTCCATCCTCACGCAGCTGGCAGCGCGGCTGACCGGCCTCACGGTGATCGGCACCGCGTCGCGCCCCGAAACGCAGGCCTGGGTGCGCGAACTCGGCGCCCACCATGTCATCGACCACAGCCAGCCGCTCGCGCAGGAGCTGGCGCGCATCGGCCACCCGGTGGTCGACATCATCGCGAGCCTCACGCAGACCGATGCGCACTTCGCGCAGATCGTCGAGGCCATTGCGCCCCAGGGGCAGTTCGCGCTGATCGACGACCCCGTGTCGCTCGACGTGACGAAGTTCAAGCGCAAGTCGGTGTCGGTGCATTGGGAGCTGATGTTCACGCGCGCCTTGTTCGGCACGGCCGACATGATCGGCCAGCATCGCCTGCTCACCGAGGTGGCCCGGCTGGTGGATGCGGGGCTGATCCGCACGACGCTGGACCAGCGGTTCGGCACCATCAACGCCGAGAACCTGAAGCGCGCGCACGCGCTCATCGAGAGCGGCAAGGCGCGGGGCAAGCTGGTGCTGGAGGGGTGGAACTGACAGCAGCGGTCGGCAGCCATCCGGGCATTTGTATCGGCCTGCAACATACTGTGTTTAAAAACAGCATCTCCGGTATAACACGGGACTTCACCACACCAGGAGATTCCCCATGCTGGACCACATGACTTTCCGCGTCACCGACATTGCCCGCGCCAAGGCGTTCTACAGCGCCGCCCTGGCCCCGCTGGGCTACAGCCTGTCCTTTGAAGGCAACTACGGCATGAACATTCTGGGATTTGCCTACCCGGATGCGTCCGAGCCCGATGGCAAGAAAGCCGACGTGTGGTTCATCGACGGTCCTTCACCCTACGGCGGCCCACCAGCGACCACGGGTTGCCACCTGGCGTGGCGTGCGCAAGACCGGGCGCAGGTGGATGCCTTCTACCAAGCGGCGATCGCTGCCGGCGGCAAGGACAACGGCGCGCCGGGCCTCCGGCCCGACTACCACGCGAATTACTACGGCGCCTTTGTCATCGACCCCGAAGGCAACAACGTCGAAGCAGTGTGCCACCTGCCCGGCTGAAAACGCGGGGCGCGGCGGCGGGGCTGGCCGCAGCCGCCTCCGCTGCGCTTCATCCGATTTTGCTATCTACTTGATAGCTTGCAGCGCTTGATACATCAGCGCTGGCGCCTATTTTTCTTTCAAACCGCTGCGGCGCCAGCGTACGCCAATCTTATGCAGCCGGCGCGGCGATGGTCTGGTCGATGGCGCCAAAGATGCTGGCGCCGTCCTTGCCCTTGACCTCGATGCGGATCGTGTCGCCGTACTTCATGAACTCGGTGGTGGGCTTGCCGTCCTGGATGGTCTCGATGCAGCGCTTCTCGGCAATGCAGCTGTAGCCCTTGGGCCATTCCATGCGGCCGTTCTGCTCCACACCCTTGTTGCTGACGGTGCCGCTGCCGATGATGGAACCGGCGCGCACGTTGCGCGTCTTGGCCACGTGGGCGATCAGCTGGCCGAAGTGGAAGGTCATCTCGGGCCCGGCGTCGCACATGCCGACCTTGCGCCCGTTCCAGGTGGATTGCACCGTGAGGTTCACACGGCCGTGGTCCCAGGCGTCGCCCAGCTCGTCCAGCGTCACGGCCACGGGGCCGAAGGCGGTGGCGGGCTTGCTCTGGAAGAAGCCGAAACCCTTGGCCAGTTCGGCGGGGATCAGGTTGCGCAGGCTCACGTCGTTGACGATCATCACCAACCGGATGCCGTCCAGCGCCTGGTCGGGCGTGGTGCCCATCTTCACATCGCCAGTCACCACGGCGATCTCGGCCTCGAAGTCGATGCCCATGGCCTCGCTGGGGACCACTACGTCGTCGCAGGGTCCGATGAAGTCATCGCTGCCGCCCTGGTACATCAGCGGGTCGGTATAGAAGCTCTCGGGCACCTCGGAGTTGCGCGCTTTTCGCACCAGTTCAACGTGGTTGATGTAAGCCGAGCCATCGGCCCACTGGTAGGCGCGCGGCAGCGGGGCCATGCATTGGGCGGGATCGAAGGGGAACGCGTGGCGGGCGCGCCCGCTGTTGAGCTGGTCGTACAGGTCCTGCAGCTGGGGAGCAATGAAGCCCCAGTCGTCCAGCGCTTGCTGCATCTTGCTGGCAATGCCGGTCGCATAATGGGCTGTGCCCAGGTCACGGGAGACGACAACCAGTTGGCCGTCGCGCGAGCCGTCTTTGTACGTAGCGAGTTTCATGGTGGCAGGACCTTTGTCTCAGAGGTTGATGGGCACCCCTAGCGAAAATTACGCTTGGGTAAATTGATTTAACTAAACAAAACGCCCAAATTTTAGTGCACATGGACAAAGAACGTGCAGGAATTCAATCGGTCGAGGTAGGTTTCGCCCTGCTGGAAGGCCTCACCCGCTCGCGCGGACCCCTGATGCTCAAGGATGTGGCGGCCTCGGCAGGCATGAGCGCGGCCAAGGCGCACCGCTATCTGGTGAGCTTTCAGCGCCTGGGCCTGGTGACGCAAGATCCCCGCACGGCCCGCTACGACCTGGGCCCGGCGGCCCTCAAGCTGGGCCTGGCCTCGCTCACCCGGCTGGACGGGGTGCGGATGGCGCGGGAGCGCATGCCTGCCCTGATGGAAACCATCGGCCATACGCTGGCATTGGC